>DASYGK010000126.1:0-15025 GCA_035999905.1 Gaiellaceae bacterium | reverse complement strand
GAGCAGCGCGAGCAGCTGTGTCGCGTTCGTGCGCTGCAGCTCGGTCGCGGCCGGCTCGGCGGCGAGTGCGCGGGCCGCTTCCTGCAGCTCGCCGACGCGGTCCTCGAGCACCGGCAGCGTGTCGATCGCGAGATCGAGGTCGCGGCCCGCGGACCGCAGCGTCGAGTAGACACCGGTGAGCATTCGCCGGAGCCCGTCCGCGCCGTAGGTCGCGAGCAGGCGCAGGCGATCGGGCTCTCCGCTCGCGCAGAACGCGGCGAGCGCCTGCTCGAACGCCTCGCTGCGAAGCACGGCGCCCTGCGCGTCGTCGAGCTCGCGGAAGCGCGGGTCGAGCCCGGCGGCGAACGGATAGCTCTTCAGCAGGCGCAGGCAGAAGCCGTGGATCGTCGAGATCCAGGCGCCGTCGAGCTCGCGGGCGAGATCCTGGCGGCCGCGCTCCGCGAGCGCGGCGCGGATGCGCGTGCGCAGCTCGCCGGCAGCGCGCCGCGTGTACGTGATCACGAGGATCGAATCGACGTCGAGCCCGCGGTCGCACACCGCGCGCACGAACCGCTCGACGAGCACGGCAGTCTTCCCGGTCCCGGCTCCGGCGGAGACGAACACCTCGCCGGTCGCCTCGACCGCCGCGATCTGCTGCTCGTTCATTCGTTCGCTTCCCTGCGGGCGCCGACGCAAGGCGCGCGGAGCGGGGACCGCGCTCCCCGCGCAGCGCACGCGGCGCCGGTCTCCGCCGCGATCAGAAGGAGGGGGACCACGGGGGAACCCTGGGTTCCCCCGTGAGAGGCCGACGCGTGCGCAGCACGCGCGGCCGTCATGCGCGCTCGATGCGGCACATCGGCCAGAGATCGCACCAGGCGGGGCAGTCGCCGCCCTTCGGGTCGTGGGCGATGTCGCCCGTGCGGATCCGGCCCGCGAGCCGATGCGCGGTGGACTTCGCATTGTCGACGGCGTTCCAGAACGCCTGCTCGTCGTAGTAGTCGTTCTTCATGTAGCCGGGGAGCGACTCGCCGTCGCTCGCGCGCAGGAGGCCGCGCGCCTTCCGCTCGCCCGCGAGCGGGCGGTAGACGCCGCCGAGCGGCTCGAGGCCGACGAGGTCGCGTAGCACGAGCATGTAGAGCGGGATCTGCAGGCGCAGCTCGCTCTCGATCTCGCGCGCGGAGTGCGCGTGCTTGCCCGACTTGTAATCCTGCACGATCCCGCGCGCGCCGAACGGGTCGACGTCGATGCGGTCGATCTTCCCCGACAGGCTGAGGCCGTCGCCGAGATCGAGGCCGCGCTGCAACTCCTGCGGCGCGCGCTCGCTGCCGAACGCCACCTCGAACCGGCGCGGCACGAGCGGCATCTCGCTCGCGCACTCGTCGTGCACGACCGCTTCGAGGTCGCGCCAGAGCGTCTGGTCGAGCTCGCGCGCCTCCATCTCGGTCATCTCCATGCGCAGCCCCTGCAGCGCCTCGTCCAGGCAGGCGCGCATCAGGCGCACGGCGGCGTCGGCGACGCTCTCGTCGAGCCGCTCGACACCGAGCTCCTTGGGGATCCGGGTGAAGAACTTGAACAGCGCAGAGTGCGCGACCGAGCCGCGCAGCTTCGCGTCGACCTCGCCGTCGATCGAGCGCGGATCGAGAAAGCGCTCGACGAACCATGCCGACGAGCAGTCCGCGAAGCGCTCGAGCTCGGTGACGTTGAAGGTGTGCTTCGACTCGAGCTGCGCGAGCACGAGCGGATGCGTCAGCTTCGTCGGCCTGTTGAACGCGGAGAGCGCACGCTCGAGGCGGCGCTCCCAGCCGTTCGCGCGTGCAAGGGCGTCGGCGCCCGGACGGTCGCGTGCGGCGAGCTCGGCGAGCGCGCGCAGGCGCTCGCGCTCGGTGGGCGCCTCGTCGATCTTCCACGTCAGTGCGGAGAGCGGCCGCCGGCGCGTCCAACGGCGCACGTCCTCGGCGTCGAAGACCGCCTGCACCTCGTCCCAGAACGGGCTCGGCTCGCGCGGGCTGCCGTCGTCGGTCGCCGCCTCGCGCACGAGGTAGATGCGGTCGAGCGGCCGCGTGCACGCCGTGTAGAAGAGGTACCGGTCGCGGCTCACCGCGTCGGGGCGCACGAGCCGCGCGCCGCCCTCGTCGAGCGCGCGCCGTGTGTCGTCGTCGAGGAACGGCGACGAGGTGCCGCGACGCGGCAGGCTGCCCTCCTCGAGCCCGAGCACGAAGACGACGTCGAAGCGGCGCGTGCGTGCTCGCAGGAGATCGACGACGGCGACGCGGCCCTCCTCGTCGCCGCGCATCGGACGCAGTGTCTGCCGCTCGAGCGCACCGACGAGCTCCTCGCGCGACAGCTCCTCACCGAGCGAGCGCCAGCGGTCGAGCTCCCCCAGCAGCCGCGTGAGGGTCTCGTACGCACGGAGGTCGAGCCGCGACGACTCGCCGACCGGCGGGCCGTCGAGCCCGTACGCCGAACGCAGCATCCGGGCGGCGAGCTGCCGCACGGCCGCCACCGGCTCCTCCGCGTCGCGGAGCTCGGCGAGCGCGGGCACCGGCGAGCCCCGGTGCTTCTCGGCCTCCTCGACGACGCGCTCTGGCGTCTGGATCGCGCGGCCGCGCAGCCGGCCTTCGACGAAGTCGACGGCGCGGCGCTCGACGCCGGAGAACGGCGAGCGCAGGAACGTGAAGAGGTCGCGGCGCGTGCCGCCGAGCCAGGCGAACCGGAGCATCGCCGTGAGCGACTGGCCGAAGGGCGTCTGAGCGAGCCGCACCTCTCCGTCGACCGAGTAGGGGACGCCGAGCGTCGCGAACGCGGTCTCGAGCGGCGCACGCCAGCGCTCGACGCTCGGGCAGACGATGCCGATGCTCTCGGCCGGCGCGCCTGCACGCAGGAGCGAGAGCAGCTCCTCGCCGACGAGCTCGAGCGCGCCGCGCGCGCCCGCGCCTTCGAAGAACCGCACCGCCCCGTCGATCGGAAGGGTGTCGGGCGGCGTGTCGGAGAACAACGCGCGCTCGAGGTGCGCGATCGCGGGATGCGCATGCTCGGCGTACCGCGCGGGCAGCTCCACGATGCGCGGGCCGGCGAGGCGCGAGAGGTCCTCCGCCGTGCGCCGCAGCGACGCGAAAGCCGGGCGGCCGGGCTCGTACGGCAGCGACACCGCAACCTCGGTGCGCGCGGCGAGCGCCTCGAGGAGCGCCCACTCGGCGCCGGTCAGATCCTCGAAGCCGTACGCGAAGACGGGCTCGGTGCCCCAGGCGTCGAGCTCGGACTGGAGCCGCTCGGCGGCGCACCGGCGCAGCAGGGCGCGGTCCCAGAGCCCGAGCCGGTCGAGCGCCGCCCGGTACGCCGCGTGCAGGGTCCCGAGATCGCCGTCGAGCTGCTCCGGGTCGAGGAGGCCCGACTCGACCTCGCCGAGCGCCTGGAGGAGCGCATCCGGGAAGCCGCCGAAGCGCGCGGACGCCGCGAGCCCGTCGAGCGGCGCCCCGGCGAGCGCGCGGCGCACGAGGAGCGCGCGCTGGGCGTGGGAGACGACGGGACGCGAGCCCTCGCCGCCGTATGCGATCCGCTCGAAGAGGTCGTCGAACGTGCCGATCGTGCCCGCGAGCAGAGCGGGCCGGCGGGCGACGAGCTGCCGCTCGACCCGGTCGACGTCCGACCGGTTCGGCACGATGAGCACCGGATCGCGGTCGAGCGCATCCAGATACCGGTCGAGGAGCAACTCGACCTTGCCCGCGTTGGCGGGCCCAGCGATCAAACTGAGCGGCACCGCTCCATCGTAGAGCGGGGTCCCGACGTCTCCCTGCAGCTCGATCCGGCCCGCTCGCAAAGAGCGGGAATCGCGGTGCTACGCGGCGGCTTTGGGCTTGCGCCCGCGGCGTGCGGCGGGGTGCCCGGGCATCGAGCCCGCGCACTCGTCGCAGAGATCGGCCTGCTTGCCCATCCTGCGCGCGTCGGAATACGTCACGCGCATGACGGCCCCTTTGGCCTCGTCGACTTCCTTGCCGCACTTGTCACATACAAGAATGGTTTTGCGAGCCATGACGCAAATCTTAGCGAAAAACCCCTTGAAATCTAGGCTGCCTCGCGCGCGCGCCGAATACGCCAGGAACGGAGCAGGCTCAAGAGCGCCTGCTCCTCCGGATCAAGGCCGAGTTCGCGCGCACCCACGACGCGCAAATGGCGCGGCCGGAAATCCTCGATCGTTCTGCCGTCGAGATACTGCTCGACGACCGCCGGCGACACGTACGACGCGCGGCAGACCGCGGGCGTGTTGCCGAGCTGCCCTGCAACGCTGCGCATGACGGACGCAACCGCGCGCCTCTCGTCCGTCGTCGTCTCGGGAAGGCCGTGGCGCTGCGCGTGCTCCGCGAAGGCGACGGCGGCGAGCAGCGTGCCGCCCCACGTCCGAAAGTCCTTCGCACTGAACTCCTCGCCGAGATAGAGCTTCACGTAGTCGTTGAGCCGCTTGCTCGTGAGGTTGTAGAGGTCTCCCTCCCACTCGTAGCGGAAGACGCGCGCGCCGCGCGGAACGGCGAGCAGGTCGCGAAGCGCGGCCGCGAGCTCGTCGTCGACGACCGTCGTGCGCACCTGGATCTTGTGCTTGCCGCGAAATTTGAGCGAGATGCGGTTGCCGCGCACGGTGACGTGGCGCTTCGTGAGCGTCGTGATGCCGTAGGTGCCGGATTCGCGTGCGTATCGCTCCGACCCGACCCGGAACCAGCCGAGGTTGATCAGCCGCAATGCGACCGCGGAGACACGCTCGCGATCGAGGCCGTCCTTGTCGAGGTGCGCCGCCATCGTCGCGCGCAGGCCGGGAAGCTTCTCTGCGAGCGCGATCAGGCGGTCGTACTTCGCCTGCTCCTGCGCGGCGCGATAGTCGGGGTGGTAGAGGTACTGCTTGCGGCCCGCCTTGTCGTAGCCGGTTGCCTGGAGCTTCGCGCGGCCGCTCGGCGAGATCCAGACGTCTTTCCACGCGGGCGGGATCGCGAGCTTTGCGATGCGCTCGAGCTTCGCCTCGTCGCGAATGGCGGCGCCGCGGCCGTCGACATAGCGGAACGCGCCTTTCCGCCCGGCGCGCGTCCAGCCGCGCCGTCTCCGTGTGAGCTCGTCCGCCATCCGAGGGTCGGTGTGTCCCGATCGACCCGCCACTACACTGGCCGCCGATGCGGGACGAGCACACGATCGTCGTCCTCGAGGGGGACCAGACCGGGCAGGAGCTGCTCGAGGAGGGCCTGCGCGTGCTCGCGCCGGACGTGATCGGCGTCGAGCTCGACTTCGTCCGCTTCGACCTGTCGCTCGAGAACCGCCGCGCGACCGGCAACGCAGTCGTGCACGAGGCCGCTACCGCGGTCCGCGAGCACGGCCTGGGGATCAAGGCGGCGACCGTCACGCCGGAACAGCGCGGCGACGTCGGCTCGCCGAACCGGATCCTCCGCGAGGAGATCGGCGGCAAGGTGATCGTCCGCACGGGGCGCCGGATCCCTGGGGTTTCGCCGATCGGCGGCGTGCACGCGCCGATCTCGATCGTGCGGATGGCCGTCGGCGATGCGTACGGCGCGACGGAGTGGCGCGAAGGCGAAGGCGACGACGAGGTCGCGTTCCGCACGGAGCGGATCGAGCGGCGCATCTGCCATGCGGTCGCCGAGTTCGCGTTCCGCCAGGCGGCGCGGAGCGGCGCCAAGGTCTTCGGCGGCCCGAAGTACACGGTGAGCCCGACGTACGAAGGCATGCTGAAGGAGGAGATGGACGCGGCCGCTGCGCGTCATCCCGACGTCCCCTACGAGCCGCAGCTGATCGACGCGACGTTCGCGCTGCTGCTCTCGTCGTCGGGCGACCCGCTCGTCATCCCAGCGCTGAACCGCGACGGCGACATCCTCTCCGACCTGGTGCTGCCGCTCTTCGGATCGATCGCAGGCTCCGAGTCGCTGCTCGTCGCATTCGAGGACGACTTCGAGCCGGCGGCGATCATGGCGGAAGCCGCACACGGAACGGCGCCTTCCCTCGAGGGGAAGAACGTCGCGAACCCGATGGCGATGATCCTTGCGGGCGCCGCGCTCCTCTCCCATTCGAGTGCCGCCGGACAGGCGGCAGGCCGCGCAGTGCGCGAGGCGTGCCTCGAAGCGGTCGCCTCCGGCGCGCGGACGGCCGACCTCGGCGGGCACCTCGGCTCGAGCGAGTTCACCGACGAGGTGATCGCGCGCGTGCGTGCGAAGCTCGAGGTCTGGGCTTCGATCTAGCTGCTAGCTCGCGAGCGCGGCGGGCCAGTCCGCGACGTCGACCGCCCACACCTCGAGGAACGCCTCCGCGACCATCGGGTCGAACTGCGTGCCGGCGCAGATCGCGATCTCGGCGAGCGCACGGTCGGTCGTGAGCGCTTGCCGGTACGGCCGCGCCGAGGTCATCGCGTCGAACGCGTCGGCGACGGCGATCAGCCGAGCCTCGAGCGGGATCGCGCGGCCGCGCAGCCCCGACGGGTAGCCGCCTCCGTCCCAGCGCTCGTGGTGGAAGAGGACGTACGGGAGCGCCTCCCGCGCGGTGCGCATCGGGACGACCAGCGCAGCGCCCGCTGTCGGATGGACCTGGATCTCGGCGCGTTCCTCGAGCGTGAGCGGGCCGGACTTGCGCAGGAGCTCGGGCCGGATCGCGACCTTGCCGATGTCGTGGAGCGGCGCACCGACGCGCAGGGCGGCGAGCCGGTCGAGATCCCAGCCGAGCCGGCGTGCGACGGGCTCCGCGAGCGCCGTGACGCGGGCGCCGTGGCCCTGCATTTGATCGCGCTCTTCGAGCGCCCGAGAGATCGACCCCAGCATGCCCGCACTTCGTTCCTCGGGCGTGCGCCGTTTCCTTCAGAACCTTCTGCCCACTCAGAGGCGGTCCTCGAGCCGCCGCGACGCGAGGCGGAAGCCGATCCACCCGACGACGAAGAGCACGGCGACGCCCGCCGCGGCGAAGATCCCGTAGCGCTGGATCGCGTCGGCGGCGGCCTTCCCGGCGTAATACGAGACGAGCCCGACCGTCGTCGCCCACGCAATCCCGCCGGCCGCATTCCAGAAGAGGAACCTCCACCACGGCATCCGGCCGATGCCTGCGACCCAGGCAGCGGTGAAGCGGAGGATCGCGACGAAGCGCCCGAAGAAGACGGTCTTGCCGCCGTGTCGCTGCATGATCCTCTCCGCCGCCGGCAGGAAGCGGTCGGCGTAGCGGCTGAGCCAGCGCCAGCGCTCGAAGAGCGCGCGCCCGCCGAGCCGGCCGATCAGCCAGTAGCCGAGGTTGTCGCCGATGATCGCGCCGGCCGCTGAGAGCACGATCACCGACACGATCGAGTGGTGCCCTTGCGACGCGAGGACGCCGAACGCGATCAGCGCGGTCTCGCCCGGCAGGGGGATGCCGAACGACTCGAGCATGACGACGACGAAGAGGAGCGGCAGCCCGTGGGCGATGAAGAAATGCGTCATCGTGCTGCTCCGTCGAGCGGCCGCAGCCACTCGGCGGGGAACACGGCAGCGAAGCGCCCCGGGTAGTCGGGCAGGAGGCGTCGCGCGAGCGCGCCCGCGGGGCGAGGGTCGATCCGCGGGCGCAGGTCGTCGAAGCAGAGGAGCAGGCGCACGCATGCGGCGACCTGGAAGTCGGCGGCGGTCGGCTCGGTGCCGCCGAGCACGCGGGTCTCGAGCGCGGCGTCGACGCGGTCGAGCTGGACGGCGAGCGTCTCGAGCCGCCGCCTGGTCGCCTCGTCGTCCACGCGCATCCCGCGCAGGACGATGGGCGCGAGCAGCGGCACGAGGAGCGGCATCGCGCGGTCGGGAAACGGGAGGTACGACGGCGAGGCAAAGGTCGCGAGCGAGGCGCGGTCGTGCTGGACCGCCCAGTAGGCGAGGCGGCGCGCGACCTCCTGGAGCTCCTCGTCCGCCCAGCGCTCGAGCTCCTCGACCTCGGCTCGCCGCTCCGCGCCGGCGGGGAAGAGCGGCGGCTGCGGCTTCAGCTCGTCGAGGGCGCGTGCAATCGCCCGCGAGCCTTCGACCCGTCGTCCGTCGATGCGCGCGGTGGGTACGGTCGTGCCGCGAAAGCCGCGCAGCCGGAGGAGCCGGCGATGGATCTGGTTCGGGAAGTCGCGGCGCACGTACGGCAGTGCCTTGAGCTCGAGCATCGCCTGCACGGCGGCGACCGGGTGCGAGCCGGGAATGCCCGTCAGCGTGATGCGCTTCACCCCGCGAGGCTACATCCGGGGGCGCCCCGATCGGGAATCCGTGACATCGCGCATCCGCCGTCTGCACCGCTCGCTTAGAGTTGGCGCAGATGAGGGTCGGTGTTGCACGTGAGACGGCGCCGGGCGAGCGCAGGGTCGCCGTCGTGCCGGAAACGGTCGCGAAGCTCGTCGCGGCCGGATTCGAAGTCGTCGTCGAGCCCGCTGCGGGCGAGGCTGCGTCGTTCCTCGACGACGCGTATCGCGACGCGGGCGCGACGCTCGGCTCTCCGTGGGAGGCCGACGTGCTCGTGAAGGTGCGCAAGCCCGACGAGGCGGAGGCGGCGCGGCTGCGCGACGGCCAGCTGCTGATCGGCTTCCTCGACCCGCTCGCCGACCGCGAGGGCGTCGAGCGCCTTGCGTCCAGCGGCGTCGTCGCGTTCGCGATGGAATCGATCCCGCGCATCACGCGAGCGCAGTCGATGGACGCGCTCTCGTCGCAGGCGACCGTCGGCGGCTACAAGGGCGCCCTGCTCGCAGCCGAGCACCTCCCCCGCTTCTTCCCGATGCTGATGACCGCCGCCGGCACCGTGCCGCCCGCGAAGGTGCTCGTGATCGGTGCGGGCGTCGCGGGGCTGCAGGCGATCGCGACGGCGCGCAGGCTCGGCGCGATCGTCACCGGCTTCGACGTCCGCCCCGCCGTGCGCGAGCAGATCGAGAGCCTCGGCGCCGGCTGGCTCGACCTCGGCGTCACGGGCGCGGAGGCGGAGGGCGGCTATGCCCGCGAGCTGACACCCGAGGAGATGCAGGCGCAGCAGCAGGCGCTCGAGGCGCGCATCGGAGAATTCGACGTCGTGATCACGACGGCCGCCGTCCCGGGCCGCGCCGCGCCGAAGATCATCCCCTGCTCCGCTGTCGCGGCGATGCGGCCCGGCTCCGTGATCGTCGACCTCGCCTCCGACTCGGGGGGCAACTGCGAACTGACCGAGCCGGGAGAAGTGGTCGTGCGCGAAGGCGTGACGCTCGTCGGCCTGACGAACCTGCCGAGCTCGATGCCGTACCACGCCTCGACGCTCTACTCGCGCAACATCCAGACGCTGCTCCTCCATCTCGCCCCCGGCGGCGAGCTCAACCTCGACTGGTCCGACGAGATCACGGCGGGCGCGTGCGTCGCCGGCCGGAAGGAGGTGCCCGCGTGAGCCACAACATGCTCCTGGTCTTCGAGGTGACGATCCTCGTGCTCGCGATCTTCCTCGGCTTCGAGGTGATCTCGAAGGTGCCGGCGATGCTCCACACGCCGCTGATGTCGGGAACGAACGCGATCCACGGCATCGTGATCGTCGGTGCGATGCTCGTGCTCGGGCTCGGCCACAAGGGACCGTTCACGTGGGTGATCGGGTTCATCGCCGTCGTGCTCGCATCCGCGAACGTCGTCGGCGGCTTCGTCGTCACCGACCGGATGCTCGAGATGTTCAAGAAGCGCGAGCCGGCCAAGAAGACCGACGAGGCGTAGTGGGCGTCAACCCGACGAACCTCGCGTACCTGGTCACGATCGTGACCTTCATCCTCGCGCTCCGCTATCTGTCGAGCCCCGCGCACGCGCGGCGCGGCAACCAGATCGGCGCGGTCGGCATGTTGATCGCGATCGCGGTGACGTTCGCGCACAGCGGCCTGACGAGCTACTGGGCGATCGCGCTCGGCATGCTGATCGGCGGCGGCTTCGGCGCGGTCGCGGCGCGCAGGGTGAAGATGACCGCGATGCCGCAGATGGTGGCGCTGTTCAACGGCGTCGGCGGCGGCGCGGCAGCCCTGATCTCGCTCGCGGAGCTGCACCGCATCCTCCCGGCGCCCGGTTCGCCGAAGGTCGACATCGGCCTCGCGATCGTGCTCTCGGCGCTGATCGGCTCGATCTCGTTCGCCGGCTCGATGATCGCGTTCGCGAAGCTGCAGGAGCTGATCGGTGGCCGCCCGATCACGTATGCGGGCCAGCAGTACGTCAACGCAGGCCTGTTCCTCGCCTGCCTCGCGGCCGGTGGTGCGCTCGTCGCGGGCGTGCAGCAGGAGTGGCTGCTCTGGGCGCTCGCCGGTGGCGCCTCGCTCTTCGGGATCCTCTTCGTGCTGCCGATCGGCGGCGCCGACATGCCGGTCGTGATCTCGCTCCTCAACGCCTTCACCGGCCTCGCCGCGGCGGCAACGGGCTTCGAGCTCGAGAACAACGTGCTGATCGTCAGCGGCATGCTCGTCGGCGCCTCCGGCACGTTGCTGACGATGAAGATGGGCCAGGCGATGAACCGGTCGATTGCGAACGTCCTCTTCGGTGCGTTCGGACAGGTGAGCGCGGAAGCGGCGGCGGTCGCAGCGGGTGAAGGCGGCGGCACGGTGCGCAGCGCAAACGCGGAGGACGTCGCCGTGATGCTCGCGTACGCGCGCAAGGTCGTGTTCGTCCCGGGGTACGGCCTCGCGGTCGCGCAGGCGCAGCACGACGTGCGCGCGCTCGCCGACATCCTCGAGGCGAAGGGCGTCGAGGTGTCGTACGCGATCCATCCGGTCGCGGGGCGCATGCCGGGTCACATGAACGTCTTGCTGGCCGAAGCGAACGTGCCGTACCCGCAGCTGATCGAGATGGACGACGCGAATCCGGAGTTCGCGCGCACCGACGTCGTGCTGGTCGTCGGCGCGAACGATGTCGTCAACCCGGATGCACGCGCGAACAAGAGCAGCCCGATCTACGGAATGCCGATCCTCAACGTCGACGAGGCGCAGGCCGTCGTCGTGCTGAAGCGCTCGATGAACCCGGGGTTCGCGGGCATCGAGAACCCGCTCTTCTACAACCCGAAGACCGTGATGCTCTTCGGCGATGCGAAGGCGTCGATCGTCGCGCTCATCGCCGGCGTCAAGGCGCTGTAAAACTCTCGCCCGAGAAGACGTCGCGGAGGGTCGCGCGCATCGCGTCGGATTGCGGGAGCGCGTCGATCTCCTCGCGCGTGAACCAGCCGACGTCGATCGTCTCGTCGTCGCTCGGTGCCGGCTCGCCCGCAACGAGTCGCGCCTCGAAGATGGTGACGATCCACATCGCCTCGTCGCCGTTCGCGTAGGTGACGCGGTACTCGGGGCCGCCGTAGACGCCGAGGATCCGGATCGGCTCGATCTCGACGCCCGCCTCCTCGAGGCACTCGCGTCGCGCCGCCTCGGCGGGACGCTCGCCCGGGTCGACGGCGCCGCCCGGCAGCATCCACCGTCCTTCGACATGGCGCACGAGGAGGATGCGTCCGTCGCCGTCCTCGACCAGCGACGCGACCGACGGCATGAAGAGCAGGTCGGTGCCGACCTTCTCCCGCAGCGTGCGCACGTAGTCGGAGATCCCCATGCGCGGACGATAACTACGCTTGCGCGGTGGTCCCGCTCTTCACCGCGCAGCACGTGTACGGCGCAGTCTCGCCGGAGCGTGCGGTCGACGCCGTGCGCGATGCGTTCGCCGCCTACGCGCGCGGCGAGTGGACGATGCCGCCGAAGGTGTACGTCACGGCGTATCCCGCGGGCGACTTTCGCGCGATGCCGGCGCTCGGGTCGGGGCATGCGCTGCTGAAGTGGGTGACGTCGTTCCCGGGAAACCCGGCGAAGGGGCTGCCGACCGTGATGGGCGTCGTGCTCGTGTCGTCGGCGGAGGACGGGCGCCTGCTCGCGATGCTCGACGCGGGCGCGGTGACCGCGGTGCGCACCGGCGCGGCGGCGGTGCTCGCGGCGGAGACGCTCGGCCGCTCGGACGCCATGACGTGCGCGGTCGTCGGCGCGGGCGTGAACGGCGAGGCCGCGGCGCGGACCTTCGCAGCGCGCGGTCGCACGCCGCTCGTCTGGGACGTGGACGCGAAGCGCGCGGCCGGCGTCGCCGACCGGGTCGGCGGCTCGGTCGCCGCGAGCCTCGAGGACGCGCTCGGCGCCGATCTGCTCGTGACCGTGACGCCCGGCCGTGAGGTGCTGCTTCCCGAGGGCTCGCTCCGTGCCGGCCAGCACGTCAGCCTGATGGGCGCCGACGGCCCCGGGAAGGCCGAGATCGCCGTCGGCGAGCTCGCACGCATCCGGCTCTTCTGCGACGACTGGGAGCAGGCGTCACACGGCGGCGAGCTCGCCGCGGCCGTCGAAGCGGGTGCGATCGGCCGCAAGGATGTCGCACAGATCGGCGACGTGCTGACCGGCAGCGCGGACGGGCGCCGCTCTCCCGAGGAGATCACCGCCTTCGACTCCACCGGCCTCGCGCTGCAGGACCTCGCCGTGGCGCTCGTCGCGCTGGACCGAGCCTCGGAGCTCGACCTGCCGCAGATCGACCTCTGAGCGGCCGCACGAGACACGTCCCGGTGACAGGCATGAGCCGTGTCCGGTTCGGGCAGGGCGTCCGCCGCCACCCCCGCATCGACAGACGCCTCGCGGGTCACCAGTGCCACGGACGGACATGCCCTCTGCTCCCACGTCCGATGACAGTCATCGGACGTGGCGCGCCGGGACATGTCTACCCGAACCGCGCGGGGTCGAAGAGCGCGAGCTGCGGCGACGAGGGGTCGCCGAGGATCGCGTCGGCGACGAGCTCGCCGCACGCGAAGCCGAGCACGTTGCCGTGCCCCGAATAGCCCGCGGCGACCCAGGCGCCCTCACGCCCCGGGACCCGGCCGACGAGCGGCAGCATGTCCTGCGTGAGCCCGAAGATCCCCGCCCAGCGATGGGTGATCTGCGGCGGCTCGCCGATCAGCTCGGCCATGAAGCGCTCGAGCGAGGCCTGGATCACGGGCGTCGTCTCCTCGACGTCGGTGAGCTCGTCCATGATCGAGACGTCGCGGAAGCCCCCGAGCACGATGCGCCGGTCCGGCAGCTGCTGCCAGTAATCGAAGCCCTGGCGGGCGTAGTGCGGCCGGTCGTACAGGACGCGGTCGAGCGGCGCGCTCACGATCACCTGGCCGCGCGTCGGCCAGATCGCATCGGCGAGCTCGGGCACCAGGCCGTGCCCGTAGCCGTCGGTCGCGACGACGACCTGCTCCGCGTCGAGCGCCGCGACGTCGTCGACGCGCTCGTGCTCGCGGAACTCGGCCCCCGCGGCCGCAGCCCGAACGGCGAGGCCGCGCACGAAACGCGCCGGCTGGATCGAGCCGTCGCCTGGATGGTCGATCGCACCGTGAAAGCCGCGCAGATGCGCGGGAAGCTCGTCGCGCCACTCGGCCTCGATGCCGTCGACGCGCATCGCCTCGAACTCGGCACGGATGTCGTCCCGTTCCTCTATGTCGGCGGCGAGACGGAGGCTGCCGCACCGCCGCAGCGAATCGCCGGCGAGCGCCTCCATCCGATCGAGCGCACGCTCCGTCCAGTGCCAGAGCTCGCGCGCGCTGTCGACGCCGTAGGTCTCGCGCGCGACGTCGTATCGCGTCGCACCGCCGCGCAGGGCGAATCCTCCGTTCCGTCCGCTCGCACCCTCGGCAACGCCGCGCTGGTCGTGCACGCGGACACGCAAGCCGGCCTCGGCGAGTCTCAGCGCCGCCGAGCAGCCGGTGATCCCGGCACCGACGATCGCGACGTCGACGCGGCCGTCGTGTCGCGTTCCCGCGCGCGAGGGCGCGTCGTCTTCGAGCCAGTAGGGGTTCACGGCGCTGCGGATGCTAGTCGGCACGCGAACGAGAGGGGCCGCCCTACGGCGGCCCCTCTCTCGTCGTTCGCGTGGACGATCGGTCGCTAGTGGCGGCCGACGTGCCCGTGATCGTCGCGCTGCCCATGCCCGTTCGGCAGTCCGACGTTGTCGGTGAAGACGTCCTCGTCACGCGAGACGCCGTTCGCCGGTGCGTACGGGTCGGCGTTGCGCGTATCCGACCAGATCGGATGCGCGTCCGTGCCCCGGTTGATCGCGAGGCCGCTGTAGTCGCCGTTGAACCCCGCCTGGATGCCGTCCGGCGGCGGGAAGACGGGCGACACGCGCTTGAAGTCGTACGGCGTGCTCCCGCCGGTGCCGCCGGCAAGGACGTAGTCGGAGTTCCCCTGCTGCACGCCCGGATTGCCGGGTGCGAATCCGCCGGCGGGCGTCGTGTTCTCGTTCTGAACACGCTCAGAGCGGTAGTAGCTGACGCCGACGCGGTCGCCCTGCTGCGGCGACTGCTCGACGGCCGGCATGTAATGGTCGAGCCCGTGATCCGGGTTGACCGTCCCCGCCTCGTGCCACGTGAGCCCGGCGTCCGTCGACACCGACTCCTGGATGTCGTACTCGCCGTTCCGGTAGTCCTGCCACGTGACGTAGAGATGGTTGTTCTGCGTGTTCTGCGTGTTGATGCGCGGGTAGTCGTTCGTCCGGATGTACGGCCCCGGCACGCACTCCTCCGGCCCGCGGCCGAAGTCGCACGTCGGCTCACCGGTGATCACATCGTCGCCGACCTTTGCCGGTGACGCGCAGTTGAAGTGCGCCGTGCCTGCCGGCGAGCTTCCCGACGGAGCGCAGTGCACTGCGAGCTGCTGCCCGTTCGGATCGCTTGCGGGCGTGTTGCCGTTGTTGAACACGACCTCGAGATCGCCGTTCGGCATCACGACCGGGTCGGAGCCCTGGTCGAAGTTGCACGCGTGGACGTCGCCCGCGTCGCCGGTGAACGTGTCACCGAAGAAGCAGAGCGTGTCCGCGGTCCCGCTGATCTCCTCCGGCGTCGACCACGTGATGCCGTGATCGGTCGACATCGAGCCGTAGATCGGCGACTCGAGATAGTGGCCCGAGTTGTCCGACTTGAAGACCGTCCACGTGACGTAGACGTTGTCGCGGTTCGGGCTCTGCGGATACGCGTCCGCAGCGATGAAGTTCTTGTCGTGGAACGTCACGCCGTTGTTGTCCTCGACGACCATGAACTGCTTCGACGGGGG
>DASYGK010000118.1:0-7142 GCA_035999905.1 Gaiellaceae bacterium | reverse complement strand
TCGAGCACGTCGGCGATCGACTTGCCCTTGAAGCGCACCTCGAGCGTCTCGCGGTTGTAGCGCGCGCCCTTGCACGTCTCGCAGGGCACATAGACGTCGGGCAGGAAGTGCATCTCGATCTTGATCTGGCCGTCGCCCTTGCACGTCTCGCAGCGGCCGCCCTGCACGTTGAACGAGAACCGCCCGGGCTTGTAGCCGCGCACCTTCGCCTCGGGCGTGAGCGAATACAGCTCGCGGATGTGCGTGAAGAGATCGGTGTAGGTCGCCGGGTTCGAGCGCGGCGTACGGCCGATCGGGCGCTGGTCGATCTCGATCACCTTGTCGAAGACCTCGATCCCCTCGACGCCGGTGTGCGTGCCTGGCTTGATGCGCACGCGGTTGAGGCGGTTGGCGAGCGCCTTGTAGACGATCTCGTTCACGAGCGTCGACTTGCCCGAGCCCGACACGCCGGTGACGCAGATGAACTTGCCGACCGGGAACTCGACGTCGATGCCCTTGAGGTTGTGCTGCGATGCGCCGCGCACGACGAATGCTCCGCGGTCGTCGTCGCGCCGTTCCGGGATCGCGATCGTGCGGCGGCCGGAGAGGAACTGGCCCGTGACCGACTTGCGGTTGCGCTCGACCTTCGTCGCCGGCCCTTCCGCGACGACCTCGCCGCCGTGCACGCCTGCGGCCGGTCCCATGTCGACGAGCCAGTCGGCGCGCCGCATCATCTCCTCGTCATGCTCGACGACGACGACCGTGTTGCCGATGTCGCGCAGCCGCTCGAGCGTGCCGATCAGCCGCGCGTTGTCGCGCTGGTGCAGGCCGATCGACGGCTCGTCGAGGATGTAGAGGACGCCGACGAGCTGCGAGCCGATCTGGGTCGCGAGCCGCAGGCGCTGCGCCTCGCCGCCCGAGAGCGTCGCCGCCGCGCGGTCGAGCGTCAGGTAGCCGACGCCGACGTCGTCGAGGAACGTGAGCCGCTCGCGGATCTCCTTGATGATGCGGTGGCCGATCAGCTCCTCCGTCTCGGTGAGGTCGAGCTCGTCGAGGAAGGCGAGCGCGCGCGCCACCGACATCTCGGTGAACTCGTGGATCGAGCGCGCCGCGACGGTGACGGCGAGCACCTCGGGCTTCAGCCGCGCGCCCTTGCAGACGGGGCACGGGCGCAGCGACATGTACTCCTCGATGCGCTCGCGCGCCTGCGACGAGTCGGTCTCGCGGTAGCGCCGCTCGAGGCTCGCGATGATGCCGTCGAACGCGAGCATGTACTGGCGCCGCCGGCCCATGCGGTTGCGGTACTGGACGTAGACGCGCTCGCCCTCGGTGCCGTAGAGGAACCAGCGCTGCTCCTCCTCGCTCAGCTCCTGCCACGGCACCGACGTGTCGATCTCGTAGCGGTCGGCGATCGCCTGAATCACGGCCTCGTAGAAGCCGGACGAGCCGCCGACCGACCACGGCACGAGCGCGCCGTCGTCGATCGAGAGGCCGGGATCCGGCACGAGCAGGTCGGGGTCGATCTCCTGCTGCGAACCGAGACCGGTGCAGCGCGGGCAGGCGCCGTGCGGCGCGTTGAACGAGAAGATGCGCGGCTGCAGCTCGGGCAGCGAGACGCCGTGGTCGGGGCACGCGAAGTTCTGCGAGAAGAGCTGGTCACTTCCGTCTACGACGGAAATGACTACGAGGCCTTCGCCCAGTGCGGTCGCCGTCTCGATGGATTGCGTGAGCCGCAGGCGGAGGTCCGGCTTCATGATCAGGCGGTCGACGACGACGTCGATCGAGTGCTTGAACTTCTTGTCGAGCTCGGGGACGCCCTCCTCGATCACGTGCTCCTGGCCGTCGACCTTGACGCGCGTGAACCCTTCGCGCGTGAGCTCCTCGAAGACGTCCTTGAACTCGCCCTTGCGGTCGCGCACGATCGGCGCGTTGACCGTGAAACGCGTGCCCTCGTCGAGGCGCAGCACCTGGTCGACGATCGCATCGATCGACTGCCCCGCGATCGGCTTGCCGCAGACCGGGCAGTGCGGGCGGCCGACGCGCGCGTAGAGCAGGCGCAGGTAGTCATAGATCTCGGTGACGGTGCCGACCGTCGAGCGCGGGTTGCGCGAGGTCGTCTTCTGGTCGATCGAGATCGCGGGGCTGAGCCCGTCGATGTGGTCGACGTCGGGCTTCTCCATCATCTGGAGGAACTGGCGCGCGTACGCGGAGAGCGACTCGACGTAGCGCCGCTGCCCCTCGGCGTAGATCGTGTCGAAGGCAAGGCTCGACTTACCGGAGCCGGAGAGCCCGGTGATGCAGATGAGGCGATTCCGCGGCAGGCGGACGGTGATGTCCTTGAGGTTGTGCTCGCGGGCCCCGTGGACGATCAGCTCGTCGGCAGCCATGCGAGCGTCATTCTACCGCTCGAACGTACGTTCGTCCAGGCTACTTGCGCACGCGATGCGGCAGCAGCGACCAGCTCGCCGTGTTGCGCTTCGACGGGAACAGGTCACGCCAGTCCTTCACGATCATCCAGGAGCCGAAGGCGGTCACGAGCTCGACGCGGCGCGTGAGATCCCACGCCTCTGCCATGCCGCCGGCTGCGAGGACGCCGAGCACGGCGAGGCCGAGCGCGAACTCGTGGATGCGCAGGCCGACCACGTAAAGACGCGGACCGAGCGGATGCCGTTCCAGGCGGAGCACGGGGCCTACGCTAGCGGCGGTCGCATGAGCGCACGATGAGCGTGCTCTACGACGCGTTGAGCCGTTGGACGAGCCCGTAGACATCGCGCGGCCGCGCGACGCAGCGGATCTCGAGCTCGCCTGCGACGATCGTCCCGTAGCCGAGGAGCCGGCCCGCGAACGACTGGTCGATCTCGAGCGTCCCGATCTTCGCCAGACGGACGGCTGCCGCGCGCTTGCGGACGACGCCGTGCACGACGAACAGCTTCTCGTCGGTGAGCACGACGTGCGTGCGGTCCCACCGCCAGACGCCCGCCGTGGCGACGACGGCGGCCACGACGAGGAGCAGCGCGCCGGCCACCGAGACGGGGAAGCCGCCGAGGAACGCCGAGACTCCGAGCAGCGCGAGGAGGAGCGCGCGGCCCAGCGGACGCACGAGGACGACGCCGTGGCGGCGCGCGTCGAGGAGGACGTGCTCTTCCGACTGTGCGAGCATGGGGTTTCCCCGCTTCGACGTGAGGCGAGGAAACCCTGGACATGGGATCGACCGCCAAGCGGACGGCCGTCGCGACGCTCGTCGCGCTCTCGATCGTCGTCGCCGCTCTCGCGCTCTGGAAGCTCAAGGTCGTGATCGGCCTCTTCTTCCTCGGGATGATCGTCGCGGCCGCGATGCGCCCGGGCGTGGACTGGCTCCAGCGGCGGGCTCGCGTCCCGCGGGGAGTCGGCGTGCTGATCCACTACGGCGTGCTCGTCGGGCTGATCGTGCTGACCTTCTGGCTCGCGGTGCCGCGGGCGGTCTCACAGGTGCACCAGGCGGTGGGCACCGTCCCGACCTCGACGAAGCAGCTCGACCGGCAGACGGCGCACTCGACCGGGGTCAAGCACCAGATCCTCGTCAGCCTCCAGAACCGGCTCGAGCGGCTGCCCTCCGGCGGCTCGCTCGTCCACCCCGCGCTGACGGTGACGAAGACCGCGTTCGAGATCCTCGTCGGGATCTTCTTCATGTTCGCGATCGCCGCGTACTGGCTCTTCGAGCGCGACTCCGCGATCGGCCTCGTGCAGTCGCTCGTGCCGGTGCAGCACCGCCGCGTCGTGCGCGACACGTGGGTGCTGATCGACCAGAAGCTCGGCGCGTTCGTGCGCGGCCAGCTGATCCTGATCGTGTTCGTCGCCGTCATCCTGTCGGTCGCGTTCTGGGCGATCGGGCTGCCGTACTGGCTGCTGCTCGGGAGCTTCGCCGGCGTGTTCGAGATCGTCCCCGTCGTCGGGCCGCTCGTCGCGGGCGCGCTCGCGGTGGGAGTCGGACTGACGCAGAGCTGGCAGCTCGCGCTCTACGCGGGGCTGGTCGTGCTCGTCGTGCGGCAGTTCGAGGACTACCTCATCGTGCCGCGCGTGCTCGGGCACGCGGTCGGGCTCTCGCCGCTCGTCGTGCTCACCGCCGTCTCCGCCGTCGGGATCCTGCTCGGCGGGTTCTACGTGCTGCTCGCGATCCCGATCGCCGCGGTGCTCGTGACGCTCGTCGACGTCGTCCTGCGCGACGTCGATCCGGCGGAGGAGGACGTGCCCGCGGTGCTCTTCACCGGGGCGAGAGAAGAAGGCTGAGACGCCGCTTAGGCCTTGCGCCAGCGCCCGAACACGAGGCCGCCGAGCGTGAAGCCGATCCCGAACGTTCCGACGGCGAAGCCGCCGACCGCGGCGACCTTGCGCCACGGGGAGAGCCGCTGCCAGCGGCCGAGCGCTTCCTGCTCCTCGGTGGTCAGCGCCTCGCCGCGCCGCTGCTTGCGCAGCGCACCGCCGGCACGAAGACCGAGGTAGAGGTCATCGAAGATCTCAGCGGACTCGTCGGCCATATCTGAATCTATAGCCTCATTCGCTCGTGGCTGCACGCATCCTCCATGTTTCCGACCTCCACACGGGTACCCGTGACGACTCCACGGTAGAGGAAGCACTGGCTGGACTCGCGGGCCGGGTCGCCCCCGAGCTGATCGTCGTGTCCGGCGACCTGACCAACCGGGGCCGCCGCGCGGAGCACGAGCGTGCCCACGCGTTCCTCCTGTCGCTCGGCCCGCCGATCCTCGCCGTGCCCGGAAACCACGACCTGCCCTACACGGTCCCGGCCCGCTTCACGCAGCCGTGGGCGGAGTTCGACCGGGTCTGGGGGACGACCGAGCCGACGCACGCCTCCCCCACGCTGCACGTCGTCGGGCTCAACTCCGCGCGGCCCTACCGCCACCAGGGCGGCGCGCTGCACGAGGACCAGCTGCGAGCTGCGACGAGACGGCTCGGCGAAGCCGCCGACGGCGCGTATCGCGTCGTCGTGCTGCATCACCACATGCTCGGCGCACCATGGCGCGCCGCGCGCAAGCTGCCGGTGTCGCATCGCAATCACGTGCTGCGCGAGCTCGTCGGCGCCGGCGCCGATCTCATCCTCGCCGGCCACATCCACCAGGCCGCCGTGAGCGAGCGCCACGAGTTCGAGGTCGTCGACGGCGACGTGCGCGCGGCCGTCATCTCGATCGCGCCCGGGCTCGGGCAGCCGCGGCCGAGCCGGCTCGGCGAGGCGCGTGGCCTCCACGTCTACGAGATCGGCGAGCGCACGCTCACCGTCCACACGCACATCTGGCGCGGCGGCGACTGGTGCCTCACCGCGCGGCGGGAGTTTCCGCGAGGGCACGGCGCACTGACGTAGGGCAGAATCCCGCGCATGCCGACGAACTACGAGCGTGCCTTCGCCGAGCGGCCCGACGTGTTGAAGGCGTGGGGAGAGCTGAACGGCGCGATCAAGGCGAACATGGACCTCCGCCGGTACGAGCTCGCGACGCTCGCAGCTGCGCGGCGGCTGCGCTCGAGCTACTGCTGCCTCGCGCACGGCACCGTCCTGCTGGAGCAATTCGGCGAGCCGCTCCTGGAGATCGCGCACGACCATCGCAGCGCGGGGCTCGACGCCGTCGACGTCGCGGTGATGGATCTGGCGGAGAGCGTCGTCGACGACGCGACCTCGATCGGCGACGCCGAGCTGGAGCCGCTGCGGAGGCTCGGGCTGTCGGAGACGGAGATCATGGACGTCGTGCTCGCGGCAGCGGCGCGCTGCTTCTTCTCGAAAGCGCTCGACGCCCTCGGCGTCCGCCCCGACGCGCGGTACCTCGAGCTCGACGCCGAGCTTCGCGACGTCCTCGTCGTGGGACGCCCGATCGCCGAGTGACCGCGGCCGGCCGATGACTTTCCCGGGCCGGGACCGTCGTAGCTCGTGATTCCCTCAGCCGATCGATGAAAGAGGTACCCATGAGCACATCACTGAAGAGCGTCGGCGGCATCACGCTGTTCGTCGCCGATCCGCAACGGTCGAAGTCGTTCTACGAGAACGTCTTCGAGCTCTCGCCGATGTGGGAGGACGAGAATTCCGTCGTCTTTCGCTTCGAGAACATGATCGTGAACCTCCTCGCGCGGCCGGAGGCGCACGAGCTGATCGAGCCTGCTGCGGTCGCCGGCGCGGACGCCGGCTCGAGCTTCCAGTTCAGCATCTGGGTGGACGACACCCACGCTGCGTGCGCGGAGCTCGCTGACCGCGGCGTGTCGCTTCTCAACGGGCCGATCGACCGTCCGTGGGGCATGCGCACTGCGACCTTCGCCGACCCCGACGGGCACATCTGGGAGATCGCGCAGCAGCTCGGCGAGGACGGGCCGACCTAGGCGCGCGGGGCGGGACCCGCGGAGAGCGGCGTCGAGTGGCGCCGCCAGACCCGCCATGCGTCGCCCTCCCGCACCCAGACGTCGACGAGGATGAAGATCCCGCTTCGTTCGACACCCTTCACGACGGCGGTCTGGTCGACGCGCTGGAACACGGTGCAGAGATCGTCCCCCGTCTCGACGATCCGCTCCTCGACCGAGTAGCCGGTCACGACGTAGTCGGGAAGCATGCGCAGCCATTCGTCCCGCCGTACGACGGCGGGCTGCGGCTGGAGGATGACGAGTGCGTAGTCGCGGGAGAGAATGCGCCCCGCGTCGTCGACGTCGCGAGCCTCGATCGCGCGCTGCCAGCGGTCGGTCAGCTCGGCGATCTCGATGTCTGCGGTCACCGGGCGGATCCTATGCGCGTTCGGCAGCCCGCCTGCGGCGATCGTCCGCGCCATCTCCCGCCGGGAATGCCGGCCGCCGACCTCGCGTTCGAAGAACGCCGGTCGAGAAACGCGAACGCGGAGGTGAGAGATGGCTTTTCACGTGGTCGGGCCCGATCAACTCGAATGGGAGCCGTACGAGCGGTTTCCCGGACGCAGCCGCGCGGCGTTGACCGAGCACGCCGCGCTGCGTCACACGCGCGCGAACTTCATCCGCCACGAGCCCGGCGAGAAAGGCCCGCGGCACATCGAGCGCGTGCAGGACGAGACCTTCGTCCCCGTCCGCGGAACGCTGACGATGTACCTCGACGATCCGCCGGTGCGGCACGACGTCCCGGTCGGCGGCCTCGTCCACGTCGAAGCCGGCACCGCGCAGCAGATGGT
>DASYGK010000059.1:0-8059 GCA_035999905.1 Gaiellaceae bacterium | reverse complement strand
CGCCACGTCCGACCTCAACGACCTCTACCGCCGCGTGATCAACCGGAACAACCGCCTCAAGCGGCTGCTCGACCTCGGCGCGCCGGAGATCATCGTCAACAACGAGAAGCGGATGCTGCAGGAGGCCGTCGACGCGCTGTTCGACAACGGCCGCCGCGGCCGCGCCGTGACCGGCCCGGGCAACCGGCCGCTCAAGTCGCTCTCCGACATGCTCAAGGGCAAGCAGGGCCGGTTCCGTCAGAACCTGCTCGGCAAGCGCGTCGACTACTCCGGCCGCTCGGTGATCGTCGCCGGCCCGCACCTGCGCCTGCACCAGTGCGGCCTGCCGAAGCTGATGGCGCTCGAACTCTTCAAGCCGTTCATCATGAGCCGGCTCGTCGAGCGGAAGATCGTCCAGAACATCAAGGCGGCCAAGCGGCACGTCGACCAGATGCAGGGCGAGGTCTGGGACATCCTGGAAGAGGTGATCCAGGAGCACCCGGTGCTGCTGAACCGCGCACCGACGCTCCACCGCCTCGGCATCCAGGCGTTCGAGCCGACCCTCGTCGAGGGCAAGGCGATCCAGGTCCACCCGCTCGTCTGCCACGCGTTCAACGCGGACTTCGACGGCGACCAGATGGCGGTGCACGTGCCCCTGTCCGCCGAGGCGCAGGCCGAGGCGCGGATCCTGATGCTGTCGGCGAACAACATCCTCTCGCCGGCGTCGGGCCGCGCGCTCGCGACGCCGACGCAGGACATGGTGCTCGGGTCGTACTACCTCACGTACTCGGCGCTCAACTTCGACGAGCTCGCCGCGGAGGAGATGGACCCGCGGCCGAAGCGGTTCCGCACCGAGGAGGACGTCGAGTTCTCCATCGAGTCGAAGCAGATCACCCTGCAGACGCCGATCGAGTACCTGTGGGAGGGCGAGCTCGTGCTCACCACCGCGGGCCGCGTGATCTTCAACGCGGAGATCGACCGCGCGCTCCGCGAGGCGGTCGGCGAGCTCGAGGGCGAGTACACGACGTACCACGACTTCCTCAACCGCACGCTCTCGAAGAAGGAGCTCGGCGACTTCATCTCGACGCTCGTCGACGAGTACGGCGCCCACGCGGTCGCGGTCGTCCTCGACACGATCAAGGACCTCGGCTTCCACTACGGCACGAAGGCCGGTGTCACGATCTCGAAGAACGACGTGATCATCCCGCCGGAGAAGGAGAAGATCCTCGCCGACTACGAGGAGCGGGTCGCGAAGGTCGAGCAGGCGTACGAGCACGGCCTCATCACCGAGTCCGAGCGTCACGAGTCGATCGTGAACATCTGGACGGAGGCGACCGAGACGGTCGCGCAGGCCATGACCGACAACCTGCAGGAGCTGAACCCGATCTACATGATGGCCAACTCCGGCGCCCGCGGCTCGTTCACGCAGCTGCGCCAGCTCGCCGGCATGCGCGGTCTGATGGCGAATCCGAAGGGCGAGATCATCGAGCGCCCGATCAAGGCCAACTTCATGGAAGGCCTGTCGGTGCTCGAGTACTTCATCTCGACCCACGGAGCGCGTAAGGGCCTCGCCGACACGGCGCTCCGCACCGCGGACTCGGGCTACCTGACGCGGCGTCTCGTCGACGTCTCGCAGGACGTGATCATCCGCGAGGCGGACTGCGGCTCGAAGGACTACGTCGAGCTGCCGCTGTTCCTGCCGGACGGCATGAACAAGAGCGTCGCCGCGCGCATCCTCGCCGAGGACATCCACAAGCCGCTCGCGTCGGGCAAGCCCGGCAAGACGGTGATCGCGGAGGCGGGCGAGGAGATCACGATCCCGCGCCTGCGCGAGATCGTCGAGGAGCTCGAGGACGCCGCCGAGACGTTCGTCGTCCCGGTGCGCTCGGTGCTGAAGTGCAAGGCGGAGACCGGCGTGTGCCAGGCGTGCTACGGCACGTTCCTCGCCACCGGCGAGATGTCGGAGATCGGCGACGCGGTCGGCATCATCGCCGCGCAGTCGATCGGCGAGCCGGGCACGCAGCTGACGATGCGGACGTTCCACACCGGCGGCATCGCCGGCGCGGACATCACGCACGGCCTCCCGCGTGTCGTCGAGATCTTCGAGGCGCGGAACCCGAAGGGCGCGGCGCAGCTCGCCGAGATCGGCGGCACCGTCGCGATCGAGGAGACCGAGCGGCAGCTGAAGCTCACGATCGTCGCCGCGAGCGGCAACGAGGACGACGACAAGGCCTACACGGTCCCGCGTCGCACCAGGCTGCTCGTCGCGCACGGCCAGGTGGTCGAGCAGGGCGACGCACTCCACGAGGGCTCGATCAGCCCGGCGGAGCTGCTTCGCCTCAAGGGTTACACGGCCGTCGAGCTGTATCTCGTCGACCAGGTGCAGAAGGTCTACAAGTCGCAGGGCGTCGAGATCCACGACAAGCACATCGAGCTGATCGTGCGTCAGATGCTGAAGAAGGTGCGCGTCGACAGCGCCGGCGGCACGGAGCTGCTGCCGGGCCAGCTCGTCGACAAGCTCGTGCTCGACCGCGAGAACGGCAAGATCAAGAAGCTGAAGAGCAAGGAGCAGGCGACCTGGGAGCCGCTCATCCTCGGCATCACGAAGGCGTCGCTCGCGACCGAGTCGTTCCTCTCCGCCGCCTCCTTCCAGGAGACGACGAAGGTGCTCACCGACGCCGCGATCGAGGGCAAGGTCGACCGCCTGCTCGGGCTGAAGGAGAACGTGATCATCGGGAAGCTGATCCCGGCGGCGACGGGGCTCAAGCGGTACCGGTCGATCGAGATCGGCCCGTCCGACGCGGTGCCGGCCAGCGCGTACAAGCGCCCGGCCACCGAGGAGCAGCTGCTCGCGGCGCTCGAGGAGATCGACTCCGACGGCGGCGACGGCCTCGCCGGGCTCGGCCTCGACTTCGGCGGCGAGCCGGAGACGACCGACGGCAACGGCTCCGAGCCGCGCAGCGATCTCGAGGCCGAAGAGGTCCCCGAGGTCGACACGCCGCTCGACGCGGAGTAGCCGACACCGGACGAACACCGAGAGGGGGCGGCCATTGGCCGCCCCCTCTTTTTTGCTACACAGGTCGGGGGGTTGTGAAGAAGCTCGCTCTACTCATCGTCGTCTGCGCGGCAGGTCTCGGCGCTGCGCCGGCGCTCGCCGGCTCGACGCCCGCGCCGTATGCCGGGCAGTGCGGGCTTCCGGCGACGCAGCCCGTGTGGATGGACTTCGGCTGGCCGTCCGACGCGTTCAACGCGATCCTCGGGAAGGCCGGCATCGTCATCGGGGCGTCGAGCGGCGACTACCCCGCGCAGATGCGCGCGAAGGGCGCCGCGACCGTCTACTTCGACCTCAACCTGCGGAACCGGATCGGCACGACGACGGCGCCCGCCGACCCGGCACTCATCCCGGGCCGCGCGAAGAAGCTCTTCGACTACACCGTCCAGCAGACCGGCTGCGCCACGCCGGTGATCGTGCTGAACGAGCTGTCGGGCGCCGGCCTCGTCACGCCGTGGCAGGACAAGAACGCGCAGTACCGGCAGGATGCGCTGAGCTTCGTGCAGAACCTCGCGCAGCTCGGCGCGCATCCGGTGCTCCTGATCAATGCGAGGCCGTATACGGGCGGCGACGCGCAGGTGTGGTGGCAGCAGGCGGCTGCGGCCGCGGAGATCGTGCGCGAGGACTACGTGCCGGCGACGATCACGTGGAAGAGCGGCCCGGTGCTCGGCAACCGCAACCTCCGGAACGCGTACCGCCAGGCCGTCGCGGACTTCACGTCGATCGGCATCCTGCCGAGCCGCATCGGCCTGATGATCAGCTTCGCGACGACGAAGGGCTTCGGCGGCCGCAGCGGGCTCCAGCCCGCGGAGGCGTGGTACGAGGTCGCGAAGTGGCAGGAGCTCGCGGCGCAGCAGGTGGCGGCCGAGACGGGGATCGCGTCGGTGTGGTCGTGGGGGTGGGGGATGTGGAACGCCGCCGAGCAGGACCCCGCGAAGCCGTTCGCGCTCTGCGCGTGGCTGTGGACGCGCTCGCGCACCCTCTGCGACGCGCCGAAGGCGATCGGCGCGGGCTTCAACACGTCGCGGAGCGAGGGCCAGCTGAGCGCGCTCACGCCGGGGCTGCAGTGCGTCGTCGGCAAGACGGCGCTCTCGAACGATGCGATCCAGAAGCTCCAGCTCGTGACGGGCGACCGGGAGAGCGCGTACAGCGCGCTGTTCGAGCGGCTCGTCGAGAGTGCGCAGACGACTGTCACCTCCGCGGACGTGAGCGCTGCGGAGCGCGCGGTGATCGCGCAGGCGTTCGGCGGCAGCCGCGCCGCGTACGTGTCGGCGCTCGCGCAGGCGCACGCGTCGGTCGCGATCGCGCGCGGGATCCTCGGCGACGAGCTCCGCCGCGCGCAGGTCGAGGCGTCGCTCCCCGGCAGCGCGCCGTCCGCGTCCGAGATCCAGACGTTCTACTCGTCGTACCCCGACCTGCAGGTGCGGCTCGTCAGCGCGAAGCCGGCGCCGGCATGGCTCGGCCACAAGCCGCGTGGGCTCGCGCTCAGCGAGGTCGCGCCCGACCGGCTGTTCTCGCTCGCGACCGGGCGCTCGGCGGTCGTGCGCACGAGCGACGGCACGTTCACCGTGCACGCGCTCGGCGACGCGCTGCCGCTCGGCGCCGTGCCGCTCGGCCAGGCGACACCCGCGATCACGGCTGCGCTGCGCTCGTTCGCGCGCGGCGCCGCGTTCGAGCAGTGGACGGTCGGCAAGCAGCGCGCCGCGCTGAACGGCGCGCTCTGCGCGCGCGACGACCTCCCGCAGCCGAGCGCCGTCGACCTCGCGTCGTACCTGCCCTTCCTGCGCCTCGGCTAGATCTTCGGACCTGGTCGCCGAGGCGACCAGGTCGGTTGCTCTAAGCCGAGCGCTGGTCCGCGGCGACGGAGCGGCCCTTGCCGGCCTCTTTCGCGCGGTAGAGCGCGTCGTCGGCGCGCTGGAAGAACGAGATCGAGTCGTCCTCCGCAGCGAGCTCCGCGAGCCCCGCCGAGAGCCGCAGCCGCCCGGCCTGCCCGATCGCGCGCGTCGAGATCGCGGTCTGGATCCGGCCGAAGAGCTGGTCGGCCTGCTCGACAGCCGACTCGGGGAGGATGACGGCGAACTCGTCGCCGCCGACGCGGCAGGGGATGTCCGCGGAGCGCACGACCTCGCGCACGCGCGCCGCCGCCTCGGCGAGCACCGCGTCGCCCGCGAGATGGCCGATGCGGTCGTTGACGTCCTTGAAGTCGTCGAGGTCGAAGACGACGAGCGCGAGCTTCCGGGAGTAGCGGTGGGCGCGCGCGCATTCGCGCGCGAGCGTCTCGTGGAAGTAGCGGCGGTTGTGGAGGCCCGTCAGCGCGTCGAGGTCGGCGAGCTGCCGCGCCTCGCGGAAGCGCCGCGCGTTCTCGAGCGCCGGGCCGGCGCGGAGCGAGAGCTCCTCGAGCCGGCGCACGTCCTCGTCGGCGAAGCGGCGGTCGCGGTCGCGCGTGTACACGGTCAGGTAGCCGAGCCGGCCGCCGTTCTCCTGCACGGGGACGGCGAGCCCGCCCTGGATCGGGCGCTCGCCGGGGTCGGTCTCGTCGCCGTAGCGGTACGAGACCTCGATCGCCCGGGCACGGCTCCCGTCCGGCGGGCCGGCGACCGCGTCGATCCCGTCCGCCGGCAGGCCGTGGGCCGCGATCGTCGGGCCGCCGTCGGCGTTCTCGAGCCGGATCACGGAGGCGTCGCCCTCGAGCGCCGTCGCCGCGGCCTCGAGCGTCCGCTCGAGCACCTCGTCGAGGTCGATCGAGCCGGCGATCTCGCCGAGGAACCGGCTGCGCCGGCCCTCCTCCTCGGCGCGGTCGACCGCGCCGGCGAGCTCGGTCGCGAGCTCGTCCATCCGGCGCTCGAGCACCCGCACGACCTCGGAGACGCGTTCGTCCGCCCGGCGGCCCCCGCGGCGCGCCAGCAGGGCGGCCAGGACCGCGAGAGCGACGACGCACAGGCCGAGCGCCGCAGAAATCCCGATGAGCAGGTGATTCACGTCCGCAGTGAGGCAGTGGTCGAGCCCGGTGGCCCGGTGCACCGCACTGTAGTTGCGTGTTGTGCAGGACGCTACGATCTGAAAGCCATATTTTGGCCCGGACTTCGGCTCTCCGTGCGGGATTGCCGGTTTGACGCCTCTGCGCGGTGTAGCTACCATGCCGCGGGTCGGTTGGCAGGGGGCACCGCTCCCGCCGGCCGTCTCTTTGTGTTGAAGGGAGAAACAGGAAACTCATGCCGACCGTGAATCAGCTCGTCCGGAAGGGCCGCAAGGCCCCTCAGGCGAAGACCAAGACGCCCGCGCTCGCCGGCTCGCCGCAGAAGCGCGGCGTCTGCACGCGCGTGTACACGACCACCCCGAAGAAGCCGAACTCGGCCCTCCGGAAGGTCGCCCGCGTCCGGCTCACGAACGGCATGGAGATCGGCGCCTACATCCCGGGCGAGGGCCACAACCTCCAGGAGCACTCGGTCGTGCTCGTCCGCGGCGGCCGCGTCAAGGACCTCCCGGGCTTCCGGTACAAGATCATCCGGGCCGCGCTCGACACGGGCGGCGTCTCGGATCGCAAGCAGGCCCGCTCGAAGTACGGCGCGAAGAAGGGGTCGTAGGTTGCCTCGCAGAGCTGATGTCCAGGCCCGCGTCGCCGGCGCCGACTCCGTCTACAACTCCCAGCTGGTCACCCAGGTGATCAACAAGGTCATGCTCGACGGCAAGAAGTCGGTCGCGGAACAGATCGTCTACGAGGCGCTCGAGACGGTCGGCACGAAGACCGGCCGCCCGCCCGTCGAGGTGCTCGAGCAGGCCGTGAAGACGGTCACGCCCGTGCTCGAGGTTCGCGGCCGCCGCGTCGGCGGCGCGAACTACCAGGTGCCCGTCGAGGTGCCGCAGCGCCGCGCCCGCACGCTCGCCGTGCGCTGGCTCGTGACGTTCGCGCGCGACCGCCGCGAGAAGGGCATGAGCAACAAGCTCGCCAACGAGATCATGGACGCGCTGAACCAGCAGGGCGGAGCGTTCAAGCGCAAGGACGACGTCTACCGGATGGCGCAGGCCAACAAGGCCTTTGCGCACTACCGCTGGTAGGCACGGAAAGGGAAATTTGAGCACCAAGGTGACAGAAACGGCAGTGGCGCTCGACCGCGTCCGGAACATCGGGATCATGGCCCACATCGACGCGGGCAAGACCACGACGACCGAGCGGATCCTCTACTACACCGGCCGCACCCACAAGATGGGCGAGGTCCACGAGGGCGCCGCGACGATGGACTGGATGGCGCAGGAGCAGGAGCGCGGCATCACGATCACGTCCGCTGCGACGACGGCGTTCTGGCGCGGCCATCGCATCAACATTATCGATACGCCCGGGCACGTGGACTTTACCGTTGAGGTCGAGCGGAGCCTGCGCGTCCTCGACGGCGCGGTGGCCGTCTTCGACAGCGTCGCCGGCGTCCAGCCGCAGTCCGAGACCGTCTGGCGCCAGGCCGACAAGTACAAGGTCCCGCGCATCGCGTTCATCAACAAGATGGACCGCACCGGCGCGAACTTCTTCGCCGCCGTGCAGTCGATGCGCGACCGCCTCGGCGCGAACCCGGTGCCGATCCAGCTGCCGATCGGGCAGGAGGACGCGCACGTCGGCGTCATCGATCTGGTCGAGATGAAGGCGATCGTCTACAAGGACGACCTCGGCGAGCAGTTCGAGGTGACCGAGATTCCGGCCGAGCTGGCCGAGCAGGCGCACGAGTATCACCACCAGCTGATCGACGCGATCTCGCATTTCGACGACGAGGTGCTCGAGGCGTATCTCGAGGACGAGACGTCGGTGACGGCGGACATGCTGCGCCGTGGCATCCGCCTCGGCACGATCTCCGACGCGATCACGCCGGTGCTGCTCGGGTCGGCGTTCAAGAACAAGGGCGTCCAGCCGCTGCTCGACGCGGTTGTCGACTACCTGCCGAGCCCGCTCGACGTCCCGGCGGTCGACGGCACGGACGTGAAGGGCGAGACCGAGCTCACCCGCAGCGCGGACGACTCGGAGCCGTTCAGCGCGCTCGCGTT
>DASYGK010000058.1:0-15398 GCA_035999905.1 Gaiellaceae bacterium | reverse complement strand
CAGCCGTTCGGCGTCTCGTACGGCATCTCCTCGACCTTGATGTAGTTGCGCTTGCGAATCTCGATCGGGTCGAGATCGAGCTCGTGCGCGACGATGTCGATCATCCGCTCGGTGAACCAGAGATGCTGCATGCGCGAGTAGCCGCGGTTCGGCGACACCGGCGCCTTGTTCGTGGCGACCTGCGTGAAGTCGACACGAATGTTGCGCCACTTGTACATCCCCGGTGTGACCTGGGCCCAGATCACGCCGCCGAGCGGCTCGTAGCGGAGCCACGCGCCGGCGTCGTCGAGCGCCTTCGTCCGGAACCCCAGCAGCGTGCCGTCGTTGCGCACCGCGACCTCGGTGTCGTGGAACCACCGCTCGTTGCCGTGCGACATCGACATGTGGAAGTCGGTGCGCCACTCGGTCCACTGCACCGCGCGGTTGAGCTTCCGCGCCAGCAGGCAGCAGGCGACGAGCTGCGGATGCGACGTGATCTTGTTGCCGAAGCCGCCGCCGATGTCCTGCGTGACGAAGCGCAGCTTGTCGATGCCCGTGCGCATCGCCGGGCCCATCATGATCGCGGCGAAGCCGGGGAACTGGTTGTTCGTGTGGATCGTCCACTGCCCGACGCCGCGGTTGAACTCGACGACGGCGCCGTCGGTCTCGAGCGGGGTCGAATTGAAGCGGTGGAAGTGCAGCTCGTCGATCTTCACGATCTTGTCGGCCTCGGCGAACGCGGCGTCGAGGTCGCCCCACTCGTAGACGCCTTCCCACATGAGGTTCCCGCCGGCCTCTTCGTGCAGCACCGGCGTCGACGGATCCTGCGCGCGGCGCGCGTCCACCACCGCGTCGAGCGGCTCGTACTCGATCTCGACGAGCTCGGATGCGTCGCGCGCGAGCTCGCGCGTCTCGGCGACGACCGCGACGATCGCCTCGCCGACGTAGCGCACCTTGCCCACCGCCAGCGCGTAGTCCTTGATGTTGCCGCCGGGGACCGACGAGATCTGGAAGAACGGATCGGTGAGCGACGCGACCTCTTCGCCCGTCAGCGTGCCGTACACGCCCTTGATCGCTTCGGCCTTCGACACGTCGATCGACGTGATGTGCGCGTGCGCGTACGGCGAGCGCACGAAGAAGATGTAGCCCATCCCGTGGCGCTTGACGTCGTCGACGAAGACGCCCTGGCCCTGGACGAGCCGCCTGTCCTCCTTGCGCGGGACGCTCTGGCCCTTGTACTCCTTCGCCGGCGCCTGGATCTCGACCTGGTCGGGCGCGACGGTCGTGCTCACGCCGACCCCTGTTCCGCGGCGGCGCGAATCGCGTCGACGATGTTCCAGTAGCCGGTGCAGCGGCAGATGTTGCCCTGGATGCCCTTCTTGATCTCGTCGTCCGACGGATGCGGGTTCGAGCGGAGCAAGGCGGTCGCGCTCATCAGCATCCCCGGCGTGCAGTAGCCGCACTGGAGCGCGTGATGGTCGGTGAACGCGCGCTGCAGCGGCGTGAGCTCGTCGCCGTCGGCGAGACCCTCGACCGTGTCGATACTCGCGCCGTCGGCCTGGACCGCGAGCATCATGCAGCTCTTCACGAGCGTGCCGTCCACGAGCACGGAGCAGGCGCCGCAGTTGCCGGTGTCGCAGCCGATGTGGCTGCCGGTGAGATCGAGGTCGTCGCGGATGAAGTGGATGAGGAGCTTGCGCGCCTCCACCTCACGCTCGTAGACCGTGCCGTTGATGGTCACGGTGATGGGCTTCGACGCTGCAACGGTTGCCACGGGCGACTAGCTCCTTTCCGACGCCTGGCGCGCTGCGCGCACGGCGAGGACTTCCGCAAGATGGGACCGGTACTCGCTCGAGGCGTGCACGTCCGACGGCGGCTCGAGCTCTGCGCCGCGCACCGCCTCCCGGATCGCGTCCTCGTCGGCGGATGCCGGCTCGAGGAGGATGGGAACCGCGTCGACGCAGCCGAGCGCGATCCGCAGCGAGCCGTTCAGGCTCGCGGCGGCGTTCGCGATGCACGTGCCGTCGACGCCGAGCGTGACGGCGGCGAACCCGTCCTGCTTGCCCGCCGGGATCGTGATCTTCGTGAGCAGCTCGCCCGGGCCGACCGCGGTGAGGTAGACGCCGACGAAGAACTCGTGCGCAGGCACGACACGCTCGCCGGACGCGCCCGTGATCGTCATCTCCGCGCCGACCGCGACCATCAGCGGCGGCAGGTGGTTCGTCGGGTCGTTCGCGCAGATGTTGCCGCCGATCGTGCCGCGGTTCCGCACCTGCACGTCGGCGATCTGCGCGCACACCGTGCCGAGGATCGGCCGCGCGCGCGCCTCGGCCGAGGCCATGATCTCGGTGTACGTCGTCATCGGCCCGATCGAGAGCGTTCCGTCACCTGCGAGGTCGATGCCCTTCAGCTCCTCGAGGCCGCCGAGATCGACGAGCGCGTCCGGCGAGGCGGCGCGGGCCTTCATCACGTTGATCAGCGTCTGGCCGCCGGCGAGCGCCCGGGCGCCGTCGTTTCCGGCCAGGGTCGCGAGCGCGTCGGCGAGCGACGACGGCTTCGAGTACTCGACTTCGCGCAGCAGCACGGAGACGATCCTACGCAGGCCGCGAAAGCAGTTGCAAGTGGGATTTTATTTTTTGCCTGCGACGGGTTCCGCATGGATCCGCGTCGCGGCGTCCTTCAGCGGCCCGCCCGACCGCCCGGCACGCACGGCGAGGATCTCGCCGATCATCGAGAACGCCGTCTCGGCGGGCGACTCGGCGCCGATGTCGAGGCCGCACGGCCCTGCGATCCGCTCGAGCTCCGGCTCCGCGACACCCGCCTCGAGCAGCAGGCCGCGCCGCCGCTCCTGGTTCCGCCGCGAGCCGAGCGCGCCGATGTAGAACGCCTCGCCCGCGAGCGCGAGCGTGAGCGCCGGCAGATCGAACTTGTCGTCGTGCGTGAGCACGACGACCGCCGTGCCGGCATCGGGCGCGACCTGGGCGAACGCCTCGTCGGGCCAGGCCACGATGAGCTCGTCGGCGCTCGGCACCCGGTCGCGCGTCGCGAAGAGCGGCCGCGCGTCGGCGACGATCGCGGTCCAGCCGAGGAACTTCGCCGCCTTGCAGAGCGCCTCCGCGGTATCGACGGCGCCGTAGACGAAGAGGCGCGGCGGCGGTGCGATCACGTCGGCGAACACCGACTCGTCGCCCTCCGCGATCACGTGGCCGCGGCCACGGCGGAGCGCGGCCGGTGCGAGCTCGGCGAGGCCGCCCGGATCGTCCCCCACCGTCGTCCCGTCCTCGCGGACGAGCAGCTTCGCTCCCGTGCGCGGGCCGGTGATCACCGTCAGGACGACGGCGCGGCCGCCGTCCTCCTCGACGCGGCGGAGCTCGTCGAACAGGCTCACTCGAGCGGCTCGACGAACACGTCGATCTCACCGCCGCAGGGCAGGCCGACCGTGATCGCCATGTCGTCGGTGATCCCGTACGTCATCAGGCGCGGGGGCCCACCGGCGAGCACCTCCTGCGCAGCGAGATAGACGTCGGTCTCGACGCAGCCGCCGGAGACCGACCCCGCGAGCTCGCCGCCGGAGGAGACGACGAGCTTGGAGCCGACCGGCCGCGGCGCCGAGCGGCGGGTGGCGACGACGGTCGCGACCGCGACCTTCTCCCCGTTCGCCCGCCAGCGGTCGATGTCAGGCAGAAGCTCTCTCATGCGCGCAGCCTAGCGTCCGAGGTAGGCCCTACGCAGGTCCTCGTCCTGCTGCAGATCCGACGCCTTCCCCTCGAGCACCAGGCGGCCCGTGGAGAGCACGTAGCCGCGGTCGGCGATCGAGAGCGAGACGTTCGCGTTCTGCTCGACGACGAGCATCGCGACACCCGACTCGTGCACCTGCTTGATGATCTCGAAGCTCCGCTCGACGAGGATCGGTGCGAGGCCCATCGACGGCTCGTCCATCAGCAGCAGCCGCGGCTTCGCCATCAGCGCACGGCCCATCGCCACCATCTGCTGCTCGCCGCCCGAGAGCGTCCCCGCGAGCTGGCTGCGGCGCTCGTAGAGCAGCGGGAAGAGCTCGTAGACGCGCTCGAACGCCTCCTTCGAGCCGCCGCCGTGGAGGTAGGCGCCCATCTCGAGGTTCTCGAGCACCGTCATCGGCGCGAACAGGCGGCGGTTCTCGGGGACGATCGCCATGCCGAGGCCGATGCGATGGCTCGTCGAGCGCGTCGTCACGTCCTCGCCGGCGAAGCGCACCGTGCCGTTGCGCGGGCGAACGAGGCCGAGGATCGTCTTCAGCGTCGTCGACTTGCCGGAGGCGTTGCCGCCGAGCAGGCACACGAGCTCGCCGGGCCCGACCTCGAGCGTCAGGCCCTGGAGGATGTGGATCGCGCCGTAGAAGGTGTCGATGCCCTCGAGCCGGAGGAGCGGGCCGCCGTTGGCGCTCACTTCGTCGCCGCCGCCTTCGTGCCGAGATACGCCTCGACGACTCGCGCGTCGGTCGCGACCTGGTCGAACGTCCCCTCCGCGATCTTCACGCCGTGGTCGAGCGCGATCACACGGTCGGAGATCCCCTCCACGACGTGCATGTCGTGCTCGATCACGAGGATCGTGTAGCCGCCCTCGGTGCGCAGCCGCCCGATCAGGTCGGTGATCTCGTGGGTCTCGACGGGGTTCATCCCCGCGGCGGGCTCGTCGAGCAGCAGCAGCCGCGGCCCGGTCGCGGTCGCGCGCGCGATCTCGAGCCGGCGGCGGTTCGCGTACGAGAGGCTGTACGCGGGCTGGTTCCACCTGTAGCCGACGAGGCGTTCGCCGAAGAACGAGAGGCATTTCTCCGCGAGCTGCTCGATCTCACGCTCCTCGCGCCGCATCCCGGGCGTCCGCAGCATCGAGCGGAACACGCCCGCGTGCGTCCGGCCGTACGCGGCCGCCATCACGTTCTCCTTGACGCTCATGTTCAGGAAGAGCCGCAGCGTCTGGAAGGTGCGCGACACGCCGCGCCGCGTGATCTGGTGCGGTTGCAGGCCGACGATGCTGCGGCCCTCGAGCACGATGTCCCCGGCGTCGGGCGCGTAGATCCCGGTGATCAGGTTGAAGAGCGTCGTCTTGCCGGCGCCGTTCGGGCCGATCACGCTGACGATCTCTCCCTCGTCGACGTGCAGGTCGAGGCCGGAGACGACGCTGAGGCCGCCGAACGCGAGCGAGACGCCGCGCAGCTCCAGCAGCTTCTCGGGCATCAGATGATCTCCACCCTGCGCTCGCCGAGGAGCCCGTTCGGACGCAGGATCATCAGCGCGATCAGGATCAGGCCGAGCACCGTGTACCGCGCCGGCTCCGGGTTCGTGAGCATGACGTTCTCCCACACGAACGCCGCGAGATAGAGCGTCGGCGGCAGCAGCAGGAGCCGGAGGCGGCCGCGGATGAGCGACAGCACGAGCGCGGCGCCGATGAGACCGATGTACGTCGTCGCCGGGATCCAGCGCGCATGGTGCACCGGAACGATCACCCAGTGCGCGAGCGCGCCGCTGACGCCGCCGCCCTTCTCACCCGACGTCCACGAGCTGTCGATCCCGTTCGCGATCGCGTGGGCGGCGAACCCGAAGGCAACCGTGCCGCCCGCCACGAGGCCGAGCCGCCGCGAGAAGCGGAACGCGAGCAGCGTGCCGCCGACGAGCGCGATGTAGAAGAGCACGCGCGCCTTGCCGGGGTCGCGCAGCATCTCGAGCAGCGGGCTGATCACGAGCGCTCCGAGCACGACGCCGGACTGGCTGCCGGAGCCGCCGAGGATCACCATCGTGTAGACGACGATCAGCAGCGTGAAGTAGAAGGTCAGCGGGAAGACGCTCGCGTTCAACGACGCGAACAGGCTCCCGGTGAGCGCGGCGACCGCGGCGCCGAACGAGAAGCTCATCAGCTTGAGCCAGTTGACGGGCATGCCCATCGTCTCGGCGGCGAGCGGGTCCTCACGCAGCGAGCGCCACGCGCGTCCGGTGCGCGAGTGGTTCACGAACCGCAGCGCGACGTAGACGACGACGAAGAACCCGATCGCAACGAAGTAGTAGGGCACGGCGAACACGCCCTGGTGCTCGACCGCGAGGTCGTGCCCGAAGAGGTTGAGCGGGTCGATGCGGAGGATCCCGTTCGGGCCGCCCGTGAGGTTGTGGCCGGACACGCTGTCGCCGTTCGTCATCACGGTCTGGAAGAGCTGGAGGAAGAAGAGCGTGACGATCGCGAGGTAGTCGCCCGTGAGGCGGCGCGACGGGAGACCGAGCAGGAAGCCGGCGACCGCGCCGATCACGACGACGAGCGGAACCGACACGAGCGACGGCAGGTGGATGCCGAACTTGTCGGAGTCGAGCACCGCGTAGGCATACGCGCCGAGCCCGTAGAACGCGACGTAGCCGAGGTCGAGCAGCCCGCCCCAGCCGACGACGATGTTGAGGCCGAGCGCGAGGAGCATGTACAGCACGGTGTCGAAGCCGACGCGCCGCACGTAGCCGCTGCTCGAGAACACCGGCAGCAGGCACATCGCGGCGGTGAAGAGCGCGAGCCACGCCCACCACGGCACGCCGCGGAGCCGATCCTCGACCGTCCCGAGCGGCCCGCCGCGCATGAGCCGGCGCTCGGCATGGCGCGCGACCCACTCGTCCTGCCCGACCGCCGGGCCGCTCGCTGGAGTCTCGGAGGAGTGCGGGGTCGAGTCGCTCACGTCACACCTTGCGGATGTCGGCCCGCCCGAGCAGTCCCTGGGGGCGGAAGATCATGAATGCGATCAGCAGCGAGAAGACGACGAGATCGGACCACTTCGTCGACACGTAGCCCTGTGTGTACGACTCGGCGAACCCGAGCAGGAGACCTCCGGCCATCGCACCCGGGATCGAGCCGATGCCGCCGATCACGGCGGCCGTGAAGCCCTTCAGCCCGGCGACGAACCCGACGGTGACCTGCGTCGGGACGCGCATCGCGAACAGCACCCCGGCCGCGCCGGCGAGCGCCGATCCGAGCACGAACGTGAACACGATCACGCGGTCGATGTCGATCCCCATCATCGCCGCGGCCTCGCGGTCGAACGAGGTCGCGCGCATCGCCTTGCCGGTCCGCGTCTTGTTGACGAGGAACCAGAGCACGCCCATGAGGACGAACGCCGCGGTGATCGTGATGATCCGGAGCAGCGGCACCCTGACGTTGCCGATGTCGATGCCGCGGAAGTAGAGCGCTGCGTTCGAGAGCGAGAAGGTGTTGTAGTTGAGCGGCGTCGCGCCGAACAGCAGCTGCATCGAGTTGACGAGGAAGAACGAGACGCCGAGCGCGCTGATCAGCGGTGCGATGCGCGGCGCGTCCCGCAGCGGCCGGTAGGCGAACCGCTCGATCACGACGCCGAGCACGGCGCAGCCCGCCATCCCTGCGAGCGTGACCACCGTGAGCAGCGCCCACGTCGGCAGCTTCGGATGCGACGTTCCCCCGAGCAGCTGCAATGCGCCGTAGCCGATGAACGACCCGACCATGAAGACGTCGCCGTGCGCGAAGTTGAGGAGCTTCAGCACGCCGTAGACGAGCGTGTACCCGAGCGCGATCAGCGCATAGACGCTTCCGAGCGTCAGCGCGTCGACGGTGAGCTGGATGAAGGTGTCCACGCGGGTGTCGAGCCTAACGAAGAGCGGCCCGGCAGAACGCCGGGCCGCTCTCGAGCGATGCGAAGCGTGCTATCCGACGAGCTTGTACGTGCCGTCGGACTGGATCTGGAAGATGTAGAACTTGGCGTTCAGCGGGTCGTTCGACTTCGTCGAGAACCTGAAGGTCCCACCGAGGATCCAGTTCTTCACCACGACCTGCTTCACCTTGTGCAGGACGTCCTTGCGGCTCTTGAGCACGCCGTGATCCGAGACGCAGGCGAGCTTGATGGCGTTCATCAAGACCTGCGCGGCCCCGTAGCTCGGCGGGCCGAAGGAGCCGACCGGCTTCCCGGGGTTGTCCTTCTTCCAGCCGGCGATGATCCCGGCGTCGGCCTTGATGCCGGTGATGTCCGGGGCGAAGTTCGACACGTACGAGCCCGGCGCCTTGAACTGCGACGAGTCGTTCGAGCCGTCTCCACCGAACACCTTGGCCTTCTTGCCCTGCTCGAGCAGCTGCTGCGCGAACGTCTGCGCGTCAGACGGCTTCTGCGTCGGGAAGAAGACGACGTCGGCGTCACTCGGCACCTTCGTGACGTAGGCCGAGTAGTCGGTCGTCGTGTTCGGAGCCGACAGGCGGATCGTCGAGACGCCCTTCGCCTTCAGGGTCGTCTCGACCGCGTCGGCGAGACCGACCGAGTACGGCTCCTGGAAGTCGAGGATGACGACCTTCTTGACCTTGAGCTGCGAGACCATGAAGTTCGCGTCGCTCGGGCCCTGGATGTAGTCGCCCGGGACGACCCGCAGGAACGCGGGAGTCGCCTCGAGGGTCGAGCCCTTGGTCAGGTCGGTGCGCGTCGCCGACGGCGAGATGTGCGCGAGCCCTGCCGAGAAGTACGTCGAGCTCGAGGCCGCGACGGCGCCCGACGTGGACGGGCCGAGGATCCCGACGACCTTCGGATCGGCCACGAACTTCTGCGCGAGCGACTGTGCGATCGAGGCGCCCTGCTCGACCGGGGTGTCACCCAGGACGAGCTGGATGTGCAGGCCGAGCTTCGGGGCGAGCGTCTTCACCGCATACTTCGCCCAGCTCGACTGCTCCTGGCCCAGGAAGCCCGCCCCGCCGGTGAGCGGCGTGACGAACGCGATCTTCATCGTCTTGTTACAGCTGATGCCGGCGGCAGCGGTCTTGTGAGCCGCCTGCGCGCTGGCTGCCACGAATGCCGTGGCGATCATCGTGAGAAGCAGGGCAACGCCCTTCTTCATGTGTCCTCCTTGACTGCGAGTCCTGTGTTGGTTTGCAATCGATAAGACTCCGCGACGGACTCCTCGTTAGTCGCGCCCGCACCTGCCGGGAGCCATCGGGGGAGTGTCAACCCTCGCCGGGAGCGTGTCAATGACTTGATCAAATGTCCGGCGCGGGCCTGATCTGATCAAATCCGGCGTCAGGGGGCGAGCGCCTCGACCCAGCCGGCCGTGTCGAGGAACTGGCGGAAGCGGACGGCGAGCGCTCCCTCGAGCGTCCAGACGTGGACGAACGGGACGTCGAGCGTCTTCCCGGTGCCCTTCGCCACACCGCGGTACCGCCCGAGCACCACGACGTCGTCGCCGGCGTCGAGGAACTGGTCGGGGACGGCGCTGAACTCGTCCCACCACTCGGCGTCGAGCGGATCGAAGATCGCGCGGCGAACCTCCGCGAGGCCGTGGTACGTCCCGCCGTGCGGAAGCCCCTGCGCCTGGTGCCACTCGATGTCGGGGTGCATGTCGGCGAGCACCGCGTCCATGTCGTGCTTCGCGAACGCGACGTACGAGCGCTTGACGATGTCCACCTCAGCCATCGACGGAATCTATCTGTCTACACTCAGCGCGTGGACTACGCACTGCATGCCGACGAGGCGGCCGGTGGCGACACCGAGGTCGTGCGCCTGTTCGGCGCGGAGCGCGGCTGCGCCCATTTCGAGCAGCGTGTCCTCCATTTCGACGAGCCCGGAGTCGAGCGCGTGAACGCCGACGACGACGAGGTGCTGTACGTGCTCGACGGCAGCGGGTCGGCGACGGTCGGCGGCGCGCGCTGCACGCTCGCGCCGGGAACCGCGGTCTACGCCGCGCGCGGGACGAGCTGGCGCATCGACGATGCGACCGAGCTGAGCATCCTCTCCGTGATCGTGCGCGATCCGCTCCAGGCTGACGGCGCCGCACACGCGGTCGTCGAGCTCGCCGCGGAGGCCACGCAGGGCGCAACGTCGGGGCGGCAGTTCCGGCTGCTCGCGACGCCCGAGGTCGGCTGCGCCTCCGTGACGCAGTTCGTCGGCTACATCCCGGTCGGCCGCGCACCGGATCACTTCCACACCTACGACGAGGTGGTCTACGTGCTCGAGGGCGAAGGCTCGCTGCACATCGGCGGCGAAGAGGCGCCGCTGCGGCCGGGCTCGTGCATCCACCTGCCGGCGCGCCTCGTGCACTGCCTGCAGAACGACGGGCCGGGCGTGATGCAGGTGCTCGGCGTCTTCCGTCCCGCCGGCTCGCCCGCGGAGGCGTACTACCCGGACGGCACGCCCGCGGCCGTCCCGCAGGAGGCGTAGTGCCGCGGATCGAGCGCACCGCCGACGTCGTCTGGGCAGGGAACCTCGCCCGCGGGGAGGGCTCGCTCAGCGCGGGCAGCGGCGCGTTCGCCGGGCTCGGCTACTCGCTGCCGACGCGGATCGGCGCGCCCGAGGGAAAGACGAGCCCCGAGGAGCTGCTCGCCGCGGCGCACGGCGGCTGCCTCGCGATGGGGCTCACGGGAGAGCTCAGCGGCTCGGACACGCCGCCGGGACGGCTCGAGGTGCATTGCCTCATCGTGATGGACGAGCTCGAGGGCCGCGGCCACCAGATCGTCGCGTCGCACGTCGAGGTCGTCGCGGCCGTCGAAGGGCTCGACGACGACGCGCTGCAGGCCGCCGTCGCAAAGGCCGACGAGGGCTGCCCCTTCTCGGAGCTCCTCCGGCGCGCGGGCTGCGAGGTCCACGTGACCGCACGGCTCGCGTGAGCCTCGCCGAGCTCGCGGCGGCGCGCCGCACGCACAAGGCGTTCGGCCCCGATCCCGTCCCCCGCGAGACGCTGCTCGAGCTCCTCGACCTCGCGCGGCTCGCGCCGAACCACCACCTCACGCAGCCGTGGCGGTTCCGCGTGCTCGGGCCGGAGACGCTCGCACGCCTGAAGGACGCGGCCGGGCCGTCCGAGGCCCTGAAGCTCGACCGCGCACCGACCCTCGTGCTCGCGTCCGCCGTGCTCTCGGGCGAGCTCGTGCAGGACGAGGAGGACGTGTGCGCGACCGCCGCCGCGATCACGCTCGTCCTGCTCGGCGCGACCGAGCGCGGGCTCGCGTCGTACTGGCGCACCCCGGCGATCCTGCGCACGGCGCGCGGCCGCGAGGCCGTCGGGCTCCCGGACGGAGAGCGGATGCTCGGGCTGATCCACCTCGGGCCGCCGGAGCGGGAGCCGGCTCCGCGCGAGCGCGAGCCGGCCTCCACGTACGTCGATTTCCTTCCGTAGTCGTTCCGGGGGATGCCGGATAGCCCCGAGGGGGTGCACGAAGCGATCCTCTGTTCGACACTACGAACTGGAGGAACGATGACCGAGACCACCGAAACCATCCGCAGTCCCGTGGCGGTGCCGCGACGACTGACCCGCTCGCGCGACGACCGCTGGCTGGGTGGCGTCGGCGGCGGCCTGGGCCGCTACTTCAACCTCAGCCCCGCGATCTACCGGATCGCCTTCGTCGCGCTCGCGCTCGCGGGCGGCACCGGGATCCTGCTCTACGCCGCGGCGTGGCTCGTGATCCCCGACGACGGCGCCGAGGACTCGATCGCGGCCGAGGCGATCAAGGAGCACCGCGACCGGCCATGGCTCCTGGTCGGTGTCGGCCTGCTCGCGTTCGCCGGGATCCTCGCGCTCTCGTCGGCGCGCGTGTGGCCGAGCCCCGGCAACCTCTGGGTGGCCGCCGCGCTCGCCGGTGCCGCGATCGTCTGGTGGCACACGAGCACGCGCGACCACACGGTGCGCCCGGCAGCGGCACCGGGCGAGCCCGCACCGGTCCGCGTGCGGCGCAGGTCGCTCGGGCCGCCGGCCGTCGGCCTGCTCATCGCAGGGCTCGGCGTCGTCGGCCTGATCGACGTCGCGACGGGCTGGAGCATCGACTGGCGGATCGTGCTTGCCGCGGCAGCGGTCGTGCTCGGCGGCCTCATCGCCGCGGGAGCGGCATCCGGCCACCGCGTCGGCTCGGTCGTCCTGCTCGCGCTCGTCGTCCTCGCCGCGTTCGCGGTCGCGGTCGCGGTGCGGGTCCCGCTCTTCTCCGGGATCGGCGACCGCCTCGAGCATCCCGCGACGATCGGCTCGCTGCACACGCGCTACGAGCAGGGCATCGGCAACCTCGACGTCGACCTCCGCGACGTGAGCTTCCCCGCGGGAGAGACGCACGTGCGCTCGACGCTCGGGATCGGCGACCTCGTCGTGCACGTGCCGAGCGACGTGACCGTTGTGGTCGACGCGCGCGCCAGCGCCGGCAAGGTCGACCTGTTCGGTCAGGTCGACAGCGGCCGGTCCGTGCGCGACCACGCGACGGAGGCAGGCACCGACCCGTCGCGCGTGCTCGTGCTCGACGCCCGCGTCGGGCTCGGGAACCTGGAGGTCGTGCGCGGGTGAGCGCACGTTCGCTCCGGCTACCGGTTGCGCTCCCGCGCGTCACGCGCGTGGAGCGCGACCGCGTGCTCGCAGGCGTGTGCAGCGGCGTCGCGGAGTCGCTCGCAGTCGACGCAACGCTCGTCCGGCTCGTGTTCGCGCTGCTGACGTTCGCGAGCGGCGCGGGGATCCTCGCGTACCTCGGCGCGTGGGCGCTGCTGCCGGCTCCGGACGAGCCCGCCCCTGCGCGGCGCCGGCGAATCGTCGGGGCGGTGCTCCTCTTCTGGTCTGCGGTCGTCGCGCTCCGCAGCCTCGGGCTCACCGACTCGTTCGTGTGGCCTCTCGCGCTGATCGCCGCCGCCGCCGCGCTCGCCACCGGGCGTGTGACGCTCGGTCTCGACGCGCGCCGCGCGCGGGTCATGTCGTTCGCGCTCGCCGCGGTCGGGCTCTTCCTCTTCGTGGATCGCAACCGGCACGGCTCAGCGACGACGCTGCTCGCCCCCGGCGCGGTCGCGGCCGCCCTGCTGCTCGTCGTCGGCCCGTGGGCGTGGCGGCTCGTGCGCGAGCGCGACGCCGAGCACGCTGCGCGCATCCGCACGGAGGAGCGCGCCGACCTCGCCGCGCGCGTGCACGACTCGGTGCTGCAGACCCTGGCGCTGATCCAGCGCGACCCGTCCGACGCACGCCGGGTCGCAACGCTCGCGCGCCGCCAGGAGCGCGAGCTGCGCTCGTGGCTCTATCCCGACCGCGAGCCGGCCGGGGAGGGAACGCTCGCCGATGCCGTGGAGACTGCCGCCGCGGAGGTCGAGGAGCTGCACGGCGTCCGGGTCGAGCTCGTGCGCACGGGTGACGCGCCGCTCGACGAGCGTGCGCGCGTGCTCGTGCTCGCGGCCCGCGAGGCGATGACCAACGCGGCGAAGCACTCCGGCGCCGACGAGGTGTCGGTCTTCCTCGACGCGACGCCGGAACGGGTCGCGCTCTACGTCCGCGATACCGGCGCGGGCTTCGATCCCGCAGCGGTCGCGGCCGACCGCCGCGGCATCTCGGAGTCGATCCGCGGCAGGATGGAGCGCGTGGGCGGCACCGCGACGATCGTCTCCGCACCGGGCGCAGGCACCGACGTCGAGCTGGAGCTGACGTGAGCATCCCGCTGCGCCGCGTCGTGCTCGTCGACGACCACGATCTCTTCCGCGCCGGCGTGCGCAGCGAGCTCGGCGCGACGGTCGAGGTCGTCGGCGAGGCGGCGTCGGTGCTCGAGGCGGTGCCGCTGATCAAGCAGCTCGACCCCGACGTCGTGCTGCTCGACGTGCACCTGCCCGACGGCGGCGGTCACGCGGTGATCGCGCAGGTCGCCCCGGAGCGGCCCGGCGTGCGCTTCCTCGCGCTCTCCGTGTCGGATGCGGCGGAGGACGTGATCGACGTGATCCGCGCCGGCGCACGCGGCTACGTGACGAAGACGATCTCCGGCGAGGAGCTCACCGCCGCGATCCACCGCACCGCCGACGGCGACGCGGTCTTCTCGCCGCGGCTCGCGGGCTTCGTGCTCGACGCGTTCCGCTCCGGCGACGCGACCGCGGATCCGGAGCTCGACCAGCTCACCGCGCGCGAGCGCGAGGTGCTGCAGCTGATCGCGCGCGGGTACAAGTACAAGGAGATCGCGGGCCGGCTCCACCTCTCGGCGCGCACGGTCGAGTCGCACGTGTCGGCGGTGCTGCGCAAGCTGCAGCTCTCGAGCCGCCACGAGCTGACGCGCTGGGCTGCCGAGCGGCGGCTGATCTAGCTCGTTCTAGGAGGCGGCGGTGTCGCCGGGGCGCGGCTCCGCGACGCCCGACTCCTGCGTGCCGACGAGCGACGGGTGGCCGTGCAGGTAGAGCCAGTCGTAGCCGACCGCGGCGACGACGGCGCCGATCGCCGGGCCGACGTAGTAGATCCAGCCGTCGCCCCAGAAGTTGAAGACGAGCTGCGGGCCGAGCGCGCGCGCCGGGTTCATCGCCGCGCCGGTCAGCGGGCCGCCCATCAGCACGTCGATCGAGATCGTGAGGCCGATGCCGAGCCCGGCGATCGACTTGAAGGCGCCGCCCGGGTCGACCGCGGTCGCGAAGACGGCGATCACGAGGAACATCGTCAGGATGATCTCGATCACGAGGCCCTTCCCCGAGCCGATGTGGCTGTTCACGTGCGGGACGACGCCGAGCATCGCGGCACGATGGAAGAACCAGCGGAGCAGGAGCGCCGCGAGGACCGCGCCGACGAACTGCGAGATCCAGTACGCCACGGCGAGCGGCCAGGTGATCCGCCGCGTGGCGACGAAGCCGAGCGTGATCGCGGGGTTGAAATGACCGCCCGAGATGTGGCCGAAGTTCGAGACCATCAGCCCGATCGCGAGACCGTTCGCAAGCGCGACCGCGACGAGGTCGCCGCCGGCCACGACGCCGGCGCCGCCGCCGATGAAGACCAGCGTGAACGCGCCGATGAGCTCGGCGACGCTGCGGCGGGCGATGCTCTCGTCCATCGGCGCGGAGCGTACGGCGCGCGTCGGACGGAGTACGCGCGGGGTTCCGGTACCGTTGCCCGCATGAGCGACACGCCGCCGGCTGCGGGCTTCGAGGTCGAGTGCCCGCACTGCCACAAGTCGTTCACGGCCGAGCCGATCGAAGGCTCGGCCGCGCGCTACCGCGGCTTCAAGTGCCCGCACTGCAAGCTGTTCGTCCCGTACGCGCGCGCCGAAGAGCGCGACCTGCTCGAGCGCCTCGACGGCGACGCGGCCGTCTAGCTCTAGCTCGCCGCGTCCCGGAGCGCCTGCGCCTCCGGAAGATGCTCGAGCTTCTTCAGCGTGTTGTTCTCGATCTGGCGGATGCGCTCGCGCGTGACGCCGAACGCGCGCCCGACCTCCTCGAGCGTGCGCGGCGGGCCGCCGTACAGGCCGAAGCGCAGCTCGATCACCTGACGCTCGCGTTCGGGTAGCGCGCCGAGGGCCATCTCGATGTCCTCGCGGCGGAGCGATAGCTGCGCGGTGTCGAACGGCGACTCCGCTGTCTCGTCCTGGACGAAGTCGCCGAGCGCCGACTCCTCTTCCTCGCCGATCGGCTTCTCGAGCGAGACGGGGAGCTGCGCCATGCGCAGGATCTCGCGCACCTCCTCCGGCGTCATCTCGAGCTCTTCGGCGATCTCCTC
>DASYGK010000030.1:0-24539 GCA_035999905.1 Gaiellaceae bacterium | reverse complement strand
ACGATCGCGAGCCTGCGCACCGCGGCGTTGCCGTCCACCGCGGCGAGGTTGTGCAGAAGCGCGCGAACGCCGTTGACGGTGCTCGGATGATCGCGGGAGAGCAGTTCGAGCGACAGGAGCGCGGAGCCTCGCGCGGCCGGGCTCTCGTCGTCGAGACCCCGCCGCAGCAGCTCCTCTTTCTGGCGCCACCGGAACTGGCCGATCGCACGGAACGCGACCGCGCGCAGGCGGAAGTCGGAGCTGCGCGCCGCGGCCTCGAGCTCGTCGCCCCATTCGGCGCGCAGGTCGGCGAGCTCGCGCTCGGAGCCGTCGGTGGCAAGCGCGTCTGCGGCGGCGGCCGCCTCCTGCAACGTCATCGACCGGACTTTAATTACAGTGAGCCGCCGTGGCGCACCGAGTCGTACTCATTCCCGGCGACGGGATCGGCCCCGAGCTGACGGAGGCCACCCGCCGCGTCCTCGAGGCGACCGGCGTCGAGTTCGACTGGGACGTCCAGGAGGCAGGCGCCGACGTGATGGAGCGTCACGGCGGCAACCCGCTGCCGCCCGAGGTGCTCGACGCGATCCGCGAGACGGGCGTCGCGCTGAAGGGCCCGATCACCACGCCCATCGGCGGCGGCTTCCGCTCGGTCAACGTCGCGCTCCGCAAGGAGCTCGACATGTACGGGCAGATCCGGCCCTGCCGCACCTATCCGGGCGTGCGCAGCCGGTTCCAGGACGTCGACCTGATCATCGTCCGCGAGAACACCGAGGATCTCTACGCCGGCATCGAGTACGAGGAAGGCTCGGAGGACGCGAAGGAGCTGATCGCCTGGATCGAGTCGAAGGGCGGCAAGCTCCGCCACAACGACGCCGGCATCTCGATCAAGCCGATCTCGATCACCGGCACGCGCCGCATCTTCGAGTTCGCGTTCGAGTACGCGCGGAAGAACGGCCGGAAGAAGATCACGGCCGTGCACAAGGCGAACATCATGAAGTTCAGCGACGGCCTCTGGCTGCGCGTCGCGCGCGAGGTCGCCGCCGAGAACACGGACATCGAATTCGACGACCGCATCGTCGACAACATGTGCATGCAGCTCGTCCAGCGGCCCGAGGAGTACGACATGCTCGTGCTGCCGAACCTCTACGGCGACGTCCTCTCCGATCTCTGCGCGGGCATGATCGGCGGCCTCGGGCTCGCACCGGGCGCGAACTACGGCGCCGACGTCGCGGTGTTCGAGCCGACGCACGGCTCGGCGCCGAAGTACGCGGGCCAGAACAAGGCGAACCCGATGGCGGAGATGCTGTCGGGGATGCTGCTCCTGCGGCACCTCGAGGAGCGCGACGCAGCCGACCGGCTCGAGCGCGCGATCGCGGCCGTGATCGCCGAGGGCGAGAGCGTCACCTACGACATGAAGCCGAGCCGCGACGACCCGACTGCCGTCGGGACGAGCGAGGTAGCGGATGCAATCATCGAGAAGCTGGAGGCGGGAGTACCGGCATGAGCCAGAGGCGGAAGGTCACAGTTGTCGGCGCGGGGAACGTCGGCGCGACGTGCGCGCAGGTTCTTGCGACGCGCGACTACGCAGATGTCGTGCTCGTCGACATCAAGGAAGGCCTGCCGCAGGGCAAGGCGCTCGACATCAACCAGATGGGCGCCGTGCTCGGGTACGAGCCGAACGTCACCGGGTCGAACGGCTACGAGGAGAGCGCCGGCTCGTCCGTCGTCGTGATCACGGCCGGCCTGCCGCGCTCGCCGGGCATGTCGCGCGACGACCTCGTCGCGACGAACGAGAAGATCGTGAAGGACGTCACCGAGAAGGTGATCGCGCAGAGCCCCGACGCGATCCTCATCGTCGTCTCGAACCCGCTCGACGCGATGTGCCACGTCGCGAAGAACGTCTCGAAGTGGCCGAAGCAGCGCGTGTTCGGGATGGCGGGCATCCTCGACACGGCGCGGTTCTCGACGTTCATCTCGTGGGCGACCGGCTCGTCGGTGAAGGACGTGCAGGCGACGGTGCTCGGCGGCCACGGCGACCAGATGGTCCCGATCGTCTCCGCGACGACCGTCGGCGGCATCCCGCTGCGGAAGCTCGTCGCCGAGGACGAGATCCAGAAGATGGTCGAGCGCACCGCGAAGGGCGGCGGCGAGCTCGTGAACCTGATGGGCACCTCGGCGTGGTATGCGCCGGGCGCGGCCGCCGCGCAGATGGTCGACTCGATCATGCTCGACGAGCGGCGCGTGCTCCCGTGCACCGCGTATCTCGAGGGCGAGTACGGGATCGACGGCCTCTACATGGGCGTCCCCGTGAAGCTCGGCCCGTCGGGGATCGAGGAGATCATCGAGCTCGACCTCTCGGACGACGAGCAGCAGGCGCTGCAGGCGTCGTCGGAGGCCGTCCGCGAAGTCGTCTCCGTCCTGACGACGTAACGAAGTCGTGACGCCTCGGACACGGTGCCTGGCACGGGCCTGGCACCGGGGTTAGAGCCGGCGCGATGAACAGCTCCGGACGCAACGCACTCGTCACCGGCGTCAGCCGGCGCGCCGGGATCGGCTACGCGGTCGTGCGCAGGCTGCAGGAGCAGGGCGCGAACGTGTTCGTGCAGGGCTTCGCCGCGCACGACGCGCAGCAGGACTGGGGCGCGGAGGCCGACGGGACGGCCGGCGTCGCGCGCGAGCTCGGCGTCGCGCATGCGGACGCGGACTTCTCCGACCCCGACGCGCCCGCGCGCGTCGTCGCGGCGGCGCGCGACGCACTCGGGCCGCTCGACGTCCTCGTCGTCAACCACGCCCGGAGCGGCGACGGCCGCCTCGGCGACCTGACGGCGGACCACGTCGACGCGTTCCTGCACGAGAACGTGCGCGCGCCGCTGCTCCTCGTCAAGGAGTTCGCGGCCCAGTTCGAAGGCGGCCGCGGCCACGTCGTCCTGCTCACGTCGGGCGGCCATCTCGGGCCGATGCCGGGCGAGGTCGCGTACGCCGTCTCGAAGGGCTCGCTCACGATCGCGGTGACGACGCTCGCGTACGAGCTCGCCGACCGCGGCATCACGGTCAACTGCGTCAACCCCGGCCCGACCGACACAGGCTGGGGCCTCGCCGACGTCGACCCCGCGGGCCGGATGCCGCTCGGCCGCTGGGGCGAGCCGGACGACGCCGCACGCCTGATCGCGTGGCTCTGCAGCGACGCGGCGGCGTGGATCACCGGCCAGGTCATCGACTCGGAAGGCGGCTTCCGCCGCTCGACGTAGCGCCGCCCAAGTACCCTCCGCTCTCGTGGATCTCGGACTCAACGGACGCACCGCTCTCGTCACGGGCGCGTCGTCGGGGCTCGGCCTCGCCACGGCGGAGGCGCTCGCCGGCGAGGGTGCGAACGTCTCGATGTTCGGCCGCCGCCGCGACCTGCTCGAGCGGGAGGCCGACCGGATCGGCGCGCTCGCGGTACGCGGCGACGTCACGATCCCACACGACCTCGAGCGCGCGGTGGAGACGACGGTCAAGGCGTTCGGCGGCCTCGACGTCCTCGTCTGGAACGGCGGCGGGCCGCCGCCGGGCTCGGGCACCGACGTCACGCCGGAGACGCTCGAGGCCGCGCTCGAGCTGCTGTTCATCCCGGCGGTGCGGCTCGTGCGACTCTGCCTCCCGCATCTCGAGGCCAGCGGCGGCGGGCGCATCGTCGCGATCACGTCGCTCGCGGCGAAGGAGCCGACCGACCATCTCGCGCTCTCGAACGCGCTCCGCCCCGGTCTCACCGGCTGGCTGAAGACGCTCGCGCGCGAGCTCGGGCCGCAGGGCATCACGGTGAACTGCGTCGCGCCGGGCCGCATCGCGACCGCACGGCTCGACCATCTCTATCCGGACGGCCCGACCGAGTCCGACCTCGCCGAGATCCCGCTGCGCCGCTGGGGCGACCCGCGCGAGTTCGGCGACGTCGTCTGCTTCCTCGCCTCCGAGCGCGCGCGCTACGTCACGGGACAGACCGTCGTCGTCGACGGCGGCCTGCAGCGGTTCCTCTTCTAGTGCGCCGCCTTTTCTCACCCGTCCGGCTTGCGGGCATCGCGGTCGGGCTTGCGCTCGCGGCCGCGATCGTCCTCTATCTCGTGCCGTCGAACGACTTCATCCTGCTGCCCGACCGCGCGCACCCCGTCGCGCCGCTCGTGCACGTGCAGGGCGGCAAGGTGCCGAGCGACGCTGGAGGGATCTACTTCGTCGACGTCTTCGAACGCCGCGCGAGCATGCTCGAGTCGCTCTTCCCGTCGATTCGCTCCGGCTCGACGCTCGTCCCTGCGAACCTCATCGTGCCGCCGGGCGTGAGCGACAACGCGCAGCGCAGCGCCGACCTGCGCGAGATGTCGATCTCCGAGCGGGTCGCCGCGGCCGTCGCGCTGAAGCGGCTCGGCTACCACGTCGTCGCGCGACCGTCGGGCGTGATCGTCACGGCCGTCGCGCTCGGCAGCCACGCGATCGGGAAGCTCGACCCGACGGACGTGATCGTCGCCGTCGCGGGCACGAAGACGCCGACGATCGAAGCGCTGCGGACGCAGCTCGCCCGTGTGCGTCCCGGGCAGACCGTGACCCTGACCATCCTGCGCGGCGGCCGGCAGCTGAGCGTCGCGATCAAGACGGTCGCAGACCCGCTCGCGAGGACGCGCGCGCTGATCGGGTTCACGCCCGGCCAGGCCGCGGACATCCGCCTGCCGCTCCACGTCTCGATCGACGCCGGCAACGTCGGCGGGCCGTCGGCGGGCCTCGCGTTCGCGCTCGAGGTGATGGAGCAGCTCGGGCGGGACGTCGACCGCGGCTACCGCGTCGCCGCGACGGGCCAGATCGAGCTCGACGGCGCCGTGTCGCCGATCGGCGGCGTGAAGCAGAAGACGTTCGGCGTCCGGCAGGCAAACGCCGACGTCTTCCTCGTGCCGGCGGGGGATAACGCGCGCGAGGCGCGGCGCTACGCCCACGGGCTCCGCATCATCGCTGTGAAGAGTTTTCCCCAGGCGTTGCAGGCCCTGGCAACGCTCCCGCCGAAGCGGTAGAAAACACGACATTTCGGCACGTTGGAAACTGCCGGAAATTCGTCAGTTTTCGTCCCCGGCAACGCTTGATTCCCGGGGTTCCGGGCCTATCATCGCCTCTCGACCCGCCCGCCTCGCCCACAGAGCATTGGACACGATGAGCAAACGAACCAATTCGACCTGCAATGATTGCTACTTCCGCCGCGCGGGGCTCTGCGCCCTCCCCGGCGAGACGATCTGCCCCACGTTCCGGATGTCGACCGCGGGCCAGCTGGCCCCGCCGCTCCAGCCCCGCCTCGTGCCGCGCGTGCTCGCATCGGTCGGCGCGACCGCGGCAGCGTAGAGTCCCTGGCGTGCACCTCCCGCGACGCCGTCGCATCGACACCGGCGAGATCCAGGAGAACTGGCAGCCGAAGCTCTACGGACGCCTCACCGTCCTCGGGCTGCTCGCGGCCTACGCGATCGCGTTCGTGCTCGAGAACCGCAAGCACGTCCACGTGCACTTCGTCTTCGCCACCGCCAGCGTGTCGCTCGTCTGGCTCGTCCTGCTCGCGCTCGCGATCGGCGTCACCGCCGGGATCCTGCTCGCGCAGCTAGACCGACGCCGCCGGCGCAGGCGCGCCGGCAAGTAGCGGCGCGAGCCGCGCGAGCCCGATCTCCATCTCGTCGGGGCTCGCGAAGCTGAACGCGAGCCGCAGCGAGTGCTCGCCGCCCCCGCCCGGGACGAAGAAGTCGCCGCCCTTCACGAACGTGACGCCTGCCTCCTCGGCGCGCGCGAGCACGGCGCCCGTGTCGGGGCACGAGGGCACGTCGAGCCAGATGAAGTAACCGCCGTCCGGCCGGCTCCAGGTCGCATCCGACGGCATGTGCTTCTCGAGCGCGTCGAGCATCGCGTCGCGCCGCGCCTTGAGCAGCCCGATCATGCGCTCGAGGTTCGGCTGGAAGCCGCCACGGCGAAGGAGCTCGTGGACGGTCGCCTGCGTCATGAAGGGCGGTGAGATGTACGTCGAGACGGCGAGCGCCTCGATCGACGCTGCGAGCGGAGCGGGCAGCACGAAGTAGCCGACGCGCACGCCCGGCGCGACCGTCTTCGAGAACGACGACGCGTAGATGACGTTCTCGCCGCCTTCGAGCTCGAAGATCGTCGGCAGCGCCTCGCCCTCGAAGCGCACGAGCCCGTACGGGTCGTCCTCGAGCACGAGCAGGTCGTGCTCGCGTGCGATCTCGGCGACGCGCCGGCGGCGCTCCTCGGAGAGCGTGCGGCCGCTCGGGTTCTGGAAGGTCGCGATCGTGTAGAGGAACGCGGGCTTCTCGCCGGCGGCGAGCGCCTCCTCGAGCGCTTCGGGCACGAGCCCCTCGTCGTCCATCGCGACCGGCACGATCTCCGCGCCGAGGCGGGCGAGGATCTTCAGCGGACGGTCGTACGTCGGCGCCTCGACGAGCACGCGCGCTCCGGGCCGGACGAGCTGCTCGGAGAGGAACACGAAGCCCTGGAGCGACCCGCTCGTGACGACGACGCGTGCAGGGTCGACGCCGTGCCGCTGCGCGATCCACTCCCGCAACGGCGGGTAGCCGCCGCCCGGGCCGTACGACAGGACCGCGGCACCGCCGTGCTCGATCGCGGCACGTGCGCAGTCGGCGATCTCCTCGACGGCGAGGCATTCGGGCGCGGGCGCGCCGCGCGCGAAGGAGACGAGACCCATGACCGCAGCGTAGCGAGAGCGCCGGGCGTGCTTACTTCATGCGCTCGGCGACGAGCTGCGCCACCTCGGTCGGCGTCGTGCCGACCTGGATGCCGCGCGCCTCGAGCGCTTCCTTCTTCGCCTTCGCCGTGCCGGAGGAGCCGGAGATGATCGCGCCGGCGTGCCCCATCGTCTTGCCGGGCGGAGCCGAGAAGCCCGCGATGTACGAGAGCACCGGCTTCGAGACGTGGTCGGCGATGTACTGCGCCGCCTTCTCCTCCTCGTCGCCGCCGATCTCGCCCACCATCACGATCAGCTCGGTCTGCGGGTCGGCCTCGAAGCGCTCGAGCACGTCGATGAACGAGGAGCCGACGACGGGGTCGCCGCCGATCCCGACGATCGTCGAGTTGCCGAGCCCGAGCTGCGTCAGCTCGTGGCCGATCTGGTAGGTGAGCGTGCCGGAGCGCGAGACGAGACCGACGGCTCCCTCGCTGAAGATCTCGGCCGGGATGATCCCGACGTTCGCCTTGCCCGGCGAGAGGACGCCCGGGCAGTTCGGGCCGATCATCGTCACGCCCTGCGGGCGGAAGTACGTGTAGGCACGCAGCATCTCGTGCGCCGGGACGTGCTCGGTGATGCAGATCACGGTGCCGATGCCGGCGTCGATCGCCTCGTAGACCGCGTCGGCGGCGAAGCGCGCGGGCACGAAGACGAGGCTCGTGTTCGCGCCCGCCTGCTCGACGGCGTCGGCGACGGTGTCGAAGACGGGAATGCCCTCGACGTCCTGGCCGCCCTTGCCCGGCGTGACGCCCGCGACGACGTTCGTGCCGTACGCGCGGTTGCGGAGGCCATGGAAGCGGCCCTCGCTGCCGGTGAGGCCCGCGACGACGAGCCGCGTGTCGTTGTCGACGATGATCGCCATCTAGCTCCTCGGCCGTCCCTTCATCACGAGCGTCGGCAGCTGCATCCAGCCGTCGACGATCCGGTCGCCGAGCAGCGCCTTCACGCGTGCGGCGTCGTCGCCTGTGCACTCGACGCGTGCGAGCCACGGCTCGATCTCGAGCGGCCGCTCCATGTGCCGCTGGTCGACGACCTCGAGCCCGGCGAGCTCGAAGAAGCTCTCCCACTCGGCGACGCCGTAGTTGCGCACGTGGCTCGGGTCGCGGAGACGATCGGCCTCCTCCGAGCTCTCGCTGACAAAGGTGTTGTCGCAGATCACGACGCGACCGGAGGCGACGCGCGCCATCTCCTTCAACGCGGCGACCACGTCGGCGAAGTGATGCGCTGCGAGGCGTGTCGCGACGGCGTCGAACGACGCGTCGGCGAACGGCAGGTGCTCCGCGGGGGCGAGCACGTCGGCCTGCATGCCGGGCGCGGGATCGACGGTGACGACGCTGCAGCCCGCCTCGCGGAGCCGGCGTGCGACGTGGCCGCCGCCGGTCGCGACGTCGAGCGCGGTGACGCCCTCGCCGGGCTCGCACCAGGCGACGACGAGGTCGAGGTCGTCGCCCGACGCGTGGATCTCGCTCGTCCGGTAGAGGTCGGCGCGGTCGCTCCAGAGATCGGTCATCGCGCCAGCTCCACGGCTTTCTTCGCCCCGTCGAGCATCGTCGCCTCGGGATGGATGTTCGGCTTGCCCGCGTCGGCGAGGATCGCGCGGCCCTCGGCCGCGTTCGTCCCGTCGAGGCGGACGACGATCGGGTACTGCGACATGTCGAGACGCTCGAGCGCCTCGAGGATCCCGCGCGCGACCTCGTCGCAGCGCGTGATGCCGCCGAAGATGTTGAAGAAGATCGACTTGACCTGCGGGTCGCGGGTGATCACCTCGAGCGCGTCGACGACGCCTTCCGCGGAGCCGCCGCCGCCGAGGTCGCAGAAGTTCGCCGGCTTCCCGCCGACGTGCGCGACGACGTCGACGGTGGACATCGAGAGGCCGGCGCCGTTGCCGCAGATCCCGACGTCGCCGTCGAGCTTCACGTACGTGACGCCCTTCTCGCGCGCGAACGCCTCGATCGCGTCGGCCGCGGTCGTGTCGCGCCACTCCGCGATGTCGGGGTGCCGGAAGAGCGCGCTGTCGTCGACGGTGAACTTCGAGTCGAGCGCCTTCACCTCGCCGTCCGGCGTGACGATCAGCGGGTTGATCTCGCAGAGCATCGCGTCGAATTCGACGAACGCGCGATAGAGCTTCTCGACGATCGCCGCGATCTGCTTCTGCTCCGACGGGTCCTCGACCTTCGCGCCGTAGACGAGGCGCCGCGCGATCCACGGCTGGTAGCCCTCGAGCGGGTCGACGTGCAGGCGAATCAGCGCGTCGGGATTCTCCTCGGCGACCTGCTCGATCTCGACGCCGCCCTGCGTCGTGAACATGAAGAGCGGCTTCTTCGCCCCGCGGTCGAACGTGACGGAGAGGTAGTACTCCTTCGCGATGTCGGACGCGCGCTCGATCCAGAGCCGGCGCACGATGTGGCCGTTGATGTCGAGGCCGAGGATGTCCTTCGCCTTCTGTTCGACGTCGTCGGCGCCCTCCGCGAGCTTCACGCCGCCGGCCTTGCCGCGGCCGCCGGTGAGCACCTGCGCCTTCACGACGACGGCGCCGCCGAGCTCCTGTGCTGCGGCGCGCGCCTCGGCGGGCGTGTCGGCGCGGCGCCCGTCGGAGACGGGGATGCCCACACGCTTGAAGAGCTCCTTGCCCTGGTACTCGTAGAGGTCCACCGGCGCGTGACTCTAGCGACACGTCCTCCGACCAGGTCGCAGGACGTGTCTAGAGTGGGCGCCGTGGATGCGATCGTCGTCGAGGACCTGCACAAGCGCTACAAGACCGTCCAGGCGCTCGACGGGGTCTCGTTCTCCGTCAAGGAGGGCGAGGTCTTCGGGCTCCTCGGGCCGAACGGGGCCGGCAAGTCGACGGCGGTGCGCACGCTCGCGACGCTGACGCGGCCGGACTCGGGACACGCGCTCGTCGCCGGCGAGGACGTCGTCCGCCACCCGAACCGCGTCCGCCGCGCGATCGGCTACGTCGCGCAGGACTCCGGCGTGGACTGGGAGGCGACCGGCCGCGAGAACCTCATGCTCCAGGGCCGGATCCACGGGATGGCCGGCGCGCCGCTGCGCGCGCGGGTCGAGGAGCTGCTCGACCTCGTCGGCCTGCGGGACGCGTCGGACCGGCAGGCGCGCACCTACTCCGGCGGCATGAAACGGCGGCTCGACATCGCCACCGGCCTCGTGCACCGGCCGCGCGTGCTCTTCCTCGACGAGCCGACGACGGGGCTCGATCCCGAGGCGCGCGCGGCGATGTGGGTCGAGGTCGAACGGCTCGCCGCACAGGAGAGCCTGACGATCCTGCTCACGACGCACTACCTCGAGGAGGCCGACCGGCTCGCCGAGCGCGTCGCGATCGTCAGCCGCGGCAAGGTCGTCGTCGAAGGCACGCCGGCGGAGCTGAAGGCGGGGCTCCGCGGCGAGCTCGTGACGGTCGACCTCGCCGGCGCGAACGGCCGCGCGCACGAGGCCGTGCAGGTGGTGCACCGGATCGAGGGCGCGACCGAGGTCGCCGCGGAGGGCCAGCAGGTGCGCGCCCGCGTGCCGAACGGCGCACAGGCGATCCCGCTGATCCTCTCCGCGCTCGAGGAGCAGGGCATCACCGTCGCGGCCGTGACGACCGCGCGCCCGTCGCTCGACGACGTCTACCTCCACTACACGGGCCGTGACTTCTCGACCGAGGACCAGGAGGGGAACCGCTGATGCAGCTCCTGCGCCAGACGGGCTGGATGGTCGTGCGCCAGGCGCGCAACCTCATGCGCGAGCCGATCTGGATCGCGATGATGGTGATCCAGCCGCTCGTATGGCTGCTCCTCTACGGGCAGCTCTTCTCGCGCGTCGGCCAGCTTCGCGGCGGCGCGACGAGCTACGTCGAGTTCCTCACGCCGGGCATCGTCTGCATGAACGCCTTCTTCGGCGGCAGCTGGTCGGGCATGGCGATGATCAGCGACCTCAACCGACACGTGATCGACCGGTTCCTCGCCGCGCCGGCGTCGCGCTTCGCGATCGTCTTCTCGCAGGTGGTGCGCGCGGGCATCACGGCGATGCTGCAGGCACTCCTGCTGCTCGTCGTCGGGCTGGCGCTCGGTGTGCGCGTGCACGGCGGGCTGCTCGGCTGGCTCGTCGTCTTCGCAGCGAGCGCGCTGCTCGCCGCGGCGTTCGCGGGCTTCTCGCACGGAGTCGCACTGCTCGTGCGCAAGGAGGCGTCGATGATCGCCACCGCGAACTTCGTCGGGCTGCCGCTGATGTTCATCTCGGCGATCCTCATCCCGCCGAGCTCGATGCCGCACTGGATCGCGCAGCTCTCCCGCTTCAACCCGGTCAATTGGGGCGTGCAGGCCGCGCGCAACGCGATCCTCACGGGTGGGCACTGGGGAGCGACGGGCGTCTACCTGCTGCTGCTCGTCGCCGCGACCGCGGTCACGTCGCTGTTTGCGACGTGGTGCTTCCGCGCGTACCAGCGCTCGATCTAGCGAACGGTCACGTCGAAGGTGAGCGACGCGTATGCGTGCCGCGTCTCGCCGCGCGTGAGCCCGTACGCGACCTTGACGTGCCCCGCCGCGTAGGCGCGGAAGACGACCACGACGTCCTTGCCGACGTTCGCCTCGGAGACCTCGCGGAGCACGCTCGGGCTCACGGCACGCGCGAGACGCCAGACGCGGCCGTTGGCGCGGTGCGGCAGCGCGACCGCGACGAGCGAGCCCCGCGTCGTGACGATCGTCGAGATGGGACCCTTCGGCAGCGGGCCGACGGGGCCGGCGCTCGCGGCGGCGCCCGCCGCGCCGAGCAGCGCGACGGTGACGGTTGCAGCGAGAAGGCGAAGACGCATCAGGATTCCACCGTAGCGACGCACGTGTCAGCTACGCGTAAAGCTAGGCGAGCACGCAGATCACGTCGCCGCTCGCAACGGATGCACCGGTGACGACACGCAGCTCCGCGACGGTGCCCGCCTTGTGTGCGCGCACCTCGTTCTCCATCTTCATCGCCTCGACGATGCAGATCACCTGGCCCTGCTCGACCGTGTCGCCGTCGGCGACCGCGACGCTGAGCACGGTGCCCTGCATCGGCGAGAGGACCGCGTCGCCTCCGACGCCGCCGCCGCTGCGTGCGCGCTCGGCGCGGCGCCGCGCGAGCTCGCGCCACGGCGGCTCGGGCCGGGTCGTGCGCACCTCGAAGCGTCGGCCGTCGACCTCGACGACGCGCACCTCCCCCACGCTCCGGCCCGGGACGACCACATCGCCGCCGGCCGGCCCGCCGTCGAGCGACGCCGCCAGCGCGGCGAGCTCCTCGGACTCGACGAGCCCGGCGCACGTCTCGCCGCGGATGAAGCACTCGTGCGAGAGCAGCGCCTTGTGGAAGCCGAGCAGCGTCGCCGGCCCCTCGATCCGGAACTCGCCGAGTGCGCGCAGCATCCTCCGGCGCGCGTGCTCGCGGTCGACGCCGTGGACGATCAGCTTCGCGATCATCGGGTCGTAGGCGCCCGAGACCTCGCGCCCCGCCGAGACACCGGAGTCGACGCGCACGCCCGGCCCCGACGGCTCCCGGTACGCGGTCACGAGGCCCGGCGTCGGCAGGAAGCCGCGCTGCACGTCCTCCGCGTTGATGCGGCACTCGATCGCGTGGCCGCGCAGCTGCACCTGCTCCTGCGTCAGCGACAGCCGCTCGCCCTGGGCGATCAGCACCTGCTCGCGCACGAGATCGAGCCCCGTCACCTCCTCGGTGACGGTGTGCTCCACCTGGATGCGCGTGTTCATCTCCATGAAGAAGTAGTCGCCCTCCCGCGTGAGCAGGCCCTCGATCGTCCCCGCCGACCGGTAGCCGGCCGCGCGCGCCGCGTTCACCGCGATCTCGCCGATTCGCGCGCGCAGCGCCTCGTCGACCGCCGGCGACGGCGTCTCCTCCACGAGCTTCTGATGACGGCGCTGGATCGTGCAGTCGCGCTCGCCGAGATGGATCACGTTGCCGTGCGCATCGGCGAGCACCTGCACCTCGACATGGCGCGGATCGACGATCAGCTTCTCGACGTACACGCTCGCGTCCGCGAAGTACGCGAGCCCCTGCCGTCGCGCCGTCTCGTAGGCGCGCTCCGCATCGCCCGGCGCCTCGACGACCTCCATCCCCTTCCCGCCGCCGCCCGCCGCCGCCTTGATCAGCAGCGGATACCCGATCGACTCGCCGAGCGCCACGAGCTCCTCCACCGAGCCGACCGGATCCGTCGTCCCGGGGATGATCGGCACTCCGGCCGCTTGCATCGCCTGACGGGCGCGCGTCTTCGACCCCATCAGCTCGATCGCGCCGGGCGGCGGCCCGATCCATACGAGCCCCGCCTCCTCGACGGCTCGCGCGAACGCCGCGTTCTCCGCCAGGAACCCGTAGCCCGGGTGCACCGCGCCCGCACCGGCCCGCAACGCCGTCTCGACGAGCGTCTCGACCTTGAGATAGCTCTCCGCCGCGGGCGCGGGCCCGATCAGGTACGCGTCGTCGGCGTACGCCGCGTGCAACGCGCCCCGGTCCGCCTCCGAATACACCGCCACCGAGCGCAACCCGAGCTCGCGCAGCGTCCGGAACACCCGCACCGCGATCTCACCGCGGTTCGCGACCAGGACCGTGTCGAACATGGGCGCACCGTATTGTCTCGGCCATGAGCCCGGCGGATCAGCTGACCGTCGCGCGGGCGCTCTCGGTGCCCGTCGTCGTCGCCCTGTTCGCGTGGCCGTTCCACGGTCATGCGTACTGGGCCTCCGGCATCTTCGTCGCCGCGATGACCACCGACTGGTTCGACGGCCGGCTCGCGCGCAGGCATGGGCGCTCGTCGCCGCTCGGCTCGCTGCTCGACCCGGTCGCCGACAAGGTGCTCGTGCTCGGGACGATGGCGATGCTCGTGGGGCAGCACGTGGTCCCGGCCTGGATGGTCGCCGTCATCCTCGTGCGCGAGGTGATGATCACGGGCCTGCGCCAGGCGGCGATCGAGCGCGGGATCGTGATCGCGGCGCGCGACCTCGGGAAGCTCAAGACATGGGCGCAGGCGATCGCGGTCGGGTTCGGCGGGTTCGCCGCCGCCGGCGCGTGGAGCACGGGCTGGGCCTGGTGGTCGATGCTCGTCGCCGTCGTGCTGACGTGGGCATCGGGCCTCGACTACGCCCGGAACGCGCCGCAGCTCTTCAGGCCGCGCGCGACGTAGCGACCGACGCTACGCGGCGGCCCTGCCGCGGATCTCGCACCAGGCGCTGAACTCGGCCCAGGAGCGCAGGTACTCGCGGATGCGGTGGAAGCCCTCCTCGATCTCGGCGCGCACCGCCCAGTGGCAGTGGCCGCAGTAGCCGAGCTCGTCGACGGCGGGCGCGTCGCTGCAGCGGATGCATTCCTCGAACATGCCCCCTCAACGGCCGGGCGGCCGGTTCGGTTACGCCTCGTCGGCGTCGGGCCGCCCGGGCAGGAGGCGGTCCGCCCAGGGAGAACCCCGGTCCTCCCGGATCTCCTCGACGAGCGCGGCCTCCAGCGCGGCGCGCTCCTGATCGTCCGGCTGCGGCGTGATCTCGAAACTCACCGTCAAGCAGGCTAAAGTATCGCCCGATCGGGGTCGATCAAGGGGTGGAGTGGGTCGCCGTCTTTTCCTTGCCGTCGCTGTTCTTTCGCTGGTCCCGGCCGGTGCGGCGAGCGCTGCCACGAGGCCGTCGTCGGGCGCCTGGGCCGCACCCGAGATCCGCACGGTGACCGCCGCCGGGCTGATGGGCGCGACGGACGCCGCCGGCTTCCGGGCCGCCGATCCGCTGACCGCGCAGGCCCTCGAGGATCTCGTCTTCGGCCTGAAGCAGGTCGTCTTCCCGCCCGACCCGACGCCCCAGCCTCCACTGCCCGTGCCGCCGCCGCCGAACCCCGCGGCCCCGCCGGCCGATCCGACGCAGACGGCGCCGGCCGTGACCACCCCCACGCCGACGACGCCGACGGTCACGACGACGACGCAGACGACGACCACGACCACGACGACCACGCCCGTCCCCGCGCCCCCGCCCGTCCCCGCGCCCCCGCCCGTCCCCGCCGCTCCGCGCCAGCTCGCGCTGCCGAACGCGCCCGTGACGATGGCCAAGCTCGACCTCCGCTTCGTCCAGTCGCTCGGGCTCGGCAAGGCGGCGAACGAGTTCTCGGCCGCGGCCCGCGCCGCCGGCCTGAAGGTGCCCGGGCGCTTCGGCACCGAGGTCGTCGCCCGCCTGCTCGGCCTCCGCACGAACCATCCGGCGCAGCTCGACTCGATCGAGCTGCTGCCGAGCGACCCGGCGACCCGGGCCGAGGCCGCCTACTCCGCCGCCCAGGTGCTGCACTTCTCCGGCTGGGAGGTCGCCGCCGTCCAGAGCGCGGCCGACGGCTTCTCGCTCCCGGCCCTCTCCCCGTGGCAGGCGCGCATCCTCGACACCGCCGTGGCGCGGATCGGGATGCCGTACATCTGGGGCGGCACGAGCGACGGGCCCGAGACCGAGTTCGGCGTCCCCTCACGCGGCGGCTACGACTGCTCCGGTTTCGTCTGGCGCGTCTACAAGCTCGAGCCGTACGCCGGCGGTGAGGCCCTCGCGTCCGTGCTCCGCGGCCGGACGACCTATGAGATGAGCGGCGAGGTGCCCGCCTCGAAGCGGATCGGCTTCGCGGATCTCCAGCCCGCGGACGTGATCTTCTTCGGCGACAAGGGCCCCCGCTCGCAGCCCTCGCAGGTCGGCCACATGGGCATCTACCTCGGAAACGGCTGGTTCATCCACTCGTCCGAGTACGGCGTGGCGCTCGCCACCCTCGACGGCTGGTACCGCCGCGAGTTCGCCTGGGCCCGGCGGCCGCTCGCCGAAGCCGGCCTCGGCGGCTAGCCGGTTCCACCCGTTCGAGGGGGCGGAGCCCGAAAACGCACGATCACCCCTTCGGGTGATTCAATCACCCGCCGCAAAATTGCAGAATCCTCCTTGTCTGGCGTCCAACTCTCGGAGGAACCATGTTGGAGTGGAAACCGCGGCTCGTGCTTCTGCTGGTGGCGCTCGCAGGCCTCGCCTCGATCGTCGCTCAGCTGCGCCACACCGGGCCTGGGAATTACGGCTGGTAGAAGAGTCCGCTCGCACCACGGTGGGGAGAGACCAAGGTGGAGTATGGATCGGCGGCACACCGTGCTCTCTGGAGTCGCGCGCCCGCGCCTGATCGACGGCCCGCTTGGGTCGCGACAGGGCGGTGAAAGCGCCGACTTCGGTTCCCTCTAGAGTTCTCGCGCTCGTGGCCCCCGTCTGTGTGGCGGGGGTCGCGGCCGTTGTCGCGGCCGCCGTGTCCTACGGCACGAAGTCGCACTCGGTCAGCGACGTGGTCGCGGTCGTGGGGCTCTTCGTCGGCATGGTCCTGGCCGAGCGCTTCCCGGTGCCGGTCGAGGGGATGGACGCCGGCGGGGTCACGCTCGGCTTCGTTTTCGCGGTCGCGGGGATCCTGCTCTTCGGCTGGGAGGCCGGCGTCCTGATCGCCGCCGGCGGCCCGACCGTCACGCATCTCGTCGGGCGCCGCCCGCCGCTCCGGGTCGCCTACAACGGCTCGATGTTCGCGCTCGCCGCGCTCGCGAGCGGGCTTGCGATCCAACCCTTCTCCGAGACGTCGGTCGGCGGGCTGCTCGTGCGGCTCGTGCTCTGCGCCTTCATCTACAACTGGGTCGTCAACCTCGTGCTGATCAGCGCGGTGCTCGCGGTCGACTCGCGGAAGCCGTTCCTGAAGCTGATGGTGGCGAACGTGCGCCAGACGACCGCGCCGTTCGCGCTGATGGCGTCGGCGGCCCTGATGCTCGTCGTCCTGTGGGAGCGCTCCCCCGCCCTTTCGATCGCGCTCGTCGGGCCGCTCCTCGCGATCGCGCTCTACCAGCGCTCCACGTTCAAGGCGATGCGGGCGATGCGGCTGGCGCTCACCGACCCCCTCACCGGGCTCGGCAACCACCGGCACTTCCACGAGCGCCTCCAGCGCGAGCTGACGCAGGCCGAGCACGACGGCCTGACGCTCAGCCTCTGCCTCGTCGACATCGACGACTTCAAGCGCATCAACGACCGGTACGGCCATCCCGTCGGCGACCGGGTGCTCGGGCAGGTCGCGTCGCGGCTGCGTCAGGGCGGCGAGAGCTTCCGGCTCGGCGGCGACGAGTTCGCCGTGCTCCTGCCGGGGCTCGACGAGCGCAGCGCGGTGTCGGTCGCCCGCTCGATCGTCGAGCGGGTCGGCGCGGTCGAGATCGAGCAGGTCGGGTCGGTCACGGTCAGCGCCGGCGTCGCAGCGTTCCCGGCGCAGGGCGTCGGCCGCGACGAGCTGATCCGGCTCGCGGACAGTGCGCTCTACTGGGCGAAGGAAGACGGCAAGAACCGCGCACGCACGTACCAGGCGACGACGTCGCTCGAGCTCGCGCAGCTGCAGCAGCTCGCGGAAGGGCCCGATCGCGCGGCTCGCTACCGCGCCGCCGCGAGTCTCGCGAAGGCGGTCGACGCGCGCGACGTCTACACCGGCAGCCACTCGGAGCGCGTCGGCGAGCTGTCGGCGAAGATCGCGCGGCGCCTCGGGATCGACGAGCCGCAGGTCGAGCTGATCCGGCTCGCCGGGAGCCTGCACGACCTCGGGAAGCTCGCGATCCCGGAGGAGATCCTGCGCAAGCCGGGTGCGCTGAACGAGTCCGAGCGGCTGGTGCTGCAGCGGCATCCGCAGATCGGGCACCGGATGCTGGAGAGCCTCGGCGTCGAGCCGATCGCGGAGTGGGTGCTCCACCACCACGAGCGCTGGGACGGCGCCGGCTACCCCGACGGCCTGCGCGGCGAGGAGATCCCGATCGGCGCGCGCATCATCTTCGTCGCCGACGCGTTCGACGCGATGACGTCGGAGCGCGTCTACCGCAAGCCGCTGAGCGAGCGGGAGGCGCTCGACGAGCTCGAGCGCTGCGGCGGCTCGCAGTTCGACCCGGCGATCGTCGACGCGTTCTCCGAGGAGCTCGGCCTGCTCCTCCCCGAGCGCCGCGCCGAGCTCGTCTCCTAGATCACAGGGGGATGTTGCCGTGCTTGCGGCGGGGCCGCGGCTCGGCTTTGGTGAGGCTCGTCTCGAGTGCGTCGATGAGCACCGGGCGCGTGCGCCTGGGCTCGATCACGTCGTCGACGTAGCCTCGCTCGGCTGCGGAGTACGGGTTCGCGAACCGCTCCTTGTAGTCGGCGATCAGCTCCGCACGCTCGTCGGGCGAGCGGTCGCGGTAGATGATGTTGACGGCGCCCTCCGGCCCCATCACCGCGACCTCGGCTGTCGGCCACGCGAAGTTGAAGTCGGCGCGGATGTGCTTCGAGCTCATCACGTCGTAGGCGCCGCCGTACGCCTTGCGCGTGATCACCGTCAGCTTCGGCACCGTCGCCTCCGCGAACGCGTAGAGCAGCTTCGCACCGTGCCGGATGATCCCGCCCCACTCCTGCGCCGTTCCCGGCAGGAACCCCGGCACGTCGACGAACGTGACGAGCGGGATGTTGAACGCGTCGCAGGTGCGGACGAACCGCGCCGCCTTGTTGGAGGCGTCGATGTCGAGCACCCCGGCGAGCTGCTGCGGCTGGTTCCCGACGACGCCGACGACGTGACCGCCGAGCCGCGCGAGCCCGCAGACGATGTTCCGTGCGAACTGCTCGTGCACCTCGAGGAACTCGCCGTCGTCGACCACGCGCCGGATCACCTCGTGCATGTCGTACGGCTTGTTCGGGTTGTCGGGGATCAGCGTGTCGAGCTCTGCGTCCTCGCGGCCCGGTGGGTCGGTCGGGGTCGACGACTCCGGCCGTTCCGCGCTCGACTGCGGCAGGAACGAGATCAGGTAGCGAGCGTCCTCGAGACACGACGCCTCGTCGGGCGAGGTGAACTGCGCCACGCCGGAGCGGGCCGCGTGCGTCGCCGCGCCGCCGAGCTCCTCGAACGACACCTCCTCCCCCGTCACCGTCTTCACGACGTCGGGGCCTGTGATGAACATGTACGACGAGCCCTCGACCATGAAGATGAAGTCGGTGATCGCCGGCGAGTACACCGCGCCGCCCGCGCACGGGCCCATCACGAGCGAGATCTGCGGAACCACGCCCGACGCCTGCACGTTCCGCCAGAAGATCTCCGCATAGCCCGCCAGCGAGACGACGCCCTCCTGGATCCGCGCGCCGCCCGAGTCGTTGATCCCGATCACCGGGCACCCGAATTTCACCGCGAGATCCATCACCTTGCAGATCTTCTCGGCGAACACCTCGCTCAGCGACCCGCCGAACACCGTGAAGTCCTGCGAGAACACGAACACCTTGCGGCCGAAGATCGCCCCGTAGCCGGTCACGACCGCGTCCCCGTACGGACGCCGGTCCATCATCCCGAAGTTCGACTCGCGATGGCGCACGTAGCGGTCGAGCTCGACGAAAGACCCCTCGTCGCACAGCTTCTCCGCGCGTTCGCGCGCGAGCAGGCGGCCCTCGTCGCGCCGCCGCTGCACCGCCTTGTCGCTCCCCGCGTGCAGCGCCTGGTCGCGCAGCTCGCGCAGCCACTCGAGGCGCTGCTGCGTCGTCTCGTGCGCGTCGGCCATGCCTGAGCCTAACCCGCCGTTGGTACGGTCGCCCGGTGAGACGGCATCTGCCCCCGGCGCTGCGCGAGCGCGACTTCGCGTTCCTCTGGTCCGCGGTGCTCGGGATGCGCTTCGCGGAGCAGATGCTCGCGGTCGCGGTCGGCTGGCAGGTGTACGCGATCCACCGGAACCCCCTCGACCTCGGCCTGATCGGACTCGCGGAGTTCGTGCCGCTGCCGCTGCTGGCGCTTCCCGCCGGCCAGCTCGCCGACCGGCTGCCGCGGAAGCTGCTCGCGGCGTTCGCGCTCGTCCTCAACGTCGGGATCGCGCTCGCGCTCGTCGCGGTGACGCTGAAGGGCGCACATTCGACGTGGCCGTTCTTCGCCCTCGCCGCGTGCTCGGGCGTCGCGAGCGCGATCGGCTGGCCGGCGTACGCGGCGCTGACGCCCGAGCTCGTGCCGGAGCCGCTGCTTGCCGGGGCGATGGCGCTCCGCTCGATCGCCGGCCAGATCGCGGTCGTGACCGGGCCTGCGGTGGGCGGCCTGATCTTCGCCGCGCGCCCCGCGCTGGTCTACGTCGTCGCGGCGGTCCTGTTCGCCGGCGCGCTCGCGTCGATGCTCGCCGTGCGGCGCACGCAGTCGCTGGGGGTGCTCGGCGAGCCGGCGCCGCGCTTCGAGAGCCTCGTCGCCGGCGTCCGCTTCGTGCTCCGAACGCGCATGCTGCTCGGCGCCATCGCACTCGACCTCTTCGCCGTCCTCTTCGGCGGCGCGACCGCGCTCCTGCCGGTGTTCGCCCGCTCGATCCTCCATGTCGGGCCGGTCGGGCTCGGCGTCCTCCGCACCGCTCCCGCCGTCGGCGCACTCGCCGCCGCGGTGATCCTCGCGCGACGGCCGCTCCAGCGGCGCGCCGGCCCGACGCTGCTCGCCGTCGTCGGCATCTTCGGCGTGTGCATGGTCGTGTTCGGCTTCTCCCGGTGGCTTCCGCTCTCCCTCGTCGCCCTCGCGATCGCCGGCTTCGTCGACATGTTCAGCGTGAACATCCGGCTGACGACGGTCGCGCTCGTGACGCCGAACGAGCTGCGCGGCCGTGTCAACGCGGTGGAGATGGTGTTCGTGAGCGCGTCGAACGAGCTCGGCGCGTTCGAGTCGGGTGTCGTCGCGTCCCTCGTCGGCACGGTTGCCGCCGTCGTCGCGGGCGGTGCCGCGACGATCGCGATCGCGCTCTCGTGGACGCGCCTCTTCCCCGCGCTCTCACGCATGGGGCGGCTCGAGGATCTCCAGCCGGAGGCCGCGTGATGCGGGACGAGCTCCGCGCTGCGCTCGAGCGGCACGTGCCCGCCGACGCGAAGGAGGCCGCCGACCGCGCCGCGATGCTCGACTTCCTCGCGCGGCTGCCGGCGCCGTTCTCCTTCGAGCAGGCGGCGGCGCACTTCACCGCCTCGGCGCTCGTCGTCGACGAGGAACGAGCTCGCACCTGCCTCGTGCTGCACCGCAAGCTCGGCCTGTGGCTGCAGCCGGGCGGCCACGTCGAGCCCGGCGACGCCTCGCTGGGGCTCGCCGCGCTCCGCGAGGTGCGTGAGGAGACGGGCCTCTCCGCGCGGCTCGCAGACGCCGCGCCCGTGCAGCTCGACATCCACGAGATCCCCGACCGTCCCGACCGGGCCGCTCACCTCCACCTCGACGTGCGCTTCCTCGCCGTCGCGGAGGGCGACGAGCTCACGCTGAGCGACGAGTCCACGGATGTCCGCTGGTGGCCGCTGGCCGACGCGGCGACCGCCGGCGACGAATCGCTCTCGCGTCTCCTGCGCGCGGCGACGTAGAGTCGTCTCGTGGACCCCGTCGACCGCGCGACGATCTGGCCGTACGACGAGCACGGCGACCCGCGCGAGTTCTACTACTCGCGCTACGGCAACCCGACCGTGGCCGAGGCCGAGCGGCAGCTCGGCGAGCTCGACGGGGGAACGGCGCTCCTCTATCCCTCCGGCAGCGGCGCGACCACCGCGCTCGTGCTCGGGCTGCTGCACCCCGGGGACACGATCGCGCTCGCGGCCGGCTGCTACTTCGGCACGAGCGTCACGTTCGACGCGCTCGAGCGCTGGGGGCTTCGCTACGTCGAGTACGACCAGACGGGACCGCCACCCGACGGCGTGCAGCTCGTATGGACAGAGGCTCCGTCGAACCCGTTCCTGACGATGCCCAACCTCGAGGCCGCGGCGGCTCATCCCGCGCCCGTCGTCGTCGACTCGACGGTCGCGACGCCGGTGCACCTGCGCCCGCTCGAGCACGGCGCCGACTTCGTCCTCCACAGCGCGACGAAGTACCTCGCCGGGCACGACGACGCGCTGCTCGGAGTCGTCGTGTGCCGCGACGCCGAGACAGCCGGCGCGCTGCGCACCTTCCGCACGCGCACCGGCATCGTCGCCGCCGCCGACGTGGCCTGGCTCCTGCTGCGCGGGCTGAAGACCCTCGACCTGCGGGTCCGCCGTCAGACCGAGACCGCGCACGCGATCGCCGAGCGGCTCACCGCGCACCCGAAGGTCGCGACCGTCCGGTACCCCGGCCTCGGCGGCCTCATCTCCTTCGACGTCGCCGACAACGCCGCGGCGCGCCGGGTCGAGACGGCCACGCGGGTCGTCGTCAACGCGACCTCGCTCGGCGGCGTGACGAGCGTGATGGAGAGCCGCCACCGCTGGGAAGGCGACCGCGTGCCGACCGGGCTCCTCCGCCTGAGCGTCGGGATCGAGGACGCGGACGCCCTCTGGGCCGACCTCGCCCAGGCGCTCGAGCGGGCCTAGAACCCTGCTTGCAACGGTGGGCCGTTCGGCCTAGACAGCGTGGGCCGGTTGGCCTATGCTTCGCGGGCACTTTCGGGCTTTTACGGGACTAGAAGGCCGATAACAACGCCGAAATACACGTTGTAACGCTGAAACAATGGGCATCGGGTTTCCGCCCGAAATGCCGGCGGAATAGGTCGTCCCGCGGGGCAGCGCACCGGGGCCCCGGGGACGTGGCGGAGCCGAAATCGATTGGGGGCAGCTGTGGCGGTCGGGAACAAGGTCGAGCGGAGCGGGTCGCCCACGCGGGCGGGCGCACGCAAGCGCGCGACAGGGGCGGCGGGCGCAAACGGCGCGCGGAACGGCGCCGGCCACGACGTCACGCAGGCCGACCTCGAGCAGCTCCTCGACGCGCTCCACGCCGCCCGGGACGGAGACTTCCAGCGCCGCCTGCCGGTGCGCGGGAAGGGGATGAACGCGGAGCTCGCCCGCGCGTTCAACGAGCTCGCCGAGCGGCGCGAGGCGCTGACGAAGGAGATCGGCCGCGTCGCCCGCGTGATCGGCCGCGAGGGCCGCATGACCGAGCGCGCGACGGCGCCCGCCGGCACGGGCCACTGGACGGAGACGGTCACCGCGCTGAACACGCTGATCGACGACCTCGTCCGCCCCACCACCGAGGTCGCGCGCGTCATCGACGCCGTCGCACAGGGCGACCTGTCGCAGAAGATGGCGCTGAAGATCGAGGGGCAGCCCGTCAAGGGCGAGTTCCAGCGCATCGGCACGACGGTGAACGCGATGGTCGACCAGCTCTCGTCGTTCGCGGACGAGGTCACCCGCGTCGCCCGCGAGGTCGGCACCGACGGCAAGCTCGGCGGCCAGGCGAAGGTGCGCGGCGTCTCCGGCGTGTGGAAGGACCTCACCGACAACGTCAACACGCTCGCCGCGAACCTCACGACCCAGGTCCGCAACATCGCCGAGGTGACGACCGCAGTCGCGAACGGCGACCTCTCGAAGAAGATCACCGTCGACGTCCGCGGCGAGGTCGCCGAGCTGAAGAACACCGTCAACACGATGGTCGACCAGCTCTCGTCGTTCGCCGACGAGGTCACGCGCGTCGCGCGCGAGGTCGGAGAGGAAGGCACGCTCGGCGGCCAGGCGCAGGTGAAGGGCGTCAGCGGCACGTGGAAGGACCTCACCGAGTCCGTGAACGGCCTCGCGTCGAACCTCACCGGCCAGGTGCGCAACATCGCCGCCGTGACGACCGCCGTCGCGAACGGCGACCTCTCGAAGAAGATCACCGTCGACGTCAAGGGCGAGGTGCTCGAGCTCAAGGAGACCATCAACACGATGGTCGACCAGCTGCGCGCGTTCTCGGCCGAGGTCACCCGCGTCGCGAAGGAGGTCGGCACCGAGGGCAAGCTCGGCGGCCAGGCGAACGTCGAGGGCGTCAGCGGCGTGTGGAAGGAGCTCACCGACAACGTCAACACGCTCGCCGGCAACCTCACGAGCCAGGTCCGCAACATCGCCCAGGTCACCACCGCCGTCGCCAAGGGCGATCTCTCTCAGAAGATCACGGTCGACGTCCGCGGCGAGATCCTCGAGCTGAAGACAACGCTGAACACGATGGTCGACCAGCTGTCGTCGTTCGCCGACGAGGTCACGCGCGTGGCGCGCGAGGTCGGCTCCGAGGGACGCCTCGGCGGCCAGGCGCAGGTCGAGGGCGTGAGCGGCACCTGGCGCGGCTTGACCGAGTCGGTGAACTTCATGGCGACCTCGCTGACCGAGCAGGTGCGGAACATCGCCGACGTCACGACCGCCGTCGCGAACGGCGACCTCTCGAAGAAGGTGACGGTCGACGTGCGCGGCGAGATCGCCGAGCTGAAGAACACGATCAACACCATGGTCGACCAGCTCTCCTCGTTCGCCGACGAGGTCACGCGCGTCGCCCGCGAGGTCGGCACCGAGGGCAAGCTCGGCGGCCAGGCCGAGGTGAAGGGCGTCTCGGGCGTCTGGAAGGACCTGACGGAGAACGTGAATACGCTCGCCGACAACCTCACCGACCAGGTGCGGAACATCGCCGACGTCACGACCGCGGTCGCGAACGGCGACCTGACGCGGAAGATCACGGTCGACGCGCGCGGCGAGGTCCTGCAGCTGAAGGAGACGATCAACACGATGGTCGACCAGCTCTCCTCGTTCGCCGACGAGGTCACGCGCGTCGCGCGCGAGGTCGGCACGGAGGGTGTGCTCGGCGGCCAAGCGGAGGTCGAGGGAGTCAGCGGCACGTGGCGCGACCTGACCGAGAACGTGAATCAGATGGCGGACAACCTGACGAATCAGGTGCGCAACATCGCCGACGTCACGACGGCCGTCGCCCAGGGTGACCTCTCGAAGAAGATCACCGTGGACGTCAAGGGCGAGGTGCTCGAGCTGAAGGAGACCATCAACACGATGGTCGACCAGCTGCGTGCATTCTCCGCCGAGGTGACCCGCGTCGCCCGCGAGGTCGGCAC
>DASYGK010000014.1:0-1769 GCA_035999905.1 Gaiellaceae bacterium | reverse complement strand
GTCGGCGGGGCACTGCTGCAGGAGGTCGTCGACGTCGCGGTGATCCTCAACGCGCTGCGCGCGCTGCGGACCGGCGCGTTCTAGCTGTCGTCGAGGCGGCGGCGCGGGAGAGCTCGACGCCCTCCCGCGCGGCCAATCCGCTCAGGCGTGCGTGGGATGCGTCCCGCGATGGAACGCGAGCTTGCCCGCGCTCGTCGGCCATAGCCCGACGCCGGCGAGCAGGATCAGCAGCACGCCCGGGACGACGAAGAACCAGGTGAAGAGCCGGAACGACGGCAGGCTGTTGACCTGCCTGTAGTTGTCGACATTCGCCTGCATCGTCGTGACGAGCGGCTTGTAGAACGCGAGCCCTGCCGGTACCTGTGCGAACGAGCCGGTGTTCTGCTGCATCAAGGCGAGCAGTCCACCGAAGTCGCGCTGCATCGCGGGCAGGTTCTGCAGCATCGCCGCCATCGACGGGAGCTGCTTGCTCATCAGCTGCTGCACCTGCAGCGGCGTCATGCGCATCGCCTGTGCGAGCATCGGCACGAGCTTCGCGGCGTCGGCCTGCATTCCGCCGAAGCCCTTGAGGTAGCCCTGAAAACGCTGCACGTTCGCAGCGGTCATCGCCGGCGCCACCTTGCCGAGCGGGGTGAACACCTTGTTGTAGTAGCTCGCCGTCGTCTGCACGTTCGCCGGCTGCATGATCGGCTGGAAGCCGTTCAGCATCCGCTCGCCGGCGCTTGCCTTCGACGGGAGGGACAGCGCAAGAGGCGCGACAACGAGCGCGAGCCCGATCGCGAGCACGCCCCACAGCAGCTTGCGGTTCATGGTTCCTCCTTCGTTACGTCGGCTCGTCGCTCCGGCGCGCCTTCGCGGCATCAGCGCCGCCACGGACGCTGGTGCGGCCAACTACGCAACCGCGTAGTTGTCTACGGCCGCGTACGCAGATGCCCCGATGCCCGCGCCCGCGTAACGCACGAAGAAGAGTGCATGGGGCTCACTGCAACCGCGCACACGATCCCGGGCACGCTCCGCCAAGACGTCCTGATCGACGGAAGGCATCGCCTGACGACCGACGAGCCGGTCGAGATCGGCGGCGAGGGCACGGGGCCGGCGCCGCACGAGCTCTTCCCCGCGGCACTTGCCGCGTGCATCGCGACGACGCTCGCGATGTACGCGCGCACGAAGGACTGGGACCTCGGCGAGGTCACGGTCGACGTCGACTACGACCACCGTTCGACCCCGCGCCGGTTCGAGATCCGCATCGCCCTCGGCGGCGACCTCACACCGTCACAGCTCGACCGGCTCGAGAAGGTCGCTGCGGCGTGCCCGCTCCGCCGCTCGATCGAGACCGGCGTCGTGTTCGACGAGCGCATCGTCGCCACCATGGAGGCACAGGCGTGAGTCGCAAGCGGATCGTCGTGATCGGCGGCGGGACCGGCGGCACGATGACCGCGAACAGGCTGCGCCGCCGGTACGGCGCGGACGAGGCGTCGATCCACGTCATCGACCGCGACGACCGCCACGTCTACCAGCCGGGACTGCTCTTCGTCCCGTTCGGCCTCGCGCACGTCGACGAGCTCGTCCGGCCGCGCCGCAAGCAGCTGCACGACGGGATCGTCTTCCACGAGAACGAGGTCGAAGAGGTCTGGACGGAGCGAAACGAGGTGCTGCTCGACGACGGGGCCGTCCTCCCCTACGACGTGCTCGTCGTCGCATCCGGCGCGCGCCTGCAGCCCGAGGAGACGGCTGGGCTCACGGGCCCCGGGTGGAACGAGCGCGTCTTC
>DASYGK010000124.1:0-1673 GCA_035999905.1 Gaiellaceae bacterium | reverse complement strand
GCGATCTCGAGCGCGCACCAGCCGCGCTCGGCGCTCGCGTCGCGCGGCACGTCCTCCTCGCGGCACACGACCGAGAGCTCCGTGTCGGAGCGCGTCACCGACCAGAAATTGCCCGTCGTCGCCCAGTCGGGGAGGGCCGCGTCGGGGTGGAGGCGGACGATCGCGTAGAGGTCGTCGAGGGCGAAGAGCTTCACGGTCGCCGGACGCTATCGAGCCGGGCGGTAGCATCGTCGCGATGACCGTGCCGGACGCACTGAGGCGCCTGCTGACGGCGCCTGGGCCTTCGGGGCAGGAGGAGCTCGCTGCCGCGGTCTGGCGGGAGGAGGCGGCCGCGTTCGGCGAGGTCTCGGGCGACGTGCTGGGCTCGTCGTGGGTGCGCGTGCCCGGCACCGCGGGCGGGCCGCTCTTCGCCGTGGTCGGCCACATCGACGAGATCGCGGTCGTCGTCACGCACGCGGGCGACGACGGGCTGATCGCCGTCCGGCAGCTCGGCGGCTTCGACGCGCAGGTGATGGTGGGCCAGCGGGTCGAGGTGCTGACGCGCGAGGGCCGCGTGCCCGGCGTGATCGGGCAGCGCCACCACAAGCGGAAGGCAGGCGAGGACCGCAAGCCGGCGGCGTTCGACGATCTCTTTCTCGACATCGGCGCGCGGAACGGTGAGGAGGCGCGCTCCGTCGTGCGACCCGGCGACGCCGCGGTGATCGCGGGCGAGCCGCTCGAGCTCCGCAACGGCCGCGTCGCATCGCGCTCCCTCGACAACCGGATCGGCTCGTACGTCGCGCTCGAAGTGGCGCGGCGCGTCGCCGCCGCGGGCGGGGCGCCCGGCGAGGTCGCCGGCGCAGCGGTCGTGCAGGAGGAGGTCGGCGACTTCGCAGGCTCGCGCACCGCCGCGTTCGCGCTCGAGCCGGCGGTCGCCGTCGCGGTCGACGTGACGCACGCGAGCGACGTGCGCGGCGGCGACCCGGAGGAGGACGGCGCGCACGCGCTCGGGAGCGGCCCCGCGATCATGCGCGGCGCGCCGCTCCACGGCGGCCTCTTCGACCTGCTGTGCGAGACGGCGGAGGCGGAGAAGATCGCGTACACGATCGAGGTCTCGCGCGGCCACACGTACACGGACGCCGACGCGATCAACCTCAGCCGGCGCGGCGTCGCGACCGGCGTCGTCTCGATCCCGCTCCGCTACATGCACACGCCGGTCGAGACGGCCGACCTCGCAGACATCGAGGCGGTCGTGCAGCTCCTCGTCGCGTTCGCGCGCCGGCTCGACGCCGGTGTCTCGTTCGCGCGCTAGAGGCGCGCGGCTACGCTGACCTCATGACCCGCAGCGTGATCGTCTCTGCCGTACGCACGCCGTTCGGGAAGCTCGGCGGCGGGCTCAAGAGCCACCAGGCGACCGAGCTGGGCGCGATCGCGATCCGCGCCGGGCTCGAGCGCGCCGGGCTCGACGGGGCCGCGGTCGACTACGTGATCATGGGCCAGGTGCTGCAGGGCGGAGCCGGGCAGGCGCCCGCAAGGCAGGCCGCGGTCGGCGCCGGGATCCCGATCGGGGTGCCCTCCGACACGATCAACAAGGTGTGCGCGTCGTCGATCCGCGCCGTCGAGATCGCCGACTCGATGATCCGCGCCGGGGACGCCGAATGCATCGTCACCGGCGGCATGGAGTCGATGTCGAA
>DASYGK010000116.1:0-3195 GCA_035999905.1 Gaiellaceae bacterium | reverse complement strand
GCGATCGCCGCGTGGAAGGAGATCCTCGTCGCCGTCGCGCTGGCGCACGTCGTGCTCGGCGCGGTGCGCGCGCGGCAGCTTCCGTTCCGGCCGTGGCTCGGCGACTGGCTCGCGCTCGCGTTCGCGGCGCTCGCCGTCGTCTACGCCGCGATCCCGCAGTCGGCGCTCGGAGGGCACGCGGGGACGCACGCGGTCGCGCTCGCGCTTCGTCACGACGTCGTCCCTGTCGCGGCGTACATCCTCGGCCGCTCGCTGCAGCTCGAGCGCGACGACCTCCGCCGTCTCGCCTTCACGCTGCTCGGCGTCGCAGGCGTCGTCGCTGCGGTCGGCCTCGTCGACGCGTACGCGGTGCCGATCGGCTGGTGGCGGACGAACGGTGTCGTCGACTACTTCCACAAGCACCTCGGCTACGACTACCACGGCACCGGCGAGCACCCGAAGGTCGCGGGGCTGCCGGAGAACTTCGTCTTCAACGTCGGCGGCGACAGGCCGTTCCTGCGGCGGCTCGTCTCGACGTTCCTCAGCCCGCTTGCGAGCAGCTACCTCTTCGTCGTCGCGCTGCTGGTCGCGGCTGCGGCGCTGCGACGTCGCGCCGGGGTGCTGCTGCTCGTCGTCGTCACGGTCGCCGGCCTGCTCTGGACGTTCTCGCGCGCGTCATTGCTCGCGCTCGCCGCGGGGCTCGTCGTGCTTGCGGCCCTGCGCCGCTCGCGTGTCATCCTTCTCGCCGCCGTGGTCACCGTCGCGGTCGCCGTCGGGTGGGCGCATCTCTTCCCGAAGATCGCGCCGACGGGGAACTGGACGAAGGCGGATCTCGTCTACCAGCACGCGCGCGCGGCGAAGCAGGGCGGCGGCGGCGGCGACATCAGCGCGACGAGCGCGAGCGAGCCGTCGCTGCATTCGCACTGGGTCAGCCTGCGCGAGGGCGTGCGCACGATGATCCATCACCCGCAGGGCTACGGGCTCGGCAACGTCGGCCAGACGGCGTCGCGCACGGGCACGAAGCTGCTCGCCGGCGAGTCGAACTACACGGAGCTCGGCGTCGAGCTCGGGCTCGCGGGCGCGCTGATCTGGCTCGCATGGGGCTTGACGCTGCTGTGGGGTCTCGCGCTCGGTGCGCGGGACGAGCCCTGGGCGGCGGGTCTCGCAGCGGCGTTCGCAGCAGTGCTCGTGCTCGCGATCCAGACGGACGTGATCGGCGACCCGTGGGCGGCGTACTGCGTGTGGGCACTTGCCGGCGCGCTCGTGCTGCGGACGCGTCCCGATCGGCGTCTTGCGGGCTCGCGCTCGCGCGCCGTACCGTCGGAGTAGATGTCGGCGCGAAAGCTGGTGGTCCTCGGGGCGGTCGCCCTGCTCGTCCTCGCGATCGCGCTGCGGCTCGGGCATCACGCACCGTCGGGCCTCATCCGTGCCGACCCGGTGCGCACGCCGGGCGTGCTCAACCCCGACGTGACGCAGGCGACGATCCGCTCGACGATCTGCCGGCGCGGCTGGACGCGCACCGTTCGTCCGCCGGTCGAGTACACGAATGCGCTGAAGGACCGGCAGATGCGCGCGTACGGCGAGACCGGGCCGCGGTCCGCGTATCAGGAGGACCACCTGATCAGCCTCGAGCTCGGCGGCGACCCGCGCGACCCGCGCAACCTCTGGCCGGAGCCGTACCCGCGCGCATCCGAGGTCGACCGGATGGAGAACGAGCTGAACGCGGCGGTCTGCAGCGGCTCGCTCTCGCTCCGTTCGGCGCAGGAGCGCGAGTCCGCGCTCAAGCACGGCCAGGGCTGAGACGGACGCCACCTGTCTCGAACGGACACGTCTTGGTGCCTGGCACCGGTCGGGGTGCCGGGGCTATCGTCCGTTCGATGACGATCGCAGCGCAGACGCACATGGGCCCGGTCGAGCTGTCCGTCGCCGACCTCGACCGCACGGTCGCCTACTGGCGCGACGAGATCGGGCTGCGCCTGCTCGAGCGCGCCAACGGCCGCGCGTCGCTCGGCACCGACACCGAGCTTCTGCGCTTCGTCGAGGAGCCCGGCGCGCAGCCCGCGACCGGGCACACGGGTCTCTTCCACGTCGCGCTCCTCGTGCCCGACCGTCCGAGCCTCGCGCGCTGGCTCGCGCACGCGGCGCGCGACCGCACCGCGCTCGCCGGCCTCTCCGACCATGCCGTGAGCGAGGCGATCTACCTCCGCGACCCCGACCACCACGGGATCGAGATCTACGCCGATCGGCCGCGGGCGCAGTGGGAGGGCCGCGTCGGCGAGCTGATGACGACCGAGCCGCTCGACGTCGAGAGCCTCTTCTCCGAGCTCGACGATCCGGCGACGGAGCCGTTCGACGGGCTGCCGAACGGGACCGTCGTCGGCCACACGCATCTCTGCGTCGCCGACGTCGACTCGACCGTCGCGTTCTACCGCGACACGCTCGGCTTCGACGTGATGGCGCACCTCGGCCCGGCCGCAGCGTTCCTCAGCGCCGGCGGCTACCACCACCACGTCGGCGCGAACACGTGGGAGAGCCGCGGGGCCGATCCCGCGCCGCCCGGCACCGCCCGCCTCCTCCAGGCCGCGATCGTGCTGCCGGACGCCGCCGAGCGAGACCGGGTCGCGGCCCTCGTGGCGGACGCGGGCCAGGAGCCGGAGTCGCAGGAAGACGGCGTGGTCGTGCGCGACCCGTCGGGGAACGCGCTGCTCCTCACGGCCTGACGCAGGCCTACGGAAAAGTACGGCCTTCGGTTTGTCCGACTTCCCTGAGGCCCAACGGCCAACGGGTGCGCTATATCTAGACGTAGCGATGGCGAAGCCCGTCGAGCAGCTCTCCCAGGTGATCGTCCGTTTCGCCGGCGATTCCGGCGACGGCATGCAGCTCACCGGATCGCAGTTCACGTCGGAGACGGCGCTGCTCGGCAACGACATCTCGACGCTGCCCGACTTCCCCGCCGAGATCCGTGCGCCGGCCGGCTCGCTGCCGGGCGTCTCCGGGTTCCAGCTGCACTTCGCCGACCACGACATCCTCACGCCGGGCGACCAGCCGAACGTGCTCGTCGCGATGAACCCGGCCGCGCTGAAGACGAACCTCAAGGATCTGCCGAAGGGCGGCACGCTGATCCTCGACGCGGACGCGTTCAGCGACCGCAACCTCCAGAAGGCCGGCTACGCGGCCAACCCGCTCGACGACGGGTCGCTCGACGAGTACCAGCTG
>DASYGK010000113.1:0-14107 GCA_035999905.1 Gaiellaceae bacterium | reverse complement strand
GCGCGTTCCGCGCGGGCGGCTCGTATCCCGCGCCGGCGTGGGATGCCGCGCGGAACCGGCTCGACGTGCTGACCGCCGACATCCGCGGCCCGCTCGCGCAGATGTACCTCTACTCGCTGAAGCCCGACCTGTCGCTCGACTTCACGACGATGCTGCCGGCCGGCTTCGGCGACCGCTTCATGGGCGAGCTGTCCGCCGCACCGAACGGCCGTCTCGACGCGTCGTTCTGGGATCGCGGGTACTCCAACAACCAGCTCGTCGACCTGACGTACGCGACGAGCGCCGACGGCGGGCACACGTGGCGGCAGGCGCGCGTCACGACCGCCGGCTACGACCCGTCGCAGTGGGGCGTCCCGCAGGGCTCGGGCTTCCGCCCGTTCATCGGCGACTACAACGGCATCGCGTCGACGAACGCGTTCGCGGCCATGACGTGGACGGGCGTCGCCGACCCGCAGCCGTACAACCTCGAGATCGACTTCGCGACCGCGACGCCGTAGGCGTCACCTCGGCGGCAGGGCCCTTCGGGGCTCTGCCGCCGGCGAAAAACGGCCCCGAAAATGCCTAGTCCCCGTGAACCCGAGGGCCCACAGGGACTTGGCAAGAGGGAATCTCGCAGGCCGCGGGGGGTTTGTCAAGCGCCCGGTCGCACCTCGGCACGCTCGGCCGGGACGAGGCCGCCGTTCCGCTTGCGCGCCCCCGGCCCGGGGCGGGCGACCGAGTCGCGCAGCTCCAGCTCGGCACCGCAGCGCTCGCAGATCCTGCGGTCGTTGATGCGCCCGCCGCAGCCGCGGTGCTCGAGCACGACCGGCGAGCTCGACACGAGGTAGCGGTCGCCCCAGGAGAGGAGCCCGACGATCACGGGCCAGAGGTCGCGGCCCTTCTCCGTCAGGTGGTACTCGTGACGCGGCGGCCGCTCCTGGTAGAGGCGCCGCTCGACGACGCCCTCGTCGACGAGGCGCTCGAGGCGCGCCGCGAGGATGTTGCGTGCGATCCCGAGCCGCTCCTGCAGCTCGTCGAAGCGGCGGTAGCCGAGCATCAGGTCGCGGACGACGAGCAGCGACCAGCGCTCGCCTACGACCTCGAGCGAGCGCGCGACCGAGCAGTTCTGCGTGTCGTACGTGCGGTTGAGCATGGCTCCGCCCTTGTAGCAAGTTTCATGACGAGACGGTATCCCTCGGGCGTGACGGAGACCGTCGCGGCACCGAGCCGAGAGAGCATCCGGAGCGCGTGAGGGCTGTCGAAGGCGACGTCCGCGGCGAGCTCCGTGACGCCGTGGCGGGCAGCGTCGTCGACCGCGCGCTCGAGCACGCGCATTCCGAGCCCCTGCCGCTGCCAGGCGTCCTCGACGAGCACGGCGGCCTCCGCGCCGGTGACGCTCGCGAGCGCGGCGATCTCTCCGCCGTTCTCCGCCACCCAGTGCGCCTCGCCGCGCGCGGGCCGCGCGATGCCGGCCGCATACGCGCGCGGGAGGCTCCGCACCGGGATCGAGAACCGCAGGGTCCGCGTGCGCACGCTGCAGCGTTCGAGCATCCGCTCGAGCGCGTCGAGGTCGGCCGCCGCTGCGCGCCGGATGGTCATGCCGTCGCCTCGACGAGCTCCTCGACCCGCCGGCGGCGCGCGACGAGCAGGAGCGCGAGCGGCACCGCCGCGAGGCTTGCCGCGGCGGCCGCGAGCCAGCCGAGGCGGAACGCGTGCAGGCGCGCGTCCGCGGTCGCGGGGGTGCCGACGACGGCGACGAGCACCGCGACGCCGAGCGTGAAGCCGACCTGGCGCGCCATCGTGATCGCGCCCGACCCGGTCGCGAAGCGCTCCGGCGGCAGCGACGTCGACGCCACCGCGACGAGCGTCGGCAGCGTCAGGCCGACGCCGGTCCCGACGAGGATCGAGCCGGGAAGCATGTCGCCCGCCCAGTGCGGGACGAGCGAGATCCGGTCGACCCAGAAGAGGAGGCCGAGCGCGAAGGAGACGCAGCCGAGCGCCGAGACCGGGCCGGCGCCGGCGCGCGCGGAGAGGCGGCCGCCGAGGAAGGCGAAGAGCGGCACCATCAGCGGCCCGGGCGCGAACAGGAGCCCCGTGCGGAGCGGCGACCAGCCCCAGCCGGTCTGCGCCCACACGATGGTCGAGAGCAGCATCGCGGCGAAGCCCGCGCTGTAGAGGAGCATCGCCGCGGTCGCGAGCGCGAAGCGGCGCACGCGCAGCAGCGAGAGCTCGATCACCGGGCTCTCGTGGTTCCGCGAGCGGACGACGAACGCGACGCCGAAGAACGCGGCGGCGACGAAGGCGCCGACGACGCGGCCGTGCGCCCAGCCCCAGTCCTGCCCCTTCACGAGCGCGAGCGACAGGGCGGCGATCGCCGCGGCGAGCCACGCGGCACCGAGGAGGTCGGGGACCGGGCCGTGCTCGGGCGCAGGCGCGGGCAGGAACCGGCGGCCGACGAGGAGGGCGGCGACGCCGATCGGCACGTTGACGATGAAGACCCAGCGCCAGCTCGCCTGCACGAGCAGGCCGCCGGCGACGGGCCCGAGCGCGGCCGAGGCGCCGGTGACGGCCGCCCATGCGCGCACCGCGCCGGCGCGCCGCTCGGGCGGATACGCGGCGAGCAGCAGGCCGAGCGAGCTCGGGATCATCACGGCGGCGCCGACGCCCTGGAGGGCGCGCGCGGCGACGAGCAGGCCGACGCTCGTCGCCGCGGCGCAGAGCGCCGACGCGGCCGTGAACAGAAGCACGCCGCCGAGGAAGGCCCGTTTGCGCCCGCTGCGGTCGGCGAGCCGGCCGGCCGGGACGAGCAGCGCGGCGAAGACGATCGAGTAGCCGTTCAGCACCCAGGACAGGGTCGACACGCTGCCGCCGAGGCTCCGCTCGATCGACGGGAACGCGATGTTGACGATGAACTGGTCGAGCGTCGCGAGCACGATCCCCGTGCTGACGATGGCGAAGACGAAGCGTGGGCTCGCGGTGCGCATGGCTTCCCCCGTGTCGGCTGGCGAGTTGCTTCACGCAACCTACACGCTACGAGTAGCGTCACGCAACTGAGTCCGGCGGATCGGGCAGCAGCGGCATCGCGAGGCCCGGGTCGCGCCCCAGCAGCACGGCCCGGGTGACGGCCGTCGATCCGAACCGCGCCCGCACCTCGTCGAGCGCCGCGTCGAGCGCGCCGCTCCCGCGGCGCTCGAAGGGCAGCACGAGCTGAAGCGGTGTGTCGTTCGCGAGATTCGCAACCGAGACGCCGACGAGCGTGAGCCCCTTGCGCTCGATCAGCGGCGCCGCCGCGGCGAGCAGCCCGCGCGCCGCTGCGAGCACCGTCTCGGTGTGCGCAGTCGGATACGGCAGCGTGTGCGAGCGGGTTGCGCGCGAGAAGTCGTCGAAGCGCAGGCGCAGTACGACCGTGCGGGCGACTCGGTGCGCCGCACGCAGCCGCTGGGTGACGCGGTCGACGAGCCCGACGAGGACCGCGTCGATCGCCTCCGGATCCTTCGGCGAGCGGCCGAGCGCGCGCTGCGAGCCGATCGAGCCGCGGCGGCGGCCGGGGCGCACGGGCCGCGGGTCGCGGTTGTGCGCGAGCGCGTGCAGGTGCCTGCCGGCCGCGCGGCCGAGCATCGCGCCGAGCTCGGCTTCGCTCCGGCGCGCGACCTCGCCGACCGTCGTGATCCCCCAGAGCCGGAGCGTCGCCGCGGTCACCGGCCCGACGCCCCAGAGCCGCTCCACCTCGAGCGGGTGGAGGAAGGCGAGCTCACGGCCGGGCGGGACGACGAGGAGCCCATCCGGCTTCGCGACGCCGCTCGCGACCTTGGCGAGGAACTTCGTCCGAGCGATGCCGATCGTGATCGGCAGGCCGACGCGCTCGAGCACGGCCCGCTTGAGCCGCGCGGCGATCTCGACGGGCTCGCCGGCCAGCCGGCGCATGCCGCGGACGTCGAGGAACGCCTCGTCGATCGACAACCCTTCCACCACCGGCGTCGTGTCCTCGAACACGCGGTAGACGGCCCTGCTCGCCTCCGAATACGCCGACATCCGGGGCGGGACGACGATCGCGTGCGGGCAGAGGCGGCGCGCCCGGCGTCCGCCCATCGCCGACTGGACGCCGTACGCCTTGGCCTCGTAGCTGGCCGCCAGCACGACGCCGGCGCCGACGATCACGGGGCGCCCGCGCAGCCGAGGGTCGTCGCGCTGCTCGACCGACGCGAAGAACGCGTCGAGGTCGGCGTGCAGGATCGTCGCGTCACCCGACACGAACGCATGTTCGCATACGAGGCCTGTCGATTTCGCCTCCTCCCGTTCGTCGATCGTCCGAAGAGCCCCGACGAAGGAGGACGAGATGGCAGACGTGACGATCAAGCGGGTCGAGGAGTTCGACTCCCCGAACGGCGGCGGCTTCTGCCGCGCGCGGGCATCGCTCGGCGTGAGCGCGTTCGGGATGCAGGTGGAGAACTTCCCGCCGCACTTCGAGCACTTCCCCGAGCACGACCACGCCGAGGACGGGCAGGAGGAGGTCTACACGGCCCTCTCGGGCTCCGCGACGCTGCACGCGGGCGGCAAGGAGTTCCACCTCGAGCCGGGCGTCTTCGCCCGCGTCGGGCCTTCGACGGTGCGCAAGATCACGACGGGCGACGAGCCGGTGCGCCTGCTCGCGATCGGCGGAACGCCCGGCGCGGCGTACGCTGCGCCGCCGTTCACGGAGCTCGGGGCGAGCCTCCCGGGCTGAGCTCCGGCGTACACTCGGCGGGATGAGCTTCGTCACGATGTTCAGCTCGCCGGGGCCGGACGACGACGACCAGCACGAGACGTGGACGCGGCAGCCGCCGTGGTTCAAGCCCGAGGACGAGCTCGGCGCTCCCGTCCCGCTCGGCGGCGTGATCGCGCGCTCCGAGCGGAGCGTCGTCGCGCTGTCGCAGGTGGTCGCCCACTCGAGCGGGGTGTCGCTCGAGTTCCTCGCCCTCGCGCGCGGGCTCAAGCGTGCCGACGCGAACCGGATCTTCCACGAGCAGCACCTGTTCGACGAAGGCGAGCCGTCGGACACGTTCCTGCGCATCGGGCTCGAGCTCGCAGACGGGACCCGTGTGTCGAATCTCGGCGGGCACCGGGGCATGCGGCGCGCGTTCGCGGGCGAGGAGCCCGACGGCCCGATCCTGATGCCGAACGGAGGCGGCGGCGGAAACGGCATGCCGGACGCGGTGTCGATGCGCCCCGGCTACTGGCTGTGGCCGCTCCCGCCCGCGGGGGCGCTGCGGGTCTGGTGCGAGTGGCCGGCGCTCGAGATCCCGCTCTCGAGCCTCGAGCTCGACGCGGACGCGATCCGCGAGGCGGCGCAGCGTGCGCTGCCGCTGTGGCCGGCCGCGCCTTCCTAGGCGACGACGCGGTACACCTGGAACACCTCGGCGTACTCGCGGTTGACGTTGACGCCGTGGGTCCGCGCGAGATTGCGGACGTACTCCTCGTTCGCGTACCGCCGGTGCTGCTGTGACGCGTACCGCTCGAGCGCGGCCACCTTGCGGTCGATGTGACGCTGCTCGAGCGCGGCGTACCACTGATACGAGAAGTCGAAGTTGTTCCACGGGATCTCGTAGCCGAGGATCGTCGTGCGCTTGAACGCGCGCAGGCCCTCGTCCGCGATCGTGCGGTGGTCCTGGTGGATGTCGTGGTGGCTCGGCTGGAAGACGACGTCCGGCTTCCAGTCCTCCCAGAGCGCGACGAGCAGCTCGAGGATGTCCTGACGGTGCTCGGGGAACGTGCGCACGTCGAAGTCGTGAACGGTCAGATGCTCCTCCGGGATGCCCAGCTCCGCGGTCGCCTCGCGCACCTCGCGTGCGAGCGTGTCGGGTGGGAAGCCCTCCGGCAGCGAGCGCGTCGCGATCGAGAACGCGACGTACCGCACCTCGCAGCCCGCCTCGACGAGACGCGCCATCGTGCCGCCGCAGCCGAACTCGCCGTCGTCCGTGTGCGGCGCGAGCACGAGCGCGCGGCGCCATTGCTCCATCACGCCGGCACCGCCTCTCTCGGCTCGACCTCGGCGCGCGCGCCCGCAGGCGCCGGGTCCCGTTCGGACACGGCGAGCGCGAGCAGCCCGAGCAGCAGCCACGTCGTCGGGTCCTCGACGAAGTCGTTGTAGAAGAGCGAGTGCACGAGGATCGCCGCGAGCGCGAGCCCCGCGGTGAGCGCGACGCGGCCGGGCAGGGTGCGTCCCATCCGGCGCACCGTCTGGACGCCGAGCGCGACGACGAGCCACGCGAAGAGTGCGAGGCCCACGATCCCCGTCTCCGCGGCGACCGTCACCGGCGTGTCGTGCGACGCGGCCTTCTTCGGCTCCTTGCCCTTGATGTGCACGCGCTCAGCGTACGCGCGCCTGAAGCCGCCGACGCCGACACCCGCCAGCGGATGCGACTCGGCGATGCGGATCCCGTTCGCGACGAGGCTCGCGCGCCCGCTCGTCGCGCTGTTGAGGCCGGCGGACGTGTGGTGCTCGATCGAGCGGCGAAGCGTCGGCTGTGCCGCCGCGATCCCGACGAGCACGGCGGCCGCGGCCGCGACCGCGACGAGGGCGCGCCAGCGCCACGCGACGAGCGCCGCGCCGACGACGGCGACGAGCAGCGCCGCGAAGCTCGACTGCGAGAACGAGATCAGCAGGCCGACCCAGATCACCGCGATCGCCGCCGCTGCGACCGGAGCGAGCACCCGCGCACGCGCGGAGACGAGCAGCACGAGCCCGGGCACGATCGCGACGACGAGGAACCGCCCGTAGACCGACGGGTCCCAGAACACTGAGTTGACGCGGAAGAACTGCGCGTACGCGTTCGCGTTGATCACCTTCGGGTTCTGGAAGATGTCGCGCGTCTCGTACTGGTAGAAGCCGACGACCGCGAACACGAGCGCCATCAGCGTGACCTCGATATAGAGCGCACGCATCCCCAGCCGGCTCCACGGCAGCCGCGCGACTGCGAGCGCGAGCAGCGTGAACGGGAGATAGAACGCGAGCAGCTCGATCGCACCGGCGTGAACGTCCTTGCTCCACACGAGGGAGACGCCGGTCCAGCCGACGAACGCGGCGAGCGGCCACGCGGCGGCGCCGAGCTCGCGCGTGCGCGTGTCGCCGCGCACGAGCTCCCACGCGAGCAGCATCGCGGCGCCGAGCACGAGGACGTAGAGCGGGACGAGCAGCTTCGAGCCGGCGCCGGCGAGATGGACGTTGACGCGTCCCGGCACGCACGCGAGCGCGGCGAGCGGCAGGAGCCACGGGACGAGGCGGAACGCGATCGCCGCTGCTCCTGCCGCGGCGAGCGCGGCCGCGACGCCGATCGTCAGCTTCAACGGCGCGTCGGGTGCGAGCGCGACGCCGAGCACGACGGCACCGAGGATCGCGAAGCCGAGTCCGGCGAGGCGGTCGCGCCGCGTGCGCGCGACGAGCAGCAGCGCCAGGCCGAGGCAGGCGACCGGGCCGCCGATCTGCTCGAGCGCATTCACTTGACGACCACCGCCGCCGCATCCGTGTGGCCGTGCGCGAGGACGACGAGCCGGTACGTGCCCGCGGACGCCGGTGCGCGCAGCGTGAGCACGGGGCCGGAGGCGATCCCGGCGCGCGCGCCGAGGCGCCAGCGATAGCGCTTCGCATCGGTCGACACGCCGATGTCGAAGCGCCTCCCGGCCTTCACACCCGTGATGTGCCGGTTCGCGAGCAGGATGTAGCGGATGCGAACCGTCACGGGCCAGCGGTCGGCGAGCGGCGTCTTGTTCCCCGCGGCGTCGACCGCGCCGACGAGGAGCGTCACCTCGCCGGGCTTCAGCACCTTGCCGCCGATGCGCCCCGTCCACACGACGGCGCCGCGCACCTTGTGCGAGCGGCCGCGGATGATGCGCTTGCCGCGATAGGTGACGAGCGCGTAGCCGGGCTTCGAGAGCGTGTACTCGATCGAGACCGTGTCGCCGAGATGGTCGCCGTCCGGCGAGAGATCGGTGCGGTTGGGGTGCGCGTCGACGATCTCCGGCGGTTTCGTGTCGAGCGAGATCGTGTTCGGGAGGAGGATCGTGCGGTGCTGGTTCTCGAGATGAACCTGCACCTCGTAGCCGCCGTCGCGCGCGCGGGCGCCGAGATCCGTCTTCCCGTCCCAGTGGAACACGGTCTGGCCGCGCGGGACGAGCTGCCCGAACGTGAGCGTGCGGACGATCGTCCGGCGACGGTCGAGCACGTCGACCGTGACGTTGTCGCGATGCCGGAACTTGAGCCGGATCGTCGCCTTCGCGTCGGCGCACTGGCACACCGGCGAGAACACCCGCGTGATCACGGTGCCGTAGATCGGGCTCTTGACGAGCTTCAGGCGCTCGGTGATCGCGAAGGCCGCGGCCGTCGCCACGAGCAAGCCGACGAGGGTCGCCGTCGTGAGAACACGCTGCAAAGCCCGGTGATTCTACGCAGGTGAACTAAGCGGCGAATGAGTCGGGTGACTCGACCGCGCGTTGCCAGAGGGCGTCGTCGATGTTCCGCCCCGTGACGATCAGCACGACCGGCCGCGGCAGGCTCTCCCTGAGCGCGATCGCGAGCGGCGCCGCCGCCGATGCCTCGACGCGCAATCCCGCCTCCGCGTACGCCTCGAGCGCGCGTGCGAGCTCGCGTTCGGTCACGAGCTCGAAGCGCTGGACGAGCGGGTTGAGCTCGGAGACGGCGAGCGGGATTGCGACGCGGACGGCGAGGCCGTCGGCGAACGTCGCGCAGTCGTCCGTGTCGACCGGCCGGCCCTGCCGGTGGCTCTGCCACATCGCGGGAGCGGCCGCCGCCGCGACCGCGACGCGCTCCGTCGAGGGTGCACGGCGCGCGAGCGCGCGAAAGACGCCGATCGCGAGCGCGCCGTTGCCGACGGGCACGACGACCGCGCCCGGCGGCTCGGCGAGCTGGTCGAGCAGCTCGTCGGCGATCGCCTCGTAGCCGTCGAACTGCGCCGGCTCGGCGCCGTCCTCGAAGAAGAACCACCCCTCCGCCTCGGCGAGCGCCCTGGCGGCGTCCTTCGCCTCGTCGACGTCGGTGCCGACGTAGCGGAGCTCGGCGCCCTGCTCCTCGATCAGCGCGACCTTCGCGGCGCTCGCACCTTCGGGGACGAAGACGATCGCGCGCGCGCCCGCGCGCCGCGCAGCCCATGCCGTCGCGGCGCCGTGGTTCCCCGTCGACGCGGTGACGACGACGGCAGGCTTCCGCGCCGCGAGCACGGCCGCCGCGCCACGCCACTTGAACGCGCCGAGCTGGTGCTCGTCCTCCCGCTTGAGCCAGATGCCGTCGCGGAACGGGTCGAGCGGCGTCACGCGAGCTTCGACGCCGTGCGCGGGCCGGCGAGCACCGCGCGCGCACCGTACGCGGCGAGGCCGCAGCCGAGCGCGACGAGCCCGCCGAGCAGGATCCACTTCGCCTCCGGCACGTTCAGCAGCTTGAGCCCGCTGAGCACGAGGATCGTGCCGAGCGAGAGCCGGAGCACGATGTCGGGCAGCTTCACGGTGAAGCGGCTCGAGATGAGCACGCCGGGGATCGAGCCCATCAGCATCCACACCGTCGCGTGGATGTCGACGTTGCCGCTGACGAGATGCCCGATGCCGGCGACCCAGAGCAGTGCTGCGGCGTGGAAGATGTCGGTGCCGACGATCTTCGACATCGTGAGCGGATACACGAGCACCATCACGAGCCCGAAGAACGTGCCGCTGCCGACCGACGTGAGACCGACGACGAAGCCGAACACCGCGCCGATCGTCACGGCGATCACCTTGTCGCGGCGCGAGAGGATGAACGGCGCGTCGCTCGCCTGGATCCCGCGCTTGATGAGCGCCTTCGCGAGGAAGCCGAGACCGCCCGCGACGAGCGCGCCGCCGACCGCGTAGCCCTCGATGCTCTGCGCGGACGAGCCGTAGTGGTGCTTGATCGCGGCGGCGACGACGACGCCGACGAGCGAGAGCGGCCCCGAGCCGAGGAACATCCAGAGCGTGAGCCGTGCGTGGACGGTGCCGAGCCGGCGGTGGCGGATCGCGCCGAACGACTTGAAGATCGCGCCGTGCACGATGTCGGTGCCGACGGCGTAGGTCGGCTGGAAGCCGAAGACGATCACGAGGATCGGGGTCATCAGCGAGCCGCCGCCCATCCCGGTGAGCCCGACGATCGAGCCGATCAAGAGGCCGGTGAGGATGAACTGCCAGGTCATGCGCTCGCCCCGACGACCATGCCGGCGCCGACGGTGTCGTTCGTCGCCTCGTCGATGAGGATGAAGGAGCCCGTCTCGCGGTTCTCGGCGTACGGATCGACGCAGAGCGGCTCGGAGAGGCGCAGGCGCACGAGGCCGATGTCGTTCAGGCCGAGCTGCGCAGGCGCGGCGACGTTCTCGAGCGTGGCGATGTCGACGACGGAGACGAGCTCCTCGACGAGACCGCGCACCGTGCGCGTCGTGTGCTTGATGCCGATCCTGGTGCGCGGCTCGAGCGGGCGCTCGCTCATCCAGCAGACGCGCGCCTCGACCTCGCGCGCGACGACCGGTGGGCGCGCCGGGTCGGCGAGCATGTTCCCGCGCGAGACGTCGACGTCGTCGGCGAGCCGGATCGTGATCGACATCGGCGGGATCGCGGCGTCGAGCGGGCCGTCGGCGTTCTCGACCGCTTCGACACGGCTGCGGAGCCCGGACGGGAGCACGACGACCTCGTCGCCCGCCTGCCAGATCCCGCTCGCGACGCGGCCCGCGTAGCCGCGGTAGTCGTGGTGCGCGTCCGACATCGGGCGGATCACCCACTGCACGGGGAAGCGGCGGTCTTCGAGGTTGCGGTCGGTCGCGATCTGGATCTCCTCGAGGAACTCGAGCAGCGGCGGCGCGTCCCACCACGGCATCGACTCGGCGCAGCCGTCGACGACGTTGTCGCCGCGGAGCGCGGACATCGGGATCGCCTTCGGGTCGTGCGTTCCGAGCTGCGTGTTGAGCTGCTCGAGCTCGGTGACGATCTCGTGGAAGCGCGCCTGCGAGAAGTCGACGAGGTCCATCTTGTTCACGGCGAAGACGACGTGCGGGATCTCGAGGATCGACGCGATGTACGCGTGGCGGCGCGTCTGCTCGACGACGCCTTGCCGTGCGTCGAGGAGGATCACCGCGACGTCGGCCGTCGATGCGCCGGTGACCATGTTGCGCGTGTACTGGACGTGACCGGGCGCGTCGGCGAGCTGGAAGCGGCGGCGCGGCGTGACGAACGAGCGGTACGCGACGTCGATCGTGATCCCCTGCTCGCGCTCGGCGCGCAGGCCGTCCGTGAGGAGCGCGAGGTCGACGGTGGCGTGGCCGCGCCGGCGCGACGCGTCCTCGATGTGCTCCATCTGGTCGACCATGATCTGCTTCGAGTCGAAGAGCAGCCGCCCGATCAGCGTCGACTTGCCGTCGTCGACGGAGCCGGCGGTGACGAGGCGGAGCAGCTCGGTGTTAGAAGGAACCTCGAAGGTAGGCGCAACCTGGTTCGCCATCAGAAGTACCCCACCCGCTTGCGGTCCTCCATCGCCGCTTCGCTGACGCGGTCGTCCGCACGGGTCTCGCCGCGCTCGGTGACGCGGGTGGCCGCGATCTCCGCGACGACGTCCTCGAGAGACGCCGCGTCGGAGACGACGCCGCCCGTGCAGGTCATGTCGCCGACGGTGCGGAAGCGCACGGTCGCGGTGAACGGCTGCTCGTCGGGATAGCGCTCGACGTGCTCGGAGACGGCGTAGAGCATCCCGTCGCGCCTGAAGACCTCGCGCTCGTGCGCGAAGTAGATGAGCGGCAGCTCGAGCTGCTCGCGCGCGACGTACTGCCACACGTCGAGCTCCGTCCAGTTCGAGATCGGGAACGCGCGCACGTGCTCGCCCTTGCGGACGCGCGCGTTGTAGAGATCCCAGAGCTCGGGGCGCTGCGCACGCGGGTTCCACTGGCCGAAGTCGTCGCGGAAGCTGAAGATGCGCTCCTTCGCGCGGGCGCGCTCCTCGTCTCGTCGCGCGCCGCCCATCGCGGCGTCGAAGCCGTGCTCCTCGATCGCGTCGAGCAGCGTCGTCGTCTGCAGCTGGTTGCGCGACGCGCGCGGACCGGTCTGCTCGACGACGCGTCCCTTGTCGATCGACTCCTGCACCGACGCGACGATCAGCCGCTCGCCGAGCTCGGCGACGCGGCGGTCGCGGTACTCGATCACCTCGGGAAAGTTGTGCCCGGTGTCGATGTGCATGACCGGGAACGGGAACTTGCCGGGACGGAACGCCTTCTCCGCGAGGCGGAGCATGACGATCGAGTCCTTGCCGCCCGAGAAGAGCAGCACCGGGCGCGCGAGCTCCGCGGCGACCTCGCGCATGATGTGGATCGCTTCCGCCTCGAGCTCGTCGAGGTGCGTGACCGTGGGGACTGCGCGCGCAGTGCTCACGACGGCTCCTCGACGAGGGCCTCGGCGGCGTGCACCGTGTGGATGCCGCACTCGACCTTGTCCGTGCCCGCCCAGCGGCCCTCGCGGCCGGAGCCCGGCTGCGTCGAGTGCGCGTCGCCGATCGACGCGTACCCCTGGTCGTGCAGCGCGTTGTACGGCAGCCCGCGCTCGCGGATGTAGTCCCAGCACATCGCGTCCGTCCAGTCGGCGAGCGGGTTCGCCTTCCAGAGCTCGTGCTGGGCGTCCCAGCCGACCTTCGGCGCGTCGGCGCGGGTCGGCGACTGGTCGCGGCGGATGCCCGTGATCCAGGCGTCGAGCTCGCCGAGCGCACGCACGAGCGGTGCGACCTTCGCGATCGAGAGGTACAGGTCGGGCTTGCGCTCCCAGAGCCCGTCCTCCACCGGCGGGCCTTCGCACTTCTCGATCGCCACGCCGTACCGATCCTCCACCTGCCGCCAGTACGCGTACGTCTCGGGGAAGAGATGGTGCGTGTCGATCGCGAAGACGCGCGCCTCCGGCTCGAGCGCGAACAGCATGTCGAGGAGGACCGTCTCCTCCTTCTGGAAGGAGCACGCGAGCGCGACGCGGCCGGGGAACTGCTCGAGCACGAAGCCGAGCACCTGCTCCGCGGACAACGCCTCGACGTCGTCAGGCAGGTGCAGGCTCGCCGCCAAGCAGCACCTCCTTGAGCGTGTCGCCGCGCAGCCCGAGGCGGAGCGTCTCGAGCGGGATCACCTCATCCGGGGGGATGTTGCCGAGGTTGACGTTCGGGCCGAAGTGCTTCACGAACCACGCCTGCGAGCTCTTCGTCGGCGCCTCGAAGATGAGGTCGTCGACCGACACCTCGTGCGCGATCTCGTCGATCAGGCCGGTGCGCATGTCGCCGTCCTTGCGGAAGATGCCGGCGGAGCCGCCCTCGCGCGCCTCGGTGATCACCTTCCATGCACCGGCGTCCTTCTCTTCCTTGATCCACTGCACCCACTGGTACGGCGCGTAGACGACGTCGGAGTCCTTCGAGCCCACTTCGGAGAGGACGACGAAGTCGCGTGCGAAGTCCTCGATCAGCTCGAGCTTGCGCTCGCGCGGGATCTCCAGCGTGCCGTCGGAGATCTCGACGTGCGAGAAGCGATGCTCGGTGAGCCACGCCTTGAACTCGTCGATCTTGTTGCGGCCGTAGACGGCCTCGAAGAGCGTGCCGCCGCAGACGACCGGAGTGTCGAAGCTGCGGTAGAGCGCGATCTTCTTCTCGAGGTTGTTCGTGATGTAGCTCGTGCCCCAGCCGAACTTGACGATGTCGACGAAGTCGCCGCCGACGTCGAACATCCCCTCGATGTCGCGGAGGTTCAGCCCCTTGTCCATCACGTGCGTGAGGCCGACGTCGCGCGGCTTGCCGGGGCGCGCCGGAACGTCGAGGAAGCCGTCGTTAAAGCCTGGCATATAGCTCCTTGAGTTTTTCCTGGGCGGCGGTCTGCACGTCGTGGTAGAGCGAGTTGCCGTGCGCGTCGATGCCGACGGTGAGCGGGCCGAAGTCCTTCACCCGGAACTTCCAGAGGCACTCGGGCATCAGCTCCTCCCACATCACCTCTTCGATCTCCTCGATCTGCGTCGTCTCGAGCGCGGCCGCGCCGCCGACGATCGCGAAATAGACCATCCCGAGCTCGTGCATGGGGGCGATCGCCTCGTCGGGGAAGCCGCCCTTGCCGCAGATCGCGCGCACGCCGTACTG
>DASYGK010000099.1:0-22053 GCA_035999905.1 Gaiellaceae bacterium | reverse complement strand
AGCGGCAAGAGCGAGGAGCTGCTCCGGCGGCTGCGGCGGGCAGAGATCGCCGGACAGCGAGTGCTGATCGTGAAGCCGCGCATCGACAACCGCTACGACATCGGCCACGTCGTCAGCCACGCGGGCGCGAAGATGCGCGCGGTCGCAGTGACAAGGCCGGAGGACATCCCGGGGCTTGCCGAGGCCTACGACGTGATCGGGATCGATGAGGTGCAGTTCTTCACCCCGCCGATCGTCCTCGTCGTGGATGCGCTCGTCGAGCGGGGCACGCGCGTCATCACGTCCGGCCTCGACCAGGATTTCCGCGGCATGCCCTTCGGCTCCATGCCGGAGCTGCTTTGTCGAGCAGAGCTCGTCGACAAGCTGCAGGCCGTCTGCCACCGCTGCGGCGGTCCCGCGACGATGACGCAGCGGCTCGTCGACGGCTACCCGGCTCCCGCAGACGGAGAGACCATCGTCGTCGGCGCGCTCGACTCGTACGAGGCGCGCTGCCGCGCCTGCCACGAGCTCGCGGAGCCGGCGGCCGTGGCCGCGACGGCGCGCGAGTTCTCCGCCTAGGCGAAGCGCACGGTCAGCGTGTCGCCGTCGAGTGAGACGGCTCCGCCGAGGAACTCGATCGCGCGCACTGCGACGGCTGCGCCGAGGTCGCGCAGCTCGCGGCCGAGCACGACGCGGCCGGACGACTCGGTGATCGGCGACACGTCGATCTCGTTGCCGCGGACGACGACTGCCACCTCGTCGAGGCCGCCGTGACGGAGCGCGGCCTGCACGAGCGCGGAGACGCCGCGATCGACGGCCTCGACGTCGGTGCTGATCGTCGCGCCCTCGCCCGAGACGCGGACACGGTCGGCGCCGAGACGATCGACCGCAGCGTGTGCAAGCTCGAGCGTGTCCGTCTCCCGCAGCGCGGGGTCGTAGCGCCCGTCCTCGATCCGGGCGACGAGCGAGAGCTCGTCGAGCAGCTCCGCCATCTGCGTCGAGGCCGCCTCGATCATCTCGACGTACCGGTCGGCCGGCGCCGCGAGGTCGGCGGTGCGGGTGAGCGTCTTCGCAAACCCGTGCACCGTCGCGAGCGGGGTCCGCACGTCGTGACATGCGAGCGAGACGAGCCGGGCGAAGGACGTGTCGTTGTGCATCGGCTACCGTGCGGCACAGTACCCGGATGAGCGAATCGGCACGCCAGCTGCTCGACGACCTGCAGGCCTCTGCGCCCGAAGTGGCGCTCGGCCTCTCGCGCGCCGGCGTCACCGGCGTCCAGAAGGCGGTCCGGATCGGCAAGGGTGCACGCGAGAAGCTCATCCTCGCGACGATCGACTGCACGGTCGACCTCGACCCCTCGCAGAAGGGCGTGCACATGTCGCGCTTCCCCGAGTTGTTCGAGGAGGCGATCGAGGGCGTCGTCGACGACGACGCGTTCCTCGTCGAGGATCTCGCGGAGCACGTCGCGCGCCACATCGTCGAGCGGCAGGATGCGCTGCTCGCCGAGGTGCACATCAGCGCGCGCTATCCGTACGAACGCCGCACTCCGGTCACCCGCCTGATGACGCAGGAGATGGTGTCGCTGATCGGCATCGCGGCCGCCTCCCGCCAGGGCGTGCGCCGCGTCGTCGGCGTCGAGGCGGTCGGCATCAATGCGTGCCCGTGCGCCCAGGGCCTCGTCCGCGGCCGCGCGTCGGAGCGCCTGCTCGAGGCGGGCTTCGACGCGAACGACGTCGAGCGGATCCTCGAGCTCGTCCCGATCGCGACGCACAACCAGCGCGGCCAGGGCACGCTCTTCGTCGGGACGACGAAGCACGTCGACGCCGAGCGGCTCGTCGAGCTCGTCGAGTCGTCGATGAGCTCACCCATCTACGAGCTGCTGAAGCGGCCGGACGAGCTCTTCGTCGTCGAGCACGCGCATCTGCAGCCGCGGTTCGTCGAGGACTCGGTGCGCGTGGCGCTGAAGAGCGTGCTCGACGAGCTCCCACAGCTCGACGACGGCGACTTCGTCCTCTCGCGCCAGGTCAACTTCGAGACGATCCACGCGCACGAGGTCGTTGCCGAGCGCTACGGGACGATCGGCGAGCTGCGCGGTGAGCTCGCCGGCGGCGGGCACGGGCCTGCGCGGCACACCGAGCTCAGAGACTGGCTGAGGGGCTAGCGCCCTTCCGCCACCAGCGGCGCCACAGGGTCGAGCGGTTCTCCTCGCCGCGCCACAGGCGTCCGAGGTTCGCGCGATGGAGCGCGAGCACGCCGAGCCCTGCGGCCGCACCGAAAGCGATCACGGGCCAGGGGTAGCCGAGGAGCGCCGCCCACAGCCCGAGCGACAGGGCCGCGACGATCGACGCAACCGACGCGTACCGCGTTGCGACGAAGAGCACGACCCACACCGCTGCGGCCGCGCCGCCGACGATCGGCGCGACGCCGAGGAACGCGCCGCCGGCCGTCGCGACCATCTTCCCGCCCTTGCGGAAGCCGAGGAAGATCGGCCGGTAGTGGCCGAGCATCGCCGCCGCGCCCGCCAGCACCCCTGACCCGTGGCCGACGAGCTGTGTCGCGAGCAGCGCAGGCACGAACCCCTTCGCCGTGTCGAGCAGCACTGCCGGCAGCCCGAGCCGCCGGCCGTGCAGGCGCCAGACATTCGTCGCGCCGATGTTGCCGCTGCCCTGCGTGCGGATGTCCTCGTGACGGAAGATCCGTACGAGCCAGTACCCCCACGGCATCGAGCCGCAGAGGTAGCCGACCACGGCGAGGACGACGGTCAGCATCTCGCCTTCCGGTTACCCGATCGAGTAGTGGTCGATCCAGCCGTTCACGACGTCCCAGTCGAGGTTGTCGAAGAACGCGTCGATGTACGAGGCGCGGTCGGTCTGGTAGTCGAGGAAGTACGCGTGCTCGTAGACGTCGAGCGCGACGAGCGGCGTCGCGTTCCAGACCGGGAAGGAGTTCTGCGCGTCGCCGATGTAGTTGAAGAGGCGCCGCTCGTCCCAGTCGTACGCGGCCCACGCCCAGCCGCGGCCGGCCATGCCCGTCGCCTTCAGGTCGGCGCGCCACGCGGCGACCGAACCGAAGTCGCGCTTCACGAGGTCGCCGAACGCACCCGTCGGGTCGCCGCCGCCGCCGCCGAGATGCGCGAAGTAGAGCTCGTGGTTCTTGATCCCGCCGATCGCGAAGGTGAGATCGACCTTCAGCGCGCGCAGGTCGGAGTACACCTGGTTCGCCGCGTCGAGATCGACCTCGCCGAGCTTGCGCAGGATCTCGTTCCGCTTGTTCACGTAACCCTGGTAGAGCTTGTAGTGGGCCTCCACGGAGGCGCGGGAGATCCCGTCGAGCTCGTAGACCTCGGGGCGCAGCTCGCGCGGCGCGATTTCCGCGAAATTGAAGGCAAGCGTCGACATCGGCACCTCTCGTTCTTCGGCGTGGACGGGCGGGCGGAGCATATCCTCACCCTCGACGCGACTGAGCCGCTGAAAGGAGCCCCATGGCATTCCAACTGCCCGATCTGCCGTATCCGTACGACGCGCTCGAGCCTCACATCGACGCCGAGACGATGCGGATCCACCACGACCTCCATCACAAGGCCTACGTGGACAACGCGAACGCCGCGCTCGAGGGAACGGAGCATGCCGACGCGTCCGTCGAGCACGTGCTCACGATCCTCGACAGCCTGCCGGCCGACAAGCAGGGCCCGGTGCGCAACAACGCCGGCGGCCACGCGAATCACTCGCTCTTCTGGACGATCATGTCGCCCGACGGCGGCGGCGAGCCGAGCGGCGACCTCGCCCGCGCGATCGACGAGACCTTCGAGAGCGTGGACAAGCTGAGGGCGGCCGTGAGCGACGGCGGCGTGAAGCGCTTCGGCTCCGGCTGGTCGTGGCTCGTCTGGGACGGCACCGGACTCGCCGTCTATTCGACCGCGAACCAGGACTCGCCGATCTCGCAGGGCCACGTGCCGCTGCTCGGCATCGACGTGTGGGAGCACGCCTACTACCTCAAGTATCAGAACAAGCGGCCCGCGTATCTCGAGGCCTGGTGGAACGTCGTCAACTGGGACGAGGTCGCTCGGCGCTACGCCGCCGCACGCGGCTGACGGAACGCATGGGACGGGGGCGGCTCGCGCCGCCCCCGTCCCATCCTCGGCTCGCCCTAGTGCTTGACGGCGAGCAGGCGGCTCAGCCCGGCGACGTAGCCCGCGCCCGCCTGCCCCGCAGGCAGGTTGAGGCGGAGCGTCGACAGCCCGCGTGCAAGGCGGAGCTGGAACGTCGCGCGTGAGCTCGCGCCGAGGTAGACGCGCTTGATGCTCGTCCAGCCGCCGGTCGCGGTGCGCCGCTGCACCCACACGTAGTGCCCGGCGTAGGTCAGGTCCGACGTCACCTTGGCGACGTAGGTCCGGCCGCTGAGGCCGAAGCCGACGCGCGGAGCGACGTTCACCGTGACGGCGGGGCTGTCGGCCGTCCGCCAGTGCGCCTGGTACACGGTCTGGATCGTCGGCGAGACCGGGAACGCGAAGGTCCCGTTCGCGGCGGTCGTCGTCGCGTCGAGCGACTGGGTGCTCTTGCCCAGCGCCTGGGCCGTCAGAGTCACCGGCTCGCTCGTGAGCTGGTTCGACACCGCGCCGGAGAGCGAGGTGCTCGAGCCGTAGACGACGGTGGTGCTGCCCGCGGCCAGCGTCACCGCTGCGGGAGGCCCGTTGACGACGACCGTGCCCTTGTGCGAGCCGGCCTGCGAGTCGCGGTAGCCGAACTTGCCGGCCTTCGCGAACTGGAACGAGTACGTCTCACCGCTGCGCAGCACCGGGGACGCGAACGAGCCGTCGTCCGCGACGACCTGGTGCGTTGCGGTATCGGCGTTGTGCCAGGTGACGGTGTCACCGACGTTGACCGTGGTGGTCGTAGGCGTGAAGCCGGTCTTCGTGATCTGGACGGTCTTCGTGTCTGCGCCGGCCGCCGCCGCGACGACGAACGCCGCGAGCAGGGCCAGTGGGAGCATCATCAGCTTTCTCATTGTCGAACCTCTTTTCGTCGCTCCCTCCGGATCTACCCGCGGGGCCGCGAACTCGAGCGAATTACCCTGGAAATTCACAGCTTCCAAACGCTGCTCGAGCCCTAATGGATGCGGCGCACGGTCTGGCTGCCGCTGTGCGCGGACAGCAGGCCGTTGCCCGCCTGGTTGACGGAGAGGAACACGCGGATGTGCGACACGCCCTTCGGCAGGTAGGCGACCGGCTTGAACAGCTTGCCGTTCTGCGCGCCGAGCGTGAGGCTCGCGATGTTCACCCACTGCCCGAACGCGGAGAGCCGCTGCAGGTAGACGTGCTTCCCGGCCATCGACGTCGGGGCGAGGACGGTCGCCTTCATGTAGCCGTTGCCGCCCGCGAGCAGGTGCATCTTCGGTGCGACCTGGACGAGCACGTTGCCGCTCGCGACGTTGTTCCATCGCGCGACGTACGTGGTGTAGAGCGACGGCGTGACGGTGTAGGCGAACGCGCCGTTCGCGTCGGTCTTCACGACGACGAGCTGCGTGAGCGACGGCTGCCCCCAGGGCTGCGCGTCGATCTCGACCGACTGGTTCGCCTGGCCGGTCGACACGGCGCCCGCGAGTGTGACGGGGACGCCGAAGTCCACGATCGGCAGGGAGAGGCCGAGGGTCAGCGACGGCGGCGGCCCGGTCACCTTGACGCGGCCCGCGAGCCTGGGCGCGAGCGCGTCGTGGTAGCGGAAGCTGCCCGCGCGGTTGAGCGTCACCGTCCAGGACTGGCCCGCATGGAGGATCGGGGATGCGAACGAGCCGTCGTCGGCGACCACCTGGTGGTCGACCTTGTCGTTGTTCTTCCAGCTGACGTGGTCGCCGTGGTTGATCGTGATCGAGCCCGGCGTGAAGCCGGTGCTCTTGATGGAGACGTTGATCGTCGCGGCTCCGGCCGCCGCCGCCACGAGGAGCGCGGAGACCGTGGCCGCCAGCAGGGTTGCGATGAATCTCATGGTCGAACTCCTTCTTTTCCCAGCAGGGATGTACGGACTGGATTCCGCACTGGGGTCATCCCCAAGCCGGGTCTGCGTAAAGCTTGTGTCAAACGAGTGCTATGACTTGGAATCCGAGATGAGCGCCGATGCGTAAGGACCGGAAGAACATGGAGCTAGCGCTCGACAGCCCTGCGCGCCTGCGCGCCGTGACACCGCCGCGCGAGGAAGAGCCCTCGGCGGCGAACGACGCCGACCTGCTCGTCCGGGTCGCCGAGCGCGACCGGGAGGCCTTCGAGCTCCTCTACCGCCGGTACGTCCGCTCCGTCTTCGGGCTCGCGCTGCGACGCCTGCGCGACCGCCAGCGCGCCGAGGACGCGGTGCAGGAGACGTTCGCGGCGGTGTGGCGCTCCGCTCGCAGCTACCGGCCGGAGCGCGGGCCGGCGGCGCCCTGGCTCTACGCGATCGCGCGGAACGCGGTCGTCGACCGCCAGCGCGCGCGCTACGAGCCGCCGAGCGAGATCCCGGACACCGCGTCGACGGAGGCCGGCCCTGCCGATCGCGCGGAGTCGTCGTTCGTCGCGTGGCGCGTCCATCGCGCGCTCGAGGAGCTGCCGGAGAAGGAGCGCGAGGTGGTGGAGCTCGCCTACTGGAGCGAGCTGTCGCAGAGCGAGATCGCCGCGTATCTCCACATTCCGCTCGGAACCGTGAAGACCCGCACACGGGCCGGCCTGGCCCGCCTCGCGGACCTGCTGGAGGGAGAGCTCGCATGACGCGTGGACCGGACTTCGACGAGCTGCTCGGCCGCGACGTCGACGCCGCGGAGCGCGAGCGCCTTCGCCGCGTGCACGAGCTGCTCATTACCGCTGGACCGCCGCCGGAGCTCTCGCCCGAGATCGAGCTCGGCCCGACGCTCGCGATGACGCTGCCTGCGCGGCAGGGACCGCGCGTGCAGCGGCGCGTGCTCCTGCTCGCCGCGGCCGTGCTCGTGCTCGCCCTTGCATTCCTCGGCGGCTATCTCGCGGGCAACGGCGGCGGCAACGGGCTGTCGGCGGGGACGACCCTCAAGCTCTCCGGCACGAGCGCCGCGCCCGCGGCCCTCGCGTCGCTCGAGATCGAGCCGCGCGATCCCTCGGGGAACTGGCCGATGAAGCTCTCGGCGACGGGCCTGCCGAAGCTCCCCGAGCACGGCTACTACACGGTGTGGCTGATGCGGAACGGCAAGCCGTACGCGCCCTGCGGGGTCTTCGTCGTCGCCGCGAAGAGCTCCGGCGTGTCGATCTGGCTGAACGCGCCCTACCGTCTGCAGCCGGGCGACACGTGGGTCGTGACGAAGCACCTGGCCGGCACGAACGACGCCGGGCCCGTGGTGCTCAGGCCGAACGTCTAGCCTCGGTCCGCATCTCCGACAAGAGCCGCTCGAGCCGTTCCTCCGTCGAATCGTCGACGAACGACATCGCCGCGGCGACGTTCGGGTGCACACCGGCGATCGCCCGCCGCATCTCGTGCGCGACCGCGCGGTACGACGGATGGCCTTCGCGTCCCGAGCGCAGCTCGATCAGGTGCAGCGCCTCCCGCGCGTCGAGCTCGAGCACGTAGCGGAGGCGGAACGCGAGGCAGAGCGCGTACGGCGCCTCCTCGACGAGGCCTTCGCCGCGCAGGCGCGCGTACTCGGCACGCGAGACTTCGAGCGCACGCTCGTACTCAGCGCCGAGCCCCGCCGCCGCGACCTCGTGCGGCACGTCGGCGCCGAGGTCGGGCGTGAGCCTCTGCCACTGGCATGTGAGCAGGCGGTGGCGCTGCAGGTCGCGGAACGCGCCGTAGTCCGAGACGATCTCGAAGCGGTAGCCGAGCGTCTCGAAGCCGCGGCCGGGACGATGCCGCCGGTTCTCGCGCTCTCCGACGAGCTCGCGCACGAGCGCGGCCCGCTCGTCGGGCGCGAGCGCCGCGACGGCACGCAGCGCGTCGTCCTCCGAGGTCGCCGTCGACTCGTAGAGGAGCGCGGCGAGTAGCTCCTCCTCGCTGCCGTGCGCGCGGAGGAGCCGCACCGACGGCGCCGCGACGGCATTCGCCTCCTCGTCGAGACCGAGCCGCGCCGCTGCCGCGTCGGCGGCCGAGCGCCGGTCGCGCAGATAGTCGACCCACCTGCCGCCTCGATCCTCGCGCGGCACGCGCACGACGAAGCTCGGGATGATCTTCTGCAGCTCCTCGAGCAGCATCGTCCCGTACGCGCGCGCCTCGGCGAGCGGATGCGCGAGCAGATGCAGCACGAGCTGCTCGTACGTCTGCCCGCTCGCATACATGCCCATGTGCGAGAGCGACGCGGCCGGCAGCAGGCCGCGCACGAGGTCGAGCGCCTTCGCGCGCACGGCGCGCGTGTGCGCGGCCGCGGACTCGTCATCGCTGCGCGGGAACTGTCCGTCGACCCACGACGACACGCCTTCGAGCAGGCGCGAGTACGTCGCGAACAGGTCGTCGAGCGCGCGCTCGTACTCGGGGCCGAAGCGCGCATCGCGGTGGTACCGGTAGCCGAAGCCGTCGAGCTGCGTGTCGTACGCGATGTAGCGCGTCGACTGCTCGAGATACGCGGCGAGCCTCGGTCGCTGCAGGATCTTCGTGAGCAGGTTCGACGTCCACTCGAGCGCAATGTGCGCGCCGCCGAGCTGCGCGACGGAGTCGTCGCCGTAGCCGAGGAAGATGCGCTCGTACAGCTCGGCCGCGCGCTGCCCCTCCGCGCCCTCGCTGCCGGACGCCTCGGGCACCGAGTCTGCGAACTCGTCGAGGAACATGCGGCGCAGCGTCCCGGGATACCGGGAGTAGCGCGCGAACATCGCGCCCTTCACCGTCTCCGGGAGGTTGACGAGGCCGAAGACGGGCCGGTCGACGTTCGTGAAGTGCGGCGCGAGGCGCTCGCACTCCTCCTCCGTGAAGGTCTCGACGGGAACTGTCACAGTTGCGGCGGTGGCCAAAGGACCGCCCACTGTAGACCGGGTCTCGGTCGGAACGTCAGGCTGGTCGTATCCGACCTGGCGGCCCGGTTTCTACCCCGCCGGGCTCGATCCCGCCTCGTTCCTCGGCTTCTACGCCGAGCGGTTCCGGACGGTCGAGCTGAACACGACCGGCTACCGGCTGCCGGCCGAGGACCAGTTCGAGCGCTGGGCGGCGCAGGCGCCCGACGGGTTCGAGTTCGCGCCGAAGCTTCCGGGGCACCGGCTGCGCGGGCTCGACCTCTTCGAGACGCGCGTACGCGCGCTCGGCGACCGGCTCGGCCCGGTACGCGTGTCGCTGAAGAGCGTGCGCGACGAGGGCGCGCTCGAGCTGCTGCTCGGCTCGCTCGACCCGTCGCTGCGCCTCGCATTCGACCTCGAGCATCCATCGTGGGACGGCATCGAGCCGCGGCTCGCCGCTGCAGGCGCCGTGCGCGTCAACGACCTCAACCATCCGGCGCCGTTCCGCTATCTGCGCCTGCGGGAGCCCCCGTACGACGAAGACGCGCTCTCCGCGCTCGCGCACCGCCTCGCGGCGGTCGCCGAGCCCGCGTACGTGTACTTCCGCCACGAAGACGCGCCGACCGCGCCCGCGTACGCGCAGCGGCTGCGCGAGCTGCTCAGCGGAGCGTGACGGTCGAGCAGCTCGGCGCGGAACGGCGCGCACCGGAGGTGATCGACGTGACGCACCACTGGAGCGCGCCGTGCAACTGCTTCGCGGGATGCCAGAGCACGTAGTAGACCTGGCCGACGTGCAGCCGGCCCGCAACCGTCGTCGCCGAGAAGAGGACCGACTTCTTCACGCTGACGGTCACCTTCGCGCGCACACCGGCTGCGTCGTCGAGCGTCTTGTAGCTCAGCCGCACCGCGATGCCGGCACGGCCGGTGACGGCCTGCGCGCGCAGCCTCGGCGGCACCGACGTATCGACCGTGGGCGGAGTCGGCGCGATGCCGTTCATCTGCATCGAGGCGACGGTCGTGCTCCAGACCCGCGAGCCGACGACGTCGAGGCCTTTTTCTCCTGCGACCCAGACGAGCTGCGGCCGCGTCGGGTCGCGCGCGGCGCCGAAGTAGTCGCCGAAGCGGTTCCCGTTGTACGTGCCCGCGCTCTGGGCGATCACGACCGGGGTCGTGAACGTCCCGTCCGGTGCACGCCCCACCGCGACGAGCTCGGGCACGATCGCCGGGCTCGACTCGCCGTAGATCACGACGAGGTTGCCGGCGCCGTCGGGCGCGATCGCGGGGAAGAAGAGATCCGCCCCGGGAACGCTGAGGTCGGTGTCCCAGTCGACGGTGCGCGTCGCGGTGGCGATCTGGATCACGCGGGCGCACGCATGCACGTCGGTGTCGTTCGGAGGCGTGCAGCCGGTGTTCGCGGAGAGCCACAGGCTGCCGTTCTCCCAGATCGCGTTGAGAACGCGGTCGTCGTTCGTCCCGACCGCCGGCCGGCGGAAGCCGCTGCTCGACGACGGCTCGGCGCCCTGAGGCGGCGTCGTCAGCTGCGTGACCGGGAGCGCCGCGACCTGTTGCAGCCGGACGGCCGCGGGCGGAGCGCCGTCGATCGTGAACAGGTGCACCGCGCGAGAGGACGGATTGTCGACGGAGACCATGTACTCGGTCGACGTCGACGAGAGCGACTGCACCGGCGCGAGCCCCTGGTAGGCGCGATCGGGCCCGAAGCTCGTCGACGAGACGTCCGCCGCGCCGGCGAGGAGCTGCGCCTTGTCGACGACCCAGATCTCGCCGCCGAGCAGCGGCGCAAAGCCCGAGTCGCAGCTCGAGAAGACGTCGGCGGCGAGGACGACGACGCTGTCCGAGAGACCGAGCCGCGGCTGATCAGCGCAGCCCGACGCGCCGAACGAGTAGGTGCTCCACGCTCCGGTGGGATCCGCGGTCTGTGAGACGGCGAGGACGACGCTGCTCGCGTCGATGTCGGAGATCGACGCGAACCAGCGTGCGCTCGGCGCGTCGTAGAGCACCCGGGGATCCGTGAGACGGTCGCCGAGGCCGACCTTGAAGAACGCGCTCAGCGCCGTCGTCTGGAGCTCGTGCGACGGCGTCCCCGGTGCGGTGGCCCAGATCCGCGCGGCGAGGTTGACCATCTCGACGACGTAGCCCGGCCCGGCCGCGACCTGCACGTCGGGAGGCTCGTAGCCGCCCGCGTCGTTCGCGTTCATCCCGGCGAGCGTCTCGGTCGCGACGATCACGGGACCGTCGGCCCGCGTCGCGCCGGCGGCGCCTGCGACAACGGTGAGCGCGGCCGCGAGCGCGGCGAGCGCTACGAGAGCCCTGCGCGACAGAGCCGGTCGTTGTACGAAGCGAGCACCGCCGTCTGCTGCGCCTGCCACGCGACGTCGTCCGGATTCGCCGCGTCGAATGGATGCAGCCCCGCGACGATCGTCGCGACGTTCGGCGTCACGCCGGGGCCGCCGGCCGTGATCCGGTACTTCTCGCCCGTGCCGGGGCCGCGCATGCCCGTCCATCCCGCCGGATGGATGTAGCCGCCCTTCGTCGGATCGAACGGATAGAAGCCGTAGCAGAAGGCGCCCGTCGGGTTGTGTGGAACGAACGAGTTCTCACGCCGCCAGCCGTCACCGTACACCGAGTTGAACGTGTCGAGATAGATGAGACGGCCGAAGCCGTCGGTCGGCGCACCGTAGTTCGTCGTGTGGAAGCCGAAGACGGGCTTGCGGAGATACGTGTACCGGCCGAAGAGCGCCTGGAAGCGCCCGCTGTACACCCAGTTCGAGCCGGTCTCGAGCTGCGCCACCTCGCCGGTCCAGTGCGACACCTCGAGCCAGCGTTGCGCGAGTGTCGGCGTCCACGGTGCGAACCCGAGATCGGGGAGCGGCCGCTGCCAGCTCTGCGCCGCCCAGTACGAGCCGTCGGGCGCTTTGCACGCGGCGACGAGGTTCGGTAGCGCCGGCCCGTCGTAGCGTCCGCAGCTACCGGTGAAGCTCGTCGTGTGACGCGACTTCCAGCCGCCCGAGTAGTCGACGTGGAAGCGCACCTGCTGCGTCCCCGCCGCGGGAACGCGGGCATTCACCGCACCCCAGACGAGCACGTGCCGGCTCGTCCCGTTGGCGCGATACGTGAAGAGCGCCTCGCCGCGCGCGTTCGTCTGGATGCGCACGCCGGTCGCGTTACGGTCGATGAACTGCGCCGCCGACGCAACGCCGGTGAAGGCGAGAGAGGTTGCGGTGAGCGCGACCGCTGCGGCGATCCGGTGCACACCCACAGCGTCGCGGCGCGTACGCCGAACGCCTATCCCCCAGACGCGGGAGGGCCCGTACGCGTTACCGGAGCTTTACAGGCCCGCGCGGCACTGCTTGTCGCCCCAGGACGAGAGAACGGCCGCCTGCTGGCGCTGGTAGTCGACGTCGGCAGGGTTGTTCTTGTCGAAGGGGTGCAGCGCGGGAACGAGCGTCGAGACGTTCGGGGTCACGCCGGGGCCTGCCGCGGTGAGGCGGTACTGCTCGCCGGTGCCGGGGCCGCGTACCGCGGTCTGGCCGGGCGGATGGATGTAGCCGCCCTTCGTCGGGTCGAAGGTGTAGAAGCCGTAACAGAAGACGCCGGTCGGGTTGTGCGGCACGAACGAGTTCTCGCGCCGCCAGCCGGCGCCGTAGCGCGAGTTGAACGTGTCGAGATAGATGAGGCGTCCGAAGCCGTCCGTCGGTGCGCCGACGTTCGTCGTATGGAACCCGTAGACGCCGGAGCCTCCGTATGTGTAGCGGCCGAAGAGGCTCTGGAACCTGCCGCTGTACACCCACATCGTCCCGACCTCGAGCTTGGCGAGATCGCCGGTCCAGTGGGAGAGCTCGAGCCAGTAGGACGAGAGCGCAGGCGTCCACGGCGCGAAGCCGAGATCCGGCAGCGGCTGCTGCCAGCTCTGCGCCGCCCAGTAGGTGCCGTCGCTCGCACGGCAGGCCGCGACCATGTTCGGGATCGCCGGGCCGTCGTAGTAGCCGCACGTGCCGCCAAAGGTCTTCCAGTACTGCTTGCGGTACTTGCCCCAGCCGCCCGCGTAGTCAAGCTTGAACTTCACCTGCTTGCCGCCGGGGGATGGCTCGGCCGCGCCCATCGCGCCCCACGCGAGCACGTGCTTCAGCTTCCCGCCGGAGGTGTACGTCAGGAGCGCCTCGCCCTTTGCGTTCACGGCGATCTTCACGCCTGAGGCGTTGCGGTCGATCAGCTGGGCGCCCAGCGCGGAGGAGGCTAGAAGGCCGGCTCCTACGCCTGCGGCGAGGAGAGCGAGCGCTTTCACGCCCAGGTCCTCTCCCTATTTTGAAATCAGAAACGCGCTGCGGCGCCGCTGTGGCGCACGTACGCGCCGCTCTCGACGATCTCGACGAGCTGCGCGACCGTGTGGCGCAGCTCGTCCTCCGTGTTGTAGAAGTGCGGCCCGAGGCGGATGCCGGCGTCGGGGCGGAAGTCGCAGATGATCCCGCGCTCGCCGAGCTCGCGGTGCACGGCCGCGTCGTCGGGCGTGCGCACGAGCACCGTGCCGCCGCGCCGCTCCGGCTCGCGCGGGCTCGACACCTCGAGGCCCGCCGCGTCGAGGAGCTCGATCAGGAGCGACGTGAGCGCGAGCGAGCGAACGCGGATGCGCTCGACGCCGACCTCCTCGATCACGTCGTAGCCCGCGGTCGCCGCGTAGAGCGCGGGGACGTTCGGCGTCCCGGTCAGGAAGCGCCGGACCCCGGCTGCGTATTCGAGCTCGGGCTCGAACGCGAACGGCCGCGCGTGACCCTGCCAGCCGACGAACGTCGGCTCGAGCCGCTCCGCGAGATCGGGCCGCACGTAGAGCCAGCCCGCACCGGGACCGCCGCACAGCCACTTCACGCTGCCGCCGACGGCGAAGTCGACGGCGAGCGCGGCGAGGTCGAACGGCACGACGCCCGCCGACTGGTAGCAGTCGAGCACGACGTGCGCGCCCATGTCGTGCGCGCGCCGGATGATCGGCTCGATCTCCTGGATCTCCGCGTTCTTGAAGAGCACGTGGCTGATCGGCACGAGCAGCGTCCGCTCGTCGATCGCGTCGACGATCGCGCGGTCGTCCTCGACCGCGACGACCTCGAGGTCCGGCTGCGCCTGATAGAGGTAGCGCACCGAGGGGAAGTTCGCCTCTTCGTAGACGATCCTGTTGCGCGCGCCCGGATTGCGGAAGCACGAGAGCACGACCTCCTCGGCGACGGTGACGTTCTGGTGCATGACGATCGTCCCGGGCTCGGCGCCCATGATCCGCGCGAGCTGGTCGCCGACGGTGACGGGCATCTCCCACCAGCCTTCGCCCCACGCGCGGATGCCGCGCTGGCGCCACATCCGCGCGTACTCGAGAAGGTTGTCCTCGGCGGCCGCCGGCATCGCGGCGAGCGAGTGGTTGATCAGATACGTGCAGTCCGCGAGGATCGGGTACCGGTCGCGGTACGCGAGCAGGTCGTCCATGCGTGGAAGCTTAGAAGCTCTCGCACGATGACGTTCGTCGAGCCGGGTTCCGGGCGACACAACCGCTCATTGTGTGAGAGCCTCTTAGAGCTCAGGCGGCGGCGCGGAGAGCGCTGCGGTACTCGCGGAAGTACTCGGGCCTCACGCGGAGGAACCGTGCGCACTCCTCGATCAGCGCCGGCGACGGCTCGTGCTCGCCGAGCACGGCCGCACGGAGCGCGCCGGCGGAGACGCCGTCGAGCACCTCGGCGAACGTCGCGATCTTGAGCCCGCGCGCAGTGACGTAGACGTCCTCGACCTCCGAGGCGAGCTCGGTGAGCGCGGCGCCGAACGGCTTGTGGGACACGAGCACGACGGCAAGTGTCGCGACCGCCCCGGACGGACACGTCCCCCGACCAGGTCGGTGGACGTGTCCGTGTGCGACGTCTGCGGCCGCTACACCGACTGCAGCGAGCGCGGCCCCGGGCCGACGTAGCGCGCCGCCGGGCGCACGAGCACGCCGAGGCGCTTCTGCTCGAGCACGTGCGCCGACCAGCCCGCCGTGCGCGAGCACGCGAACATCGCCGGCGCCAGCGGCGGCGGGACGTCGGCGACGTCGAGCACGATCGCCGACCAGAACTCGACGTTCGTGTACGAGTGGTCGGGGTGCTTGCGGGCGATCGCCTCGTGCGCCGCCTGCTCGAGCGCCTCGGCGACCTCGACGCGCGGCGAGCCGAGCTCCTTCGCCGTGCGCTTCAGCAGCCGCGAGCGCGGATCCTCCGCGCGGTACACGCGATGCCCGAAACCCATGATCCGCTCCTTGCGCGCGAGCGCCTCGCTCACCCACTTCTCCGCGTCACCCATCTCCGCGACCGCGTCGAGCATCGGCAGCACGCGCGCAGGCGCGCCCCCGTGCAGCGGGCCCGAGAGCGCGCCGACCGCGGCCGACAACGCAGCGCCGCAGTCCGCGCCGGTGGACGCGACGGTACGGGCGGTGAACGTCGACGCATTGAGGCCGTGCTCCGCCGTGCAGATCCAGTACGTGTCGATCGCCTTCGCGTGCGCCTCGTTCACCTCGCCGCGCCACGCGAGCAGGAAGCGCTCCGCCGCCGTCCGCCCGTCCATCACCGTCGCCTCCGGCACCGGCGGGAGGTCGGCGCCGCGCGCGGACTGCGCGACGATCGACAACGCGGCGGCCGACAGACGCCGGAGGTCTTCCTTCGCCTCGTCGACGTCGATGTCGATCAGCTGGCCGAGCTTCCACGTGCCGCTGAACGCGGCGAGCGCGGACTGGAGGTCGGACATGTGCCCGCCGGTCCGCACCTCGAGCTCGGCATACGCGGCGGGGAGCCCCGGCTCGAGCGACTCGTCGACGAGCAGCCCCCACACCTGCTCGAAGGGGACCTTCCCGACGAGCTCCTCGATGTCGACACCGCGATAGCGGAGCTGCCCTCCGTCGCGGTCCGGCTCTGCGATCTCCGTCTCGAAGGCGACGACGCCTGCGAGCCCTGGGCTGAAATCGGTCATGCGTGGATCTCCTCCAACTCGATCGTGAGGCCGGCGCCGCGCGCCCGGGCCGCGGCGAGCACGAGCGACGCGGCCGCGAGGTCCTGGACGGCGATGCCGACCGACTTGTACAGGGTCAGTTCTTCGGGCGAGGTCCGCCCCGGCCGAGTCCCGGCGACGAGCTCACCGAGCTCGGCCTGCGCCGCGTCCGGCCCGAGCCCGTCGAGCTCGCGCGCGCCGCTCGGCGGCGCGGCGAACGCGGACTCGCGCGACTCGACGACGAGTGTCGCCGCGCGCACGATCGCCGGGTCCACCTCGGGACCGGCGCCGTTGAAGCCGACGGAGCCGACGTGCGCCCCAGGTGAGAGCCAATCGAAGAGCACGACGGGCTCCGGCGAGTGCGTCGCCGCATGCACGACGTCGGCGCCGCGCACGGCGTCCTCGAACGAGTCGAACGCCGTCGCGCCGATCTCACGCGCGAACGCCTCCGCCTTCGAGGCATCGCGGGCTGCGACGCGGATCTCGCTCCAGTCGCGCACGCCCGCGAACGTGCGGCCGGCCGCCTGCGCCTGCACTCCTGCGCCGAGGATCGCGAGCACGCTCGCGTCCTCGCGCGCGAGCAGCCGTGCGGCGAGCGCCGCGGCGGAGGCGGTGCGGATCGCCGTGATGTACGTCCCGTCCATCAACGCGACCGGCGTTCCGTTCTCCGCGTCGAAGAGCACGATCGCCGCCTGGTGCGTGTGCCGGTCGGTGTTTCCCGGGAAGAGCGACACGAGCTTGCAACCGAGCCCGGCGGAGGGGACGTAGCCGGGCATCGCACCGAGGAGCCCCGCGTCGGTGAACGCAGCGATCCGCGGCGGCAGCGACGCGCGGCCGGCCGAGAGCTCCTCGTGTGCACGCGCGAGTGCGTCGGACAGCTCGTCGAGATCGAGCAGCTCCTCCACGTCGGTGCGGGTGAGCACGAGCATTGCTCGACTCACGGTAGCCGTCTGGCTAGCGCCCATGCGCTGCGACCGGGGCGGGCGAGAGCGGCTGCGCCGGCGGCTTCGAGTCGACGAGTACCGCAGCTGCGAGCAGGATCGCCATCGCGACGGCGCTCTCGCCGAGCAGACTGCGCGACAGCGCGCCCGCGGCACCGTCGCGGCGAACACGCGGCACGACGAGGACGTGGTGCGCCGCGCCCCAGCCGAGTGCGATCGCCACGAGCCCGAGCTTGACGAGCAGCACCTCGCCGTAGCCCGTCCGCCAGAGCGCGTCGAGCGCGGGAAGCCGGAGGATGCTGAGATACGTGCCTGCGGCGACGAGCAGCGCGACGAGCACGGTCGCGAGCCGCGAGAAGCGCAGGAACGCCGTGCGGCGGAGCTCGGGCGCGCCCGGCCAGACGACCGCGACGAGCTGGACGAGGCCGCCGACCCACAGCGTCGCCGCGCCGAGATGCACCCAGTCGGCGAGCTCGGAGAGCCAGGAGTGCCCGGCGTCCGAGGCGGAGTGGCCGGAGAGCGAGAGGCCCGACGCGAACGCGAGGCCGAGCGCGAACGCCGGCCACAGCAGCGCGCGCCTGCCGGTGAGCCAGCCGAGATAGAGGAGCGCCGCGACGAGCGCGAACCCGAGCTCCATCGCGACGAACGCCGTGCCGAACCGCGTCCCGCCGGCGATCGGCGAGAGGTCGCCGTAGACGAAGCGCCCGAACGGCAGCTGGAGCGCGTCCTCCGCGCGGAGGAGAAAGGAGACGATGCCGAGCTCGAGCACGGCGACGACGCCGATGCCCGTCACCCAGTAGAACCGACGCTCGGCGCGGCGCGGCAGCGGTCCGCGCACGACGATGAGCCGGAACCCGGTACCGCCGACGACGAGCGCGAGCGCGAGGAAATAAGCCCAGCGGATGACGTGCTCCGTGCGCGTCGGCCCCTGTGCGCCGACTGCATCGGTCACGAGCGGCGCCGCGACACGCACTCCGAACGTGTAGACGCCCGAGACGACGTGCCCGTCGTCGGAGATCGCCTGCCAGCGGATGGTGTACGGCCCGCGCGGCAGCCGCGGGAGCGCGGCCGTCATCGAGCGGCCGTCCACATGCGTGATTCCGGCGACGTCGTCGCCGCGCCGGTTCAGGACGCGAATCGCGTGCGGGAGCGCGGTGACGCTCTCGTCGAACCGGAGAACGACGGCGCGCGGCGCGGCCGCGAGCCGCTGCGCGAACGCCGGCGACTCGTGCGCGAGGCTCGCGTGCGCGATCGCCGACGCAGGAACCGCGAGCGCGACGAGCCACGCGAGCGGGAGCGCGCGCCTCACCGGTGCTGCACCCCGGCGAACTGCGAGAGGTGGCCGAAGATCGGCGCGAGGTCACGATCGCTGAAGAGCATCACCGCGACGACGAGAACGGTCGTCGCGAAGCCCGCCGCGGCGACGAGCGAGCGCGGACGGAACGCCTGCACGAGCGGGAACACCGCGCCGGCGAGCACCGTCCACCCGAGTGCGTGATGGAGGAACGCCGCGCGCGCGAAGAACCAGTGCTGCTGCTCGTGGACGAGCACGGCCGTGCCGGACACGACCATCGCGAGCGCGGTGCACAGGCGCCAGTACTGGGAGTGCAGCTTCCCGTGGACGACGCCCAGCTCCGCGCCGCCGGCGAGCATGAGCGACTGCGCCCACGAGCCGTGCGCGACCATGTGGATCGTCGAGTTCGTGTAGAGCGCCATCACCGGCCAGAGCAGCAGGCCCATCCCGAAGAGGATCGCGGGCCAGAGATAGAGCCGCCACGGCCTGCGCCCCCACGCCTCGCGGCCCGCGATCCCCTCCGCGAGCAGCACGAGGCCGAGGAGCAGGAACCCGCCTGCGAACCACCAGTGCACCATCTCGGCGCGCGGCAGCAGCGAGCCCGCGATCACTCCCTTCGCTCCTCGATGTCGTCGGCGAGGCCCGGCGCGATCAGGAGCCGGAAGAGCACGCCGACGAGCACGACGTACAGCGGCGGCTCGGAGAGGAGCCACCAGAAGCCCTGTCCGTGCGGGTGCAGGAGCGTCAGCCGCCACGGCTGGAGGACGCCCCAGACGAGCCCCCCGACGACGGTCACCGGGCCGAGCGCGAGCACGGCGCGCGCCCGGAGCGTCCGCTCCGCGGTTCGTTCGATCGTCGATTGCAGTTCGGGCGCGATGTTCGCGCTCACGTCGTCCTCCCTTGATCAGCGTTCGGCCTCACGGGCCGCGCGCTGCGCGCGCGGCTAGGCCGGCTGCGGCGGAGGACGCGACTCGAAGGCGAGGCCGAACAGGGAGCGCGGGGCGCGCGCGGTCGCGAAGAGCCAGCGGCGCGGGACGAGCGCGACGCCCGTGAGATGCCGGACGAGTGCGAGCGTCTCGGACGCGAGGCCCTCGTAGTCGGCGAGCCAGCGTTCGACCGCGCGGAAGACGACTGCGACGACGACCGCGAGCACGGCGAACACCGGCAGCGCCGAGCTGTGGAGCCAGGGCGCGAGCAGCGGCCACCGCCCGGCCGCGAGCTGTTCCGCATCGGTCTGCAGCAGGTAGATCGACGCGGTCCCGACGAACGAGACGAGCCAGAGCCGCGGCGAGAGCTCGATGCGCACGCGCGGCGCGCGGCGCGCGGGGCGAACGCCGAGCGCGACGGCGACGCGCCGGGCGGCGCGCGCGGCTGCATGCGCCTTCGCGAACCGCCAGGAGAGGCGCGCGAGCATCAGCGCGACGGCGACCTTCACGCCGGCGAGGAGGAACGGGTAGTAGTGCGCGTGCGCGTAGCTCACGCGGCCGACGTGGCGCCCGAGATCGAGCCGGTGCGTCAGGCTGCGGCCGGAGAGCTCGGCGACGAGCGCGAGCAGCGCGAGCGCGAGCCCCGAGAGCAGTCGCTGATGCCGGCGCGCGCGTACCACACCGAAAGTGTGGACCACGCGTGCAGCGCTCGGCAACACCGTCTCAGCCCAGCAGCGTCAGTGACCAGTCGTTGCGATGCTCGGCATCGAGCGAGAAGAGCAGGATCCGCTGGAAGCGCCCGACGCAGAGGCACCCGTCACGGAACGGAACCTGCTCGCCACGCGGAGCGAGCAGCGCGGCGACGAGCCGTTCCCGGCCGGGGACGTCGCTCGGGACGATCCGCTCGAGCAGGCCCTCGAGGTCCTCGAAGAAGCCGGTCTCCCGCTCCTGCACGCGCACGACGCTGCGACCGTGAATGCTGTGGATGTACGCGATCCCGTCCTTGCGGCCGGAGCGCGCGAGGGTCTGGGAGACGTCATTCGTGATGTCCATCACCGAGAGCGTGGGCAGCGCTGCGGCGATCGCGTACGGGACCTCGATGCTCGTCATGCGCGCGCAACCTCCCTCGGGAGCCGGAAATGGACGTCCTCGCGTGCGACCGTGATCTCCTCGAGCGTGTCGAAGCCGCGCCGCGCGAGCCGGTCGGCGGTGGCGCGCACGAGCTCCTCGGGCGTCGAAGCGCCGGCGGTGAGCCCGACGGTCTCGTGCCCGTTGAGCAGCTCCTCGCCGAAGGCGCTCTCGCCGTCGACGAGCGTCGCAACCGCGCCCGCGCCCTGCGCCACCTCGACGAGGCGCTGTGCGTTCGAGCTCGTCTCCGAGCCGATCACGAGGATGAGCGTCGCGCCCTGCGCGACCATCTCCTTCACCGCGTCCTGTCGGTTCTGCGTCGCGTAGCAGATGTCGTCGGCGTGCGGCCGGAGCAGCGACCCGCCGACGTGCTCGCCGAGCGCGTCGACGATCGGCGCGACATCGTCGAGCGACAGCGTCGTCTGTGTGATCACCGCGACGGGCTTGTCGGTCGGAAGCTCGCGCGCCTGCTCGGGCGACTCGATCACGACCGTTGCATCGGGGCGCTCGCCGAGCGTCCCGATCACCTCGACGTGATTCTTGTGCCCGACGAGCGCGACGAGATGGCCGCTGTCGGCATATCGCCGCGCCTCGGCGTGCACCTTGTTCACGAGCGGGCACGTCGCGTCGACGACCTTGAGGCCGCGCGCCTGCGCGTTCTCCTTCACCGACGGCGCGACACCGTGCGCGGAGAGCACGCAGAACTCGCCCTCCGGAATCTCGGACTCGTCCTCGACGAACACCGCACCGAGCCCTTCGAGCCTCCGCACGACGTTCTCGTTGTGCACGATCTGGTGGCGGACGTACACCGGCGCGCCGTGCTGCTCGAGCAGGCGCTCGACGATCTCGATCGCGCGGTCGACGCCCGCGCAGAACGAGCGCGGCGCCGCGAGGAGGACGCGGCCGCTCACGCGGCGCACTCCTGCAACGCCCGAAGCGCCCGCAACGCGTCGCGCATCGAGCGGATCGCATCGCCGCGCTTCGCGGCGATCCACCGCATCAGCCCGACGACGTCCGTGCTGCCGTCCGCGTGCACCGTCGCGTCGACACCTTCGACGGCGCTCGAGGGAACGTCGGAGATCGCCCGCACGACGCCGGCGAGCCTGCCGCTCGCTGCGAGCACACCGCTCTCCATGTCGACGGCATCCGCGCCGCTCGACTCGTGCAGGCGGCGGCGCTCGGACGCGGAGTGCACGAGCACGTCCGAAGCGAGCATGGTCGCGCCGCGCGCGCCGCGCACGCCGAGCGGCGATCCCTCCCAGAGGGTCGCGCCTGCGGCGTCGACGACACGCGTCGCGTCGAGCACGTCGCCGACGCGGAAGCCGTCGTGCAAGGCGCCCGCGAGCCCGAACGAGACGAGCTCGCCGGACGGCAGCCCCGCGGCACCGCGGAGCCCGATGCGCGCTGCGCGCAGCCCCGCACGCCGCGCGACGCGCTCCTCCGCAGCGGTCGCGCAGGCGAAGGTCAGCCGCTGAGCGTCCACGCCATGCTCCGCACCGTCTCCTTCAGGCTCTTCGACGACTCGAATGCCGACGAAGGCTCGAAGCCGGAGTGGATGCCGCAGTGCTCGCACCGCGGGTCGTTGCCGGGGCCGTACGCGTCCCACTCCATGCCCTCGAGCAGCGCCTCGTACGTCGGGAAGATGCCGTCCGTGAGCAGGTAGCACGGGCCCTTCCAGCCGTAGGGGTTGCGCGTGATCGAGCCCCACGGCGCGCACGACAGCTTGCGCTCGCCCGTGAGGAAGTCCTGGTAGATCGGCGTCGCGAGCCAGCGGTAGCCCTTGTCCTTCACGACCGCGCGGATCGCGCGGAACTTCTCCTCGTGCTCGGCGCGCGTCATCGTCAGCGCCGGGTCGATCTGCGAGTACTG
>DASYGK010000069.1:0-36594 GCA_035999905.1 Gaiellaceae bacterium | reverse complement strand
GCCCGAGGATTGGCGTTGGAGCAGCTTCGCGACCTCGTGTGGGCTCGCCGATACCTTCCCGTTCGTCAATGCCGCGTGCGTCCTCGCGGTTCTGGACGCTGCGGCTTCGACCCCGGCACAGGCCCTGATCGGCCTCGTCCGCGACTGACACGTCTGGTGCCTGGCACCGGACGTGGCGGTGTTGGACAGGTCCGACGCTACGTCACGAGCTCGAGCCGGGAGCCGTCGCGGCGGCCTCGGCCGAACTTCGCGGACGGCATTCCGTCCGTCGTCACGATGTCGCCGGTGAAGTCGTTCGAGCCGCGGATCAGCGACGAGCCGACGCCGTACGCGTCGACCGGGACGCCGTTCGCCTCGAACTCGCGGATCTTCTCCACCGTGAACCCGCCCGAGACGACGATCCGCACGCCGGCGTGCCCGCGCGCGTCGAGCGCGTCGCGCACCTTGCGCACCAGCCGCTCGTTCACGCCCGTCGGCCTGAAGTCGCCCATCTCCGCCCATAGCGAGCGGTCGACGAGCGCCTCCGACGTGTCGAGCCGGACGCCCCACAGCCGGTCGCCGAGCGCGTCCGCGACCTCGAGCGCCGTGCGCACGGAGTCGTTCTCGAAGTCGACGAGCACCGTCACGCTCATGTCCGGCGACGCCCACGCGGCGAACTTGCGCGCGGCGAGCACCGAGTCTCCGCCGTACGCCGCGATCAGCGCGTGCGGCACCGTGCCGATCCCGCTCCCGCCCCACCAGGACGCCTGCTCGTCGGTCGTCACGCCGATCTCGGCGCCGACGATCTGGCCGGCGACGTACGCGGCGTAGCCGTCGCCGGTCTGCACACGATGATGGTCGTGGCGCGCCGGCATGAAGATGATCGGCTTGCCGTTCGCGGCCTGCAGCACGTGCACGACGTTCGTCGTGATCAGCGTGCGCCGCGCGAGCGTGCCGAGCACCGGCGTCTCGAGATGCGCGAAGTTCGTGTAGTCGCCCTCGATCGTCAGCACCGGCTCGTACGGCGCGATGCGATCGCCGTCGTACAGCGCGCGCACCTCGAGCCCGTCCGTGTCGCGCGCGCACAGCTTCAGGATCGCTATCGCCTCGTCCATGCCGCCGAGCCACGCATCCTTCTTCTGGAACACCTGCAGCACGACGTGAGGATGCCGACCGTCCTGCAGCAGCACCGCGCGCGCGTGATTGAAGTACGCGTCCGTGTACCAGCCGGTGCGCATCTTCTCGACCGGCAGATCGAAGATCTCGGGCGGGAGCCGCGTCCTAAGCGTCTGCGCCATGCTCGAGCTCGAGACAGGCGGCGAGTGCAGCCTCCGCGACCTCGAGCTGCTCCGGTGACGGCTCGGCCGTCGACAACCGGTGCTGAAGCTCGTGCCCGGGCTTCGACAACGCCTGCGCGACCGGATGGTCGGGATGCCGCGTCATCCAGCCGAAGATCTCCGTCGACGCGGCGAGTGCGCCGATCTGCGCGACCGCGCGGGCACCGTTGCGCACGCGCACCGGCGCAAGACCCGCGAGCACGTTTCCGACCGCAGTCGTCGCGACGAGCGGCCCGACGAGATGGCCGCCGCAGCGCTCGTGCTCCTTCTTCGCGCCCACACCGTGCTCGTACGTGCCGATGGAGATGTGCTCCGCACCGTGATACGCCGCGAGCTCGGAGCCCCGCATCGCGAGCACCGCCGGCCCGAGCGAGACGAGGCCGGAGAGCAGCTCGAGCGCGACCGGGCGCAGGCGGCCCGACTCGCGAATGCTCCGGAGCGCGATCACGGAGCCGGCCATCGACATGACGACACGCGGGCTCTGCATCGGCAGCTGTGCGGCAGGCAGCTTGCGCTTCACCTGCGGGAGCAGCGCGAGCGCCTCGGCGATCCGCGCCGGGCCGCGCAGCAGCGGGCTCGTCACGTTCGCGGCGCGGAACCGCTTGCGCGCGGACGCGACCTCGAGCCGCCCGTCCGGATGCCGGATCGCGCAGGCCCACGAGCTCGGCCCGTGCACGAGCACGCCGTTCGGCATCGCCATGCCTCCGAGCCGGATCTTGTCCTCGCTCATGCCCCGCCAGGGTAGCCCGCGGCCGCACGCAGCGCGTGCTGCAGGGCCGTCGCGGCAGGGCCGGGGACGCCGTCGCCGATCGCCGCGCCGTCCACCGCGACGACGGGCATCACCTCGCGCACGGACGACGTGAGAAACGCCTCGTCGGCAGCGAGCAGCCGCTCGAGCGGGAAGCGCCCCTCCTCGACGCCGTAGCCGAGACCGGCGGCGAGGTCGAGCAGCGCCGCGCGCGTCACGCCGGCGAGGATCGGGAGCTCGAGCGACGGCGTGACGAGCGTCCGGCCCTCACGCCACCACACGTTCGACGTCGGCGCCTCGAGCACGACCCCGTCCGGGCCGACGAACAGCGCGTCCTCGGCGTCGCGGCGGCCCGCGTCGTCCTGGGCGGCGATGTTCTCGGCGTAGCTCGTCGACTTCGCACCGGCGGTCAGCTCGCCCGGCGCCCACGGCACGACCGCGAGCCGGATCCCATGCCGGCGCTGCTCGTCGTGCCCCTGCGGCAGCGTCGAGACGAGCGCGAGGCCCGTCGGGTTGCGCTCGCCCTCGCGCCCGGGCGTCCACAGGAGCCGCAGCACCGCGTCGGGCTCGCCCGCGGCACGCAGCGCCTCCGCCACGGCGAGCGCGAGCGCGTCCCGCTCGACCGGCGGCAGGCCGAGCCGCGCTGCCGACAGCGCGAGCCGGTCGAGATGCGCGTCGAGCCGGAACGGCCGCCCGCCGTACACGCGGATCGTCTCGAAGACCGCGCGGCCGCGCAGCACGCCCTCGTCGTCGGCGTAGAAGACCGGCGCGTCCGCGGGCACGACCCCGCGACCGGCCTCCGCGACCGCGAGCAGCGTCACGAGAGCGCCGCCGCCGGCAGCGGCGCGCCGATCGCCTCGAGCAGCGGCCGCGCCTTCACCCACGACTCCTCGACCTCGGCGGCCGGGTCGGAATCCCACACGACGCCGCCGCCGACCCAGAGATGGAGCGAGCCGTCCGCGACCGCGAACGTGCGGATCGTCAGCGCGAGCTCGAGGTCGCCGTTCGGCCAGATGCGTCCGAGCGCGCCCATCGACGCGCCGCGGCCGACGGGCTCGAGCGCGGCGATCAGGTCGAGCGCCGCGATCTTCGGGCACCCGGTGACCGAGCCGCCGGGAAGCATCGCATCGAGCAGCTCGCCGAGCGACACGTCCTCGCGCAGCTCCGCCTCGACCGTCGCGACGAGATGCGAGACACCCGCGAGCTGCCGTTCGGCGAGGAGCTCGGGCCAGCGCACGCTGCCGGGCACGGCGACGCGCGACAGGTCGTTGCGCTCGAGGTCGACGATCATCACGTGCTCGGCCGCGTCCTTCGCCGACTCGATCGGCACGCCGGCCGGGCGCGTCCCCTTGATCGGCGATGTACGCACGCGCGAGCCGCGCCGCGACAGGAGCAGCTCGGGCGACGCGGACACGATCGTCCAGCCGTCGCCGGAGAGCGGCCGCGGCTCGAGCGGGCGCAGCGGTGCGAGCGCACCCGCGAGACCGGCCGCGTCGCCCTCGAACTCCGCCCGCAGGTGCTGCACGAGATTGACCTGATAGACGTCGCCCTCCGCGATCGCCGCACGTACCGCGTCGACCGCGTGCGCGTACTCCTCCTCGCTCCAGCTCGCCTGCCAGTCGCCGACGCGGAAGTCGCCGCCGGCACGCGGCGCTACGCCGGCAGGCTCGATCGAGTACGCGACCGCGGGCAGCGCACACGGCTCCGGCGGAGCCGGGACCGACGTGCGGCGCAGCACGTCCGAGCAGCGATAGCCGACGTACACGTGCGCGACGACGTCGTCGCGGCCGAAGAAGCCGTCGGCCTCGAGCGAAGGCTCGAGATCGGCGAGCGCGTCGAGCTCGACGGTCAACCGCAGACGGCGTGCGCGGCCTGCCGGAGCCACGTCACGCCGAGCTCGAGGTCGTCGACCGGAACGCGCTCGTCCGCCGAGTGGATGAGCTGCGCCGCGAGCTCGGGCGGCATCGCGCGCGCGGGGAAGAACCCGTACGCGACGGTGCCGAACGCCTCGCGCAGCCAATGGCTGTCGGTGAAGCCGGCCGTGCAGATCGGGACGGCGTGCGCACCGGGCTCGCTCTCCGAGACGAACGCCTCGACGGCGGCCCACAACGGCGTGTCGAGCGCGGAGCGCGTCCCGCCCTGCGCCTCGTGCCAGACGATGTCGTACTCGACGTCGCCGCCGAGCACCGCGCGCACCATCGGCTCGATCCGCTCGGGATGCTGGCCGGGAAGCAGCCGGCAGTCGACGTCGACCTCGCAGAGCGCGGGGATGACGTTCCGCTTCTGCGATGCCGAGATCATGGTCGGCGCGAACGTCGGCGCGAGCAGCGGCTCCACGAGCTCGGCGGCCGTCGGGTGCACGGCGCGCGCGCGTTCGACGACCGACGCCGCGTGCGGCACGTCGCCGAGCACGGTGCGCAGGAACGCCTCGACCTCCTGCTGCAGCTGCGGCTCGGGCCGGTACCCGGCGATCCGCTCGATCAGCTGCGCGGCCTTGACGAGGGCGTTGTCCGCGATCCCCGGCATCGACGCGTGCCCCGACCGTCCGTGCACGCGGATCGTGAACGGCGCGGTCATCTTCTCCGCCGTCGAGCAGAGGTAGTAGACGCCGCCGCCGAGCTCGAGCCGGTCGCCCGCGCCCTCGTTGACGGCGTAGTCGCAGCGCACCGCGTCGGGGTGCTCCTCGCAGAGCCACTGGAGGCCGAACCCGTCGCCGACCTCCTCGTCGGCCGTCGCCGCGAAGATCAGGTCGCCTGCCGGCCTGAAGCCCTCGCGCGCGAGCGACGCGATCGCGACCGCGTTCGCCGCGACCTGCCCCTTCATGTCGAGCGCCCCCCTGCCCCAGACAGTCTGTCCCCAGGTCTCGCCGTCGCGCAGCTCGCCCGAGAAGGGCGGCACCGACCACTCGGCGGGGTCGGCGAGCACGACGTCGGTGTGCGACAGGAGCAGGAGCGACGGGCCGTTTCCCGTGCCGCGGATGCGCGCGACGAGGCTCGCCCGCTCCGGCACGCGGGCATACAGCTCGCACTCGACGCCGCTCTCGGCGAGATAGTCGCGCAGGAGCTCGGCCGCCGCAGTCTCGTTGCCCGGCGGGTTGGTCGTGTCGATACGGATGAGCCGCGCGAGGAGGTCGCTCGCCTCGGCACGAAGGCTGGTCACGGCCACGTGGCGGAGCATACTTGCGTCATGAGCGACCTCTTCTCCGACGCCGCAGCCGAGCGCTCCGGCCGCGCCGCGCCGCTCGCGCAGCGACTCCGCCCGCGCTCGCTCGACGAGTTCGTCGGCCAGGAGCACGTGCTCGGCGAGACCTCGGCGCTCCGGCTCGCGATCGCCGAGGACCGCGTCCGCTCCTCGATCTTCTACGGGCCGCCCGGCACCGGGAAGACGACGCTCGCGCGCATCGTCGCGACGACGACCGGCTCGGAGTTCGAGGAGCTCTCCGCCGTGTCGGCGACGGTGAAGGACGTCCGCGAGGTGCTCGCGCGCGCCCGGGACCGGCTCGGGATGTCGGGCAAGCGCACGATCCTGTTCCTCGACGAGATCCACCGCTTCAACAAGGCGCAGCAGGATGCGCTGCTGCCGGCGGTGGAGAACGGCCTCCTGACGCTGATCGGGGCGACGACCGAGAACCCGTACTTCGAGGTGAACTCGGCGCTCCTCTCGCGCACGCAGGTGTACGAGCTCGAGTCGCTCTCGCCCGACGCGCTCCGAGAGGTCGTGCGCCGCGGCGCGGCCGAGCTCGACGCGGAGCTCTCGCCGGAGCTCGAGGAACTGATCGCACGCCGCGCCGGCGGTGACGCGCGCTCCGCCCTCAACATCGTCGAGCTCGCCGCCGACACCGCGCGCGCCGAAGGAGGCGCGATCACCGAGGAGCACGTCGAGGACGCGGCTCGCAAGCGCCCCGTGGTCTACGACAAGAACGCGGACGCGCATTACGACTTCACATCGGCGTTCATCAAGTCGATGCGCGGCAGCGACCCGGACGCGGCCGTGTACTACCTCGCGGCGATGCTCGAGGGCGGCGAGGACGCGCGCTTCATCGCGCGGCGGATGATCGTGCTCGCATCCGAGGACATCGGCAACGCGGACCCGCGCGCGCTCCTTGTCGCCGTCGCTGCTGCGCAAGCGGTCGAGCACGTCGGGCTCCCCGAGGCGCGGCTGAATCTCTCGCAGGCCGCGATCTATCTCGCGCGCGCGCCGAAGTCGAACGCGAGCTACGTCGCGATCAACGAGGCGATCGACGACGTGCGCGAGCACGGCACGGTGAAGCCGCCGCGATCGCTGCGCGACGGGAGCTACTACGGGCGCCAGCTCGGCAACGGCAAGGGCTACGTCTACCCGCACTCGGACCCGCGCGGCTTCGAGGTCGACTACCTTCCCGACGAGTTGAAGGGGAAGACGTATTACCGCCCGTCCGGCAACGGCGAGGAGACGGCAGAGTGAGGCTCAACACCTACGAGTGGGGCGACGCCGGCGCACCGCCGGTGATCTGCATCCACGGCGTCACCGGCCACGGCGAGCGGTATCGCAGGCTCGCGGAGCAGCACTGGGCGAAGCGGTTCCGCGTGATCTCCGTCGACCTGCGCGGGCACGGGCGCTCCGGCTGGGAGCCGCCGTGGAACTATGCGACCCACGTCGCGGACCTCGTCGAGACCGCGGACGCGCTCGGCATCGAGCAGGCGGACTGGGTCGGGCACTCGTTCGGCGGCCGCCTGGTGCTGCAGCTCGCCGCCGCGCACCCGGAGCGCATCCGCCGCGCCGTGCTGCTCGACCCGGCGATCCACGTGCTGCCGCACGTCGCGCTCCAGAACGCAGAGGCGAACCGCGGGGACGCCGTCTACGCGTCCGCCGAGGACTACGCGGACAGCCGCGGCGACGGGCCGTCGACGCCGCGCGAGCTCGTGCTGGAGGACGCGGAGCTGCACTGCGACCGGCTGCCCGACGGGCGCCTGCAGCGGCGAGCCTGCCAGGCCGCGATCGTCTCGATCTACGGCGAGCTCGCCGACCCGCCGCCGCCGCCGGAGACGCTGCGCGCGCCGGCGCTGCTCCTTCACGCTCCGGCGTACGGCCTCGTACGCGACGAGCACCTCGAGGCGTACGCACCCTACGCGGAGATCGAGGCGCTCCCCGGGATGCACATGGTCATGTGGGACGCCTTCGACGAGGTCGCCGGGCGCGTCGAGCGGTTCCTGTCAGAGGATCCGGGCGCCGAGCGCTGAGGCGACGAGCTCGACGGCGAGCTTCGCCGTCGCGTTCTCGCGGTCGAGCACCGGGTTCACCTCGACGACGTCGAGCGAGTCCATGAGCCCCGACTCCGCGACGATCTCCATCGCGAGATGCGCCTCACGGTAGGAGAGGCCGCCGCGCACCGGCGTGCCGACGCCGGGCGCCGACTCCGGATCGATCGCGTCCATGTCGAGGCTCACGTGGAGGAATCCTGCGCCCGACGCGTGCGCGAGCGCCTCCCGCATGCACGGCTCGATGCCGAGCCGGTCGACGTCGCTCATCGTGAAGACCTTCGCGTCGAGCCGCTTCAGGAGCTCCCGCTCCCCCTGGTCGAGCGAGCGCACGCCGACGAGCGCGATCCGGCCCGCCTCGACCGCCGGCAGCGTCCAGCCCTCGTGCTCGAACCCCGGCCCGCCGAGCCCGAGCGCGGCGGCGAGCACCATCCCGTGCACGTTGCCGCTCGGCGACGACTCCGGCGTGTTGAGGTCGCCGTGCGCGTCGATCCAGATCACGCCGCCCGGGCCGTGCACCGACGCCATGCCGACGAGGGTGCCGAGTGCGATCGAGTGATCGCCGCCGAGCACGAGCGGCAGCGCGCCGCGGTTGCGCGCAGCGGCGACGTGCTTCGCGACGCGGTCGCACAGCTCGACGATCTGCGCGAGGAAGCGCGCGCGCTCGTCGCCCATCTCCGTCGACTCCGCAACCGGTGCCTCGACATTGCCGAGATCCTCCGTCGCGATGCCGAGCTTCTCGGTCAGATGCTGGCGCAGCTCCGCGTAGCGGATCGCCGACGGGCCCATGTCGACGCCTCGCCGGCCGGCTCCGAGGTCGAGCGGAGCGCCGATGACGACGACTTCACGTGCGGGTGGTTGCGTACTCACGGCCGCAAGGCTAACGTCCGGCACTTGATGGGCCACCGGGACCGCTTCGCCGAAGCGTCCGTTCGCGTCTTGCTCGCGGATGACGACCCCGCGTTTCTCGAGTCGCTGCAACCGCTGATCGAGCGCCAGCCGGAGCTCACCGTCGTCGGCGCGGCAGCGAACGGCCTCGACGCGATCGAGCTCGCGGACGAGCTGCTGCCGGATGCCGTCGTGATCGACCTTCACATGCCGCTCGTCGACGGCGTTACCGCCGTCGCCCGCCTCCGCAAGGACCATCCGAGCCTGTGCCTGATCGCCCTCACCGGCGATCCGGACGCCGAGCTGCACCGCGCCGTCGAAGAGGCGGGAGCCGACGCGGTCCTCCTCAAGGGCGACCTCGTCGACACGCTCTTCCAGCGGCTCGCGTCGATCCGCAGCGCCGCACACACCTGACGAAGCTCCGTCGCTACGATGAGCGCCGCGTCCGGGCGAGGTAGCTCAGCTGGTAGAGCACTCGGCTGAAAACCGGGGTGTCGCCGGTTCGAGTCCGGCCCTCGCCACCTAGCACGGGGGAAACCATGTTTCCCCCGTGGACCCCTTCTTCGTGCGGATGCGCCGCGGCTCTGGGCCGCGCCCGCCATGTCGGTCGCGGCGACGGGCTTCGTCGGAAATTGCGGAAATTGCGAACTCTCGAGTCGGCGGGCCGCTGGGATCCGTCAGGCCTGCGTAATAGGTTCGGGCCTCGCTGGTCGACGGTAACCATCGCAGGGGAGGAACGACCTATGGGCACGATGGCGGCGACGTTCCGGGACGGTGTCCTGGAGCGGCGGTTCCGGTTCGCTGAGCACGGGACCACGTTCGCGCGCGACACGATGGCAGGCGTCACGACGTTCATCGTGATGTCGTACATCATCTTCCTGAACCCGATCATCCTCACGAGCGTCAAGCCGAAGGTGGGCTCGGCACTGCCGTTCGAGGGTGTCGTCACGGCGACGTGCGTCGTCGCAGCGGTGATGACGATCCTGATGGGGCTCTACTCGAACAAGGCGTTCGCGCTCGCGCCGGGTCTCGGCATCAACGCGATCGTGGCGTTCCAGCTCGTCGGCCAGCAGGGGCTCTCGTTCCCGTCGGCGATGGGTCTGATCGTGCTCGAGGGCATCGTCGTCACCGCGCTCGTCCTCACGGGGCTGCGCGAGCAGATCATGAAGGCGATCCCGCTCCAGCTGAAGAAAGCGATTGCGATCGGCATCGGCCTCTTCATCGCGTTCATCGGGCTCTACAACTCCGGGATCGTCGTGCCGGGCTCGGGCGAGCCGGTGACCCTCGGCCGCTTCACGACGTGGCCGATCTTCGTCACCTTCGTCGGGATCGTGCTCACGCTGGCGCTCCGCGCCCGCGGCTTCAAGGGCGATCTGCTCGTGGGGATCATCGGCACCACGGTCGTCGCGACGATCGTCAACTCCGCGACGAGCCACAAGGCGTTCGGAACCTCGACCGCGACGTGGCCCGGCTGGAGCCACATCGCCGGCTGGGGCAACTGGTCGCTCTTCGGGAACTTCGACTTCCACGCGTTCTCGAAGCTCGGCGTCATCTCCGCGCTCGTGTGGGTGTTCGCGCTCTTCCTGTCGGACTTCTTCGACACGATGGGCACGCTCGTCGGCGTCGGCAAGCCCGCCGGCTATCTGAACGAGCAGGGCGAGTTCAAGGACATCCGCAAGCCGCTCCTGATCGACTCGCTCGCGGCGATCGCGGGCGGCGCGTCGTCGACGTCGTCGGCGACGACGTACATCGAGTCGGGCTCCGGCGTCGCCGCCGGCGGCCGCACCGGCTGGGTCGCCGTCGTCTGCGGCGGCCTCTTCCTGCCGTTCCTCTTCTTCGCACCGCTGATCGGGATGGTGCCGGCGCAGGCGACCGCGGCGGCCCTGATCATCGTCGGCTACCTCATGGTCAGCGTGCTGACCGAGGGCGAGGAGGAGGCGGAGGTCGAGGAGGGCCTCGCCGCGAAGGGCCGGGCGAAGCTCGCAGGGATCGACTTCCACGATCTCGGCATCGGCCTGCCTGCAGCACTGGTGATCATGCTCATGCCGTTCAGCTACTCGATCACGAACGGCATCGGCTTCGGCTTCATCGCCTACGTCCTCATCCGCGCCGCACAGGGCCGGGTCCGCGACGTGCACCCGCTGATGTGGGTGATCTCGGCAGCGTTCACGTTGTACTTCTTCGTGCCGCTGCTGCAGGACCACGTCAGCTGGATGTAGCCCGAACGCAATCGAGCCCCCAGGTGCGCCTCACGGCGCTCTTGGGGGCTCTCGGGCGTCCGGACCGGTGTGACCGTGTCGCGAACTGCCTGTGGCCGGGACGCTACTCGATCCGGGTCACGGCGTGTCGATCTGGATCACGAGGTCGCTGCCCTCCTCGACGCCGAGCAGCGTCGCGGCGCTTCCCTGCGAGACCGCGACCGCCAGGTTGCGGTAGCTGTCCTCGTAGACGAGCAGGTCGCCGGCGCGTGCGTCCCCGAACGTCCGCGCCGCCACCGCGTAGTAGCGCTCGCCGCGCGAGACCAGCTCGACCCGCGTGCCCGGGACGATCGCGGCCTGCTCGAAGTGCTCGCGCGAGAGGTTGAGGGCGACGTTCCCGAAGCGGTCGACCCCGAGCACGGTCGCGCGGATGCGGCCCTGGCCGACCTCGGGCACGGGCAGCTCGAGCCGGACGAGCGCCTCGGGGTCGATCGGCGGGCCGAGCTCGGCGAGCGGGACGCCGCTCGCGAGGTGGGCCGCCGCCGGGGAGAAGAGATCGCGGCCGTGGAACGTGCGGGAGACCGAGTCGAGCGCGTAGGCCGGGTTCGCGAGCTCGTGCACCTCCGCGACGCCGCCGAAGCGGTCCGCGGCGGGGAGCAGCAGGCCGTTGTCGGGCCCGACGTAGAAGCGCCCTTGGGCATCGCGCAGCGCGAGCGGGCGGCGGCCGCCGCCGACACCAGGGTCGACGACCGCGAGGTGCACGCCCGCCGGCATGTACGGCAGCGAGTTCGCGAGCGTCAGTGCGCCCTGGAGGATCCGTCCCGGCCGGACGCCGTGCGTGAGGTCGATGATCTCGACGCCGGGCGCGATCCGCTTCATCACGCCGTGGCACGTGCCGACGAAGTCGTCCTGCAGGCCGAAGTCGGTGAGGAACGTGATCACCATCGGAGTGACGCTAACGCGTCGAGCAGCCCGTCGACGTCGTAGCGCGCCGCCTCGGCGACGACGTCGAGCCCCGCGGCGCGTGCGGCCGCCGTCGTCTGAGGGCCGATCGACACGACGGGCAGCCGTGCCCCCGTCGCCGCGAGGCCCCGCGCGGCGGACGCCGACGCGACGAGCGCCACGTCTCCCTCCGGCGCCGGCGGCGCCAGCTCGACGGTTCGGTAGAGCGGCAGGAAGTCCGCGTCGAGCACGCCCTGCCGCGCCCCCTCCGCCGCAGCGAGAAGCGTCCGGCCCTCGGGCAGCTCGTCGCGCAGGCCCTCCTGCGTGTGGACGCGCGCGACGAGCGCAGGCTCGAGGCCGTGCGCGCGCAGGGCGTCGGCCGTCGCCGGCCCGATCGCCGCGAACGCGCGCGGCGGCCGCGCGAGCCGGCGCGCGAGCTCGTCGGCGCCGTTCGGGCTCGTGACGGCGACCCAGTCGTAGGCGGAGAGGTCGAGCGGCTCGTCCGAGAGCGGCTCGACGCGGATCAGCGGGCAGCGGACGACCTCGTGGCCGAGCGCCTCGAGCCGCGCGACGAGCGGCGCGGCCTGCGCCTCGGCGCGGGTGACGACGACCTTCACCGCTCCGCGAGCCGTGCGAGCTCGAGCCCGAGCGCGACGGGGTCGTCGCCGGTCCGCCGCTCGAGCCATGACCCGTCCTCGGCGGCGACGAGCCCGACGAGCGTCGTGCCGTCGTGATGCGCCGCGACGGGTGCGAGGCAGCCGCCGCCGACGGCGGCGACCGCGGCGCGCTCCGCCTCGACGCGCCTGCGCGTCTCCTCGTGGTCCGCGGCGGCGACGAGGTGGGTCTCGCCCTCGCGCACCTGCAGCGCGACCGCTCCCTGCGCGGCCTCGGGCAGCATCTCCTCCGGCTCGAAGCGGTGCCCGATCTCCGCGGCGAGCCCGAGCCGGTCGAGCCCGCACGCGGCGAGCACGATCGCGTCGAGGCCGCGCTCGCCGCGCTTGCGAAGGCGCGTGTCGATGTTCCCGCGCAAGCCCTCGATCGACAGAGTCGGCTCGGAGGCGAGCAGCTGGGCCTTCCGCCGCACGGACGCGGTTCCGATGCGCATGCCGGGACGGATCTCGGTCGCGCCGCAGAGCGCGTCGCGCGGATCGTCGCGCTCGAGATACGCGCCGACGACGAGCCCCGCCGGATCCGATGTCGTCATGTCCTTCGCCGAGTGCACCGCGACGTCGATGCGGTGCTCGAGCAGCGCTTCCTCGAGCTCCTTCACGAACACGCCGCGCGTGCCGATCTCGCCGAACGGCTTCGTCCGGTCCTTGTCGCCCGCCGTCGTGATCGGGATGAGTGCGATCTCGATCCCGGGAGCGCGCAGGTGCGCCGAGGCGAGCTCCGCCTGCGTGAGCGCGAGCCTACTGCCGCGACTGCCGACGCGGATCAGCACAGCGCGAGCGCCTCCGCACGGACTGGCCGCAGAGCGACGCTCCGCGAGGCCGTACGCGCACGAACGCTGTCGGGACCTGCAACGGCAGCGGACGGCCCGTCAGCTTTCCGAGCTTCAGTGTTCGTCCTCACCGAGACCGAACAGGTGCCGCACCGCTTCAGCATAGATCACCCCGTCGGCTGCCGCGGCCGCCTGTTTCATCCGCACCGTCGGCAGGTGGAGGAGCTTGTTCACGATCTGCGCCGTGATCGCCTCGACGGCGCGGCGCTGGCTGTCGTCGAGGCGCCCGAGGAGGCCTTCCGCCTTGCGCAGCTCGGCCTCGCGAATCTCCTCCGCACGCGCCCGCAGCGACGCGATCGCCGGCACGATGTCGAGCGACGCCTGCCACTCGTGGAACTTCTCCGCCTCGGCTGCGACGATCGCCTCGGCCCGCTCCGCCTCGCCGCGGCGGCCGGCGAGGGTCTCGGAGACGATCGCCTCGAGGTCGTCGATGTCGTAGAGGTAGCAGCCGTCGAGTTCGTGGATCGCGGGGTCGAGGTCGCGCGGCACGGCGAGGTCGATGAGCAGGAGCTGGCGGCCCCGCCGCGCGCGCATCGCGCGCTCCACCGTCGGCGCGTCGAGCACGAATCCCGGTGCGCTCGTCGACGAGACGACGACGTCCGCGCCTGCGAGCTGCTCCTCGAGCTGCTCGAGCGGGAGCGGCTCGGCGCCGAAGCGCCGCGCAAGCTCTTCCGCATGGTCGAGCGAGCGGTTCGCGACGAACGCGATGCGCGCCTTGCGGTTCAGCAGGCTGCGCGCCGCCTGCTCGCTGATCTTGCCCGCGCCGACGAGGAGGATCGAGCAGCCGTCGAGATCGCCGAACACCTGCTCCGCGAGCGCCGCCGCGGCCGAGGAGACGGAGGCCGGGCTCTCGCCGATCGCCGTCTGCGCGCGCACCTTCCGGCCTGCGTGCAGTGCCTGCCGGAACACGCGGTCGAGCAGCATCCCCGTCGTGCCGGCTTCGTAGGCGGTGCGCACCTGGCCGAGGATCTCGCCCTCTCCCGGGACGAGCGAGTCGAGCCCCGACGCGACGCGGAAGAGATGGAGCGCAGCCGCGTGGTCGCGGAGGCGGTAGAGCGCGTGCTCGACCTCCGGCTCGATGCCGGCGAGCGCGGCGACGGCGGCGCGCTCCGCGGCGTCGACGTCCGGCGCCGCGACATAGAGCTCGGTGCGGTTGCACGTCGAGAGGCAGACGGCCTCGCCTCCGGTCGCCGCGAGCCGTGCGGCGAGCTCGGCGCCGTGCTCGCGGTCGAGCGCGACGCGCTCGCGCAGCTCGACGGGCGCATGATGGTGCGAGGTGCCGACGAGGACGATGCGCATCATGAGAAGTGCGCCGCCGGCAGCGCGAGTCGGACGACGATCACGAGCGCGAACCCTGCGAGTGCCACGTACGCGGCGCGGCGTCCCGTCCAGCCGCGCGTTGCGCGCAGCACGAGATACCCGGCCCAGACGAGCCACGTCGCCGCCGTGGTCGCGACGACGGCGTCGACGCGATGCCCCTCGTCGAGCAATCGCACGAGCCCGACGACGAGGCCGAGCGTCAGCGCCGGCAGCGAGACGAGCACCGTGCGCGACGCGAGCCGGTCGAGCGTCGCGAGGGACGGGGCCGGCCGGCGCAGGATCGTGACTGCACGCCGCTTCAACCGCCGCTCCTGCCAGAGGTAGAACGCCGAGAGCGCCGCCGCGAGCGTGAAGCCGGCGAACGCGACGAGCACGAGCCCGACGTGCAGCACGAGGAAGAGGTTCGAGTAGTGGCTGCGCGCACCGACGCCCGTGCCGCCGCCGGCGCGCGCGACGACGAGCAGGACCGCGGCGAGCGGCATCACCGCGAGACCGAGCAGGCGGTACGGCCGGCGCACGCCGAGGTACACGGTCACGACGAGCCAGACGAAGAGGTTGAGCGAGCCCGCCCAGGTGCTCCACGGGAAGCCGTCCTCGCGCGCGGCCTGCACCCCGAGGAGCGCCGTCTGCGCGAGCCAGCCGAGCCGCACGCCCCAGATCGCCGCGCGGCCCGGCGTGCCCGGGCGGCGCATGTCGCCGAGATAGCCGACGACCGCCTCGCCGTAGAAGACGAGCGCAGGCCAGAAGAGGAGCTCAGCCAACGGAGGCCGGCTCCCGCTCGGCCTCGGGCTCGGCCTGCGGCGGCCGGGCGGCGAGCGCGTCGACCTCGCGCTCGAGACGCTGGAGCTTGAGCGCGATGATCACGACGTAGACGAGCACGACGGCGAAGACGACGCAGTACGCGGCGGTGACGTATCTCTCCGCGGTGCTCATGCGCGCACCTCCCGCAGCTCGCGCAGGCGCACGTCGAGCCGCTTGCCCGAGAGCTCGACGCGATAGAGCGTGTACGCGAGGACGAGCATCGCGACCTGCGAGACGAGGTACGCGGCGAGGATCCAGCCGCCGAAGTTCGGGCCGTGCCGCGTGAAGACGACCGGATGGATGAACTGCTGGGCGAGGCGGATCGCGAGGAAGCTCACGGGAACGAGCACGACGCCGAAGAGCGCATAGACGGCGCTGAGGTTCGCGCGCTGCGGCCCGGGCTCGATCGAGAAGCGCAACATGAAGTACGCCGCGTAGAAGAGGAACAGCACGAGGAAGAGCACGAGCTGGTTCTCGCTCCACAGCCACCAGTGGCCCCACGAGATCTTTGCCCAGATCGAGCCGGTGAGCAGCACGAGCGCACCGAAGATCACGCCCTGGTGGACCGCGACGTAGCTCTCGAGGTCGGCTCGCGGGTCGCGGCGCCAGAGGTGGACGAGCGCCTTCCACGCGCCGGCGGCGAAGCACGCATACGCCGTGAAGGCGATCGACACGTGGAAGTAGAAGATCCGCTGCGAGAAGCCCTGGTCGGCGTCGTTCGGCGCGACGAAGAAGACGAGGACGAGCGCGAGCGTCACGAGGCCGAGGGAGGACACCGCGAGCGACGGCAGCGAGAGACGGGACACAGCGGAATTGTCGCAGTTTCCGGCGAGGCTCCCGCGGTGGGACAATGCGCACATGCTCACGACGCCGCTCTGCCGCCGGCTCGGAATCGAGGCGCCCGTCTGCTCCGTCGGCTTCGGCACTGGAGCCGGCCCCGAGCTCGCGGCCGCAGTCTCGGAGGCGGGCGGGCTCGGGGTCCTCGGCGGTACCGCCCTGCGCGAGCTGCTCGGGCCGGTGATCGACCGCACCCGGGAGCGCACCGCGAAGCCGATCGGCGTCAACCTCATCCTCCACGAGGACCAGCGGCCGACGGCCGAGGTCGCGCTCGCGCGCGGCGTCGAGGTGATCGTCCTCTTCTGGGGCGATCCGGCGCCGATCGTGGAGCTCGCCGCCGGAACCGCGTTCGTGATCGTGCAGGTGGGCTCGGTCGAGGAGGCGAGGCGCGCGGTCGACGCCGGGGTCGACGCGGTGATCGCGCAAGGAGTGGAGTCGGGCGGCCATGTGATCGGGACGACGGCGCTCTCGGTCCTCGTGCCGGCGATCGTCGACGCGATCTCGCCTGTCCCCGTGCTGGCGTCCGGCGGCATCGCGGACGGTCGCGGCCTCGCGGCGGCGCTCGTGCTCGGCGCGCAGGCGGTCTCGCTCGGGACGCGCTTCGTCGCGAGTGACGAGGCGTTCATCGACGAGCAGTACAAACAGCGCGTCGTCGCGGAGACCGACACCGTCTACTCCACCGATCTCTTCGACGGAGGCTGGGCAGACGCACCGCATCGCGTGCTCCGCAACGCCGTCGTGCGCGAGTGGGAGGCCTCGGGCAAGAGCCGCGAAGGCGAGCCGATCGGGAAGCTCGACTCGATCCGCGGCGGGCAGATCGACATCCCGCGCTACGCCGCGTTCATGACGACGCCGAGCTTCCACGGCGACGTCGACGAGGCGCCGCTCTGGGCAGGCCAGTCCGTGGCCCTCGTGCGCGACATCCGCTCCGCCGGTGAGATCGTCCGCACGATCGTCGCGGAGGCGGAAGCTGCGCTCTACTCGGCGACGACGTACTCGAACGACGCCCAGCAGAGCAGCGCGAACAGCCCGTCGTAGAGAGCGAGAAAACCGAGGTAGCGGCCCGGATGGCCGGCGACGCTCGCCCCGACGCCGCCGATCACGATCGGGATCGCGAGCGGCAGGAACAGGAGCGGCATCAGCAGGTCGCGGGCGCGCGTCACGACGGCCATCGCGCCGACGAGGGTGCCGACGGTGCAGATGCCGAGGTCGGCGAGCACGACGCCGGCGACGGTCGAGGCGCGCAGGCCGTGGAAGAAGAGCGCGAACACCGGCAGCGCGACGAGCTCCGCGGCCGCGAGGAACGCGAGCGTGGCGATCGACTTCGCAAGCCAGATCGCGCTGCGGTCGCACGGTGCGAGCACGAGCCCGTCGAAGACGCGCTGCTCCCGTTCCGGCACGAACGCGCGGCCGAGCCCGAGGAGTGCGGTGAACACGATGGCGACCCAGAGGAGGCCGCTCGCGGCGAGCCTCGACGAGCCTGCGGGCAACGCAAAGTGGAAGACGACGAACGTCGCAACGACGAAGAGCAGCATCGCCGGCAGGGTGTCGCGTGCACGCAGCTCGAGCAGCAGGTCCTTGCGCGCGAGCGCACGCACGTCGGCGAGGTAGTTCATGCCGAGAGCGCGACGCGCGCGGTGGAGAGCGGCGCGACGCGTGCGGGGTCGTGGGTCGAGACGACGAAGGTGCGGTCGCCGTGGAGCTCGCGCAGCTGCTCGTCGAGGAGCGCCGCGCCGGCTTCGTCGAGCGCGGTGAACGGCTCGTCGAGCACGAGTAGCGCAGGCTCGTGCAGCAGCACGCGGCAGAGGGCGAGCCGCTGCGTCATCCCGCGCGAGTACGTCGAGACGCGGTCGTGGCGCACGTCCCAGAGGCCGAAGCGCTCGAGCAGCATCCCGATCCGCTCGCGCCGCTCGGGCACGCGATAGAGACGGCCGTAGAGGTCGAGGTTCTCGAGCGACGTGAGCTCGCGGTAGACGAGCGGCTCGTGGCCGAGATACCCGATTTGCGCCCGCGTCGCGCCGACCGCGAGCTCGCCGTCGCTCGGCAGCGCGAGGCCGGCGACGAGGCGGAGCAACGTCGTCTTGCCGGAGCCGTTCGCGCCGGTGACGAGCGCGAAGCCGCCGCGTGGCAGCTGGAGGTCGACGCCACGCAGCACGCGCTTCTCGCCGAAGCGCTTGCCGACGGCGCGCGCGGCGATCATCACGCGACCGCGTCGGCGATCACGAAGACGGCGAAGGCGACGCTGATCACGCCGTTCATCGTGAAGAACGCCGCGTCGAGGCGACGCAGGTCGTCCGGCTTCACGAGCAGATGCTCGTAGACGAGTAGCGCAGCGACGACGGCGACGCCGATCCAGTACAGGGTGCCGACGGAGAGGCCCGCGCCCGCGACGACGAGGCACGCGACGGTCGCCGCGTGGGAGATGCGCGCACCGGCGAACGCGCCGCGCACACCGAAGCGCGTGACGATCGAGTGCAGGCGCTCGGCCCTGTCGACCTCGATGTCGAAGAGCGCGTAGAAGCAGTCGAAGCCGGCGACCCAGAAGGTGACGGCCGCCCCGAGCACCCACGCCTGCCACGGCAGGTGGTTCGTGATCGCGACCCAGCCGCCGACCGGTGCGAGCCCGTCGACGGCGCCGAGCCAGAAGTGGCAGAGCCACGTGAAGCGCTTGAGGTACGGGTAGACGACGAAGCCGGCGACGGGGATCGGCCAGAGCCAGTGCGTGAGCGGCGCGAGCTGCCAGACCGAGACGAGGAAGAGCGCGAGCGACGCGGCGCAGAAAAGCCCGACCTGCGGGACGCTGAGCTGGCCGCTCGGAAGCTCGCGGCCCGCGGTGCGCGGGTTGCGCGCGTCGATGCCGGCGTCGATCAGCCGGTTGAGCGCCATCGCGAGCGACCGCGCGCCGACCATCGCGAGCGTGACCCACACGAGCGCGTGCGCGGAGGGCGACTTCCCGACGGCAAGGAACGCCCCGACATAGGCGAACGGCAGCGCGAAGACGGTGTGCTCGATCTTCACGAGCCGCGCGAACCGTGCCGGCAGCGGCGCGAGCGTGGGCGCGGAGGCGGTCACGGGCGCATCGTATGCGCGTCCGCGGCCTCCGAAGGACATGTCTGCCGTTCCCACGTCCGATGACTGTCACCAGCCGTGTCCTGTGCGGTCAGGTCTGGTCGTGCGCCGTCGACTCGTCCGCGAGGAGCTTCAGCGCGTGCGCGAGCGCGGGCCGGAGGACGGCGAAGCCGTCGCGGCAGCCGCCCGGGGAGCCGGGGAGGTTCACGACGAGCGTCGAGCCGGCGATCCCGGCGACGCCGCGGGAGAGGAGCCCGTGCGGCGTCTTCGCAATCGAGTCGGCCCGGAGCGCCTGCGCGATCCCGGGCGCCTCGCGGTCGAGCACCTCGAGGGTCGCCTCCGGCGTGACGTCGCGCGGCGCGACGCCGGTGCCGCCCGTCGTCAGCACGAGCCGCACCGCGCCGGCGAGTGCGTGAAGCGCGGCCGCGATCTGCTCGCGCTCGTCGGGAACGACGCGGCGCTCGACCTCGAAGCCGTCCTCGCGGAGCAGCTCCTCGAGAAGGTCGCCGCTCCCGTCTTCCGCCTCGCCGCGCGAGACGCGGTCGGAGACGGTGAGCACCGCAGCCTTCAGACCTGCTCCTTCGTCTTGGAGACGAGGCGCACCTCGGCGACGACCATCGCCTTGTCGATCGCCTTCGCCATGTCGTAGACCGTGAGCGCCGCGACCGACGCCGCGGTCAGCGCCTCCATCTCGACGCCGGTCTGCGCGGTTGTCTCCGCCGTCGCGACGATCTCGACCGACGACTCGCCGACCTCGAGCGACACCTCGATGTGCGACAGCGGCAACGGATGGCAGAGCGGGATGAGGTCGCTCGTCCGCTTCGCGGCCATGATCCCGGCGAGCTGTGCCGTCGTGAGCGCGTCACCCTTCGGGAGCTCACGCAGGCGACGGGCGGTCTCGGGCGCCATGCGCACCTCCGCGCGCGCAACCGCGCGACGGCGGGATAACGGCTTCGCGCCGACGTCGACCATGCGCACCGAGCCGGCGTCGTCCACGTGCGAGAGGTCGGTCATCGGCCGAGCGACCTTCGCACGACGTGCACGAGATCGCGGCGGTGACGCCACGACGCGCGCAGACGCTCACCCGCCGATCCGTAGAGCACGTCGAGCAGCGCCCGCAGCGCGCGCTCGGTCGGCGCGTCGTACGGGAACCACCACGCAGGCCGCAGCCGGCCGCGATCGCTGTCGACGTACTTGACCTGCACCGCTTCGTAGAGGCCGTGCTTCGCGCCGACGCGGCCGAAGCCTGAGCCCTTCGTTCCGCCCCACGACGCCTGTCCCGTCGCGAACGAGTAGCCGAAGTCGTTCACCCACACCATGCCCGCGTCGATCCGCCGCGCGACGCGATCCGCCTTCGCGAGGTCGCGCGACCACACGCTCGCGGCGAGCCCGTACTCGGTGTCGTTCGCTCGCAGCACGGCGTCGTCCTCTCCGGTGAACGCCTCGACCGTCACGACCGGCCCGAAGATCTCGTGGTCGGAGAGCCCGCCGCGGATCACGGTCGGCTGGACGAACCAGCCGTCGCGGTCGGCGCGCGGCGCACCCGAGAGTCGCTCCACCGTGTCGCGCTGCCGCTCGGAGATGAGCGGCCCGACCTCGCGGCCGAGCTCGAGCTGCGAGGCGCGCTCCGTCAGCCGCTGCGCGAACTCGTCGTAGAGCGGCTGCTCGACGTAGATGCGCTCCGCGCTGACGCACGCCTGCCCCGCGTTGAGGAACGATGCGAAGAGCGCACCGTCGACCGCGCGCTCGAGATGCGCGTCGGCGAATACGACCATCGGATCCTTGCCACCGAGCTCGAGCACGGCCGGACAGCCGCGCGCGCCCGCCGCCGACGCGACCATCCTGCCGACCGCGACGGACCCGGTGAAGAACACCTTCGAGATGCCCGCGTCGCCGACGAGCGCCTCGCCGAGCGCGGCCTCACCCTGCACGACCTGCACGAGACCGTCGGGAGCGCCCGCCTCCGCAAGGACGCGGCGAACCCATTCTCCCGTGAGCGGCGTCAGCTCCGACGGCTTGAGCACCACTGCGTTGCCTGCCGCGATTGCTGTTGCCACCTGAGTAAACGGAATCGCGAACGGGATGTTCCAGGGTGTGATCGAGGCGACGACGCCGAACGGCTCGTGCACGAGCCACGCCTTCTTCGTCTTCAGGTGCAGTTGCGAGAAGCGCACGCGCTCGTCGCGCAGGATGCGCCCCGCGTGCTTCGCGAGCCAGCTCGCATGATCGACGGCGGGAAAGAGCTCGTTCGCAATCGCCTCCGTGCGCGGCTTCGCTGTCTCGGAGACGACGCAGTCGGCGATCTCGTCCGCGCGCGCGCGCACGATGCGGGCCGCATCCGCGAGCACCCGCGCACGCGCCTCGGGCCCGGTGGCGCGCCACTGCGCCTGCGCCGCGCGAGCGGACGCGACGATCGCGGGCACCTCACCGGGCGCGGTCCGCCGTACCGAGCCGACGGCCTCGAGCGACGCCGGGTTGACGGAGACGAGGTCTGGCTCGGCGAGAGTCGCCACGCGGCGAATCGTACTCCGCGCCGCTAGCCGGAGCTCCGCGCCGCAACGCGGTCGAGATCGGCGAGCTGTGCCGCGAGCCAGGCTTCGAGGTCGTGCGCGCGCACGTGCGCGCGCGTGGCCTCGAGCCGTCTGCGCCGTTCCGCGGCCGGCATCGTCAGCGCCGCGTAGATCGCGTCTGCCTGGCCGGCGAGGTCGAACGGGTTGACGCCGAGCGCCCATTCGCCCAATTCCGCGTACGCACCGGCGTTCTCCGAGAGGATCAGGACGCCGTCGCGCTCGTTCATGAGCGGCGCCTCCTTCGAGACGAGATTGAGCCCGTCGAAGACGGCGTTCACGAGCAGCGCGTCGTACTGCTTGTACGCCGCGAGCGACTGCGCGAAGTTGTCCTTGATCTGCAGGTCGACCGGCAGCCAGCCGCCGCGCTCGAAGCGCTCGTTCACCGCACGCGCCTCGTGCTGCACCGCCGCGAGGTATTCCGAGTACTCCGCGACGTCCTGCCGCGACGGATCGAGCAGCGCCAGCATGGTCACGCGCCCGTGGAACTCCGGATGCAGGTCGAGGAAGAGCCCGAAGGCGCGGAAACCGCGCACGATGTTCTTCGACGGATCCGTGCGGTCGACGCGCACGACGAGGAGCTCCGGGCGCCGCTCGACGATCTGCCGTTCCTCGTCGAGCACGTCGGCGGCATCGCGCAACGCATCGAACTCGGCGGGGTCGACACTGATCGGGTGGCACGTCACGAGCGTGCTGCGCCCTTCGTAGCTCACCGTACCGGTGTCGACGTCGACGTCTGCGTCGAGGACTGCCTCGCAGCACTGCAGGAAGTTGCGCTGCCAGCGCTGCGTGTGGAAGCCGACGACGTCGTTCGCGAGCAGGCCTTCGTGGATCTCGCGGCGCTGTACGGGCGGGAGCACGTGCCAGTAGTCCGGCTGCGGCCACGGAATGTGGACGAAGTGGGCGAGAAGCGCGTCCGGGCAGCGGGCGCGGACGAGCTTCGGCGCGAGATAGACGTGGTAGTCGTGGAAGAACACGGCGGCACCCGGGTCGCGCTCGAGCTCGGCGGCGGCGGCGGCCGCGAACGCCTGGTTCACCGTCACGTACCCCTCGTTCCACGCAGCGTGGAGCGCCGGCCCGAAGTCCGGTGCATGCGCGAGACCCCACATGTAGTGCTGCAGGAACCACAGCGTCGGGTTCGCAACGACGTTGTAGTAGCGGTCGTACGCCGACGGCTCCGAGACGACGAGGTGCAGGCGGTACGGCGAGCCGTCGCGCGCGGTCTCCTCGATCGCCTCGCCTCCGCTCTGCGCGGCGACGACGCGATCCTCGTCCGTCATCGCGCTCGCGATCCACGTGACGTCGTGATGCGCAACGAGGCTGCGCAGCGCGGTGACGAGCCCGCCGCCGCCGCGACGCACGACGCGTTCGCCGCCGGGCGCCCGGTCGTACGACACCGGGCCGCGGTTCGCGACGACGACGAGCTTTCGGCGGATCGCTAGTCCAGGACTTTCGAGAAGCGCAGCCGCGAGCCGCGCGTGCCTGCGGTCGACTGCAGCTCGAACTCGTCGGCGATCGACCGGATGATTGCGATGCCGAGGCCGCCTTCGGAGAGCTCGTCGTCCTCGAGCGCGGGGGACGTGCCGCCCTCATGGTCGAAGCCGTGCCCGTCGTCGACGACCTCGATGCCGAGCCGGTCGGGCGCGAGCCGGTACGTGATGTCGACATGACCGTCGCCCTGCTCGCCGTAGGCGTGCCGCACGGAGTTCGACACGGCCTCGGTCAACGCGAGCTTCAGCTCGGCCATCGTCTCCTCGCGGATGTCGCGCAGCTGCGCGAGCCCGGTGAGGGCAAGCCGGCAGAGCGTGATGTACTCCGCCTTCGCCGGAATGCGCAGGTGGATCGAGCGCGTGCCGTCGTCGAGCGACGGGTCGAACGCGGTCGTATCGCTCACGGCGTGCATGCCCCCAGTCCATTTCCCGCAGATTCGAAGACCTAAACCTGCCGATTTCTACCCGAACCGCGCTGCGACGCGGGCCGCTGGGTAGCTCCTACCCCCGCGCCCGCGGAACTTAACCGGAGGGGCGGGCGGCCAGGCGGACGTCGACGGAGCGCGTCCGCCCCGCCCGGAGCACCGTGAAGACCGCCGTAGCTCCCGGCCGGAGCGCGTTCGTGACGATCCGCACGAGATCGTCGGCACTCGCCACCGTCGTTCCCCCGATCGCGAGCACGACGTCCCCTCCGGTGACGACCGACGTCCCCTCGAACTGGATGGTGTGCGAGCCGCCGCGGATGCCGGCGCGCGCGGCCGGGCCGCCGGAGGTGACCCGGTCGACGAGGGCGCCGTGGGCCGCGCGCAGCCCGAGCCGCCGTGCGAGCGAGGGCGTCAGGTCCTCCGTCTGCATGCCGGCATAGGCGTAGGCCACGTGCCGGCCCGCGAGCAGGTCGGCCAGCGACCGCCGGGCCGCGTCGATCGGGACGGCGAAGCCGATCCCGGCCGGGCCGCCGGCGTCGCTGCGGATCTGGGCATTGATCCCGATCACCCGCCCCGCGGCGTCGAGCAGCGGGCCGCCGGAGCTGCCGTGAGCGATCGGCGCATCGGTCTGGATCGCATCGATCAGCTGGAAATTGGGGGCGGTCAGGGCGGCGATCGACCGGCCGACCGCCGAGACGACGCCGACGGCGAGGGAGTTCTCGTTGCCGAGCGGGCTGCCGATCGCGGCCACGGGCTCCCCGACCGAGGCGTCCGCCGACCGGCCGAGCGGCAGCGGTGCGAGCGCGTGGGCGGCGGGCGCGACGCGGAGCACGCCCACGTCGTCGAAGACGTCCCAGCCGACGATCGTCGCGGGGACGCGGTCGTGGTCGGAGAACTCGACGTAGACGCTCGAGGCGGGGATGACCGTCGCGCCCGGGCCCGTCTCGCCGGCGTCCGTGATCACGTGCGCGTTCGTGAGGATCGTCCCGTCCGCGGAGACGACGAACCCGGAGCCCTGGGCTCCCTGCCCGCTGAAATACGAGAAGACCGTGACGACGCCGGGGGCGCGGGCGGCGAAGATGCGGGCGGCGGAGAAGCTCCCCGCGGGGCCTGCAGCGACGGGAAGCGCCTCGGGCGCCGAGTGCCCGCCGAGGACGACCGTCGTCGTCGAGCCGCCCCCGAGACCGGTCGCACGGGCGATGCCGAGTGCCGCGGCCGCACCGGCGAGCGCGCAGGCGAAGGCGATCAGGGCGACACGCACGGTGGCCCACTGTAGCCGGACGTGTGCCGCCGTTTTCCCGTGAAAACGCGGCGGCGGCGTGCCGGGACAGCCCCCGGGGGTCGTACACTAGGGCCGCCGTGGCAGCCCTCCCGCCTGCGCCGGAGCGGCGCCGTCCGCGCCCCGGGTCGCTGGAGCGGCCGATCAACGGACGGCTCTACCGGGGGACCTGGCTGTTCGTCGGCTTGCCGCTGCTCGTGCTCGCCTTCAGCGTCGCCCGGCCGCCCGCGCTCCAGCCGCCGAGCCTCCCTGCCGCCTTCGACCCGGCCGCCGCGAAGGCGATCGCGGTCGATCTCGCCCAGCACGTGCCGCTCCGGACCGCCGGATCGGCGGGCGCCGCGGCCGCGGACCGCTGGTTCGCCCGCCAGCTCGAGGCGCCCTTCGGATACACGGTCGAGAACGACGCCTTCACGGCGGCGGTGCCCGGCCGGGGCCGCGTCGTCCTCCACAACCTCAGCGCCCGGAAGGCCGGCCTGTCGCTCAAGACGATCGTCGTCATGGCCCACCGGGACGACGCCGGCACCGGGCCCGGGGCAAACGACAACGCCTCCGGAACCGGGGCCCTGATCGAGCTCGCCCGCACCTACGCGCCGACCGCGGTGGGCGCGCGGCTCACCCTCCCGTACACGCTCCTCTTCCTCTCGACCGACGGTGCCGGCGACGGCGCGCTCGGCGCCGCCGAGTTCGCCGCCCATTCGCCGGAACGGGGCAACGTGATCGCGGTCGTCAACCTCGACGCGATCGCCGGCACGGGGCTGCCGCGCCTCGAGCTCGCCGGCGACCTCCCCCGCTCGCCGTCCGCCGGGCTCGTCGAGACCATCCGCTCCGCGCTCGCCCACGAGCTCGGCGCCGACCCGAGCCGCGCGAGCGCCGCGCGCCAGCTCGTCGACCTCGCGTTCCCGTTCAGCCTCTACGAGCAGGCGCCCTTCGTCGCGAGCGGCACCGCGGCGGTGACGATCACGACGGGCGCCGACCGGCCCGCATCGGGGTTCTCGGACGTCCCGGGGCGCATCAGCTCGACCCGGCTCGCCCAGATCGGCCGGGCGACCCAGAACACGCTCGACGCGCTCGAGCAGGGCGTGGCGCTCAACCCGGGGCCGTCGAGCTACCTCTATCTCGGGAGCCGGGTGATCCGCGGCTGGGCGATCGAGATCGTGCTCGTCGCGGCGCTCCTGCCGTTCCTCGCCGCCACGGTCGACCTCTTCGCGCGCTGCCGCCGGCGGCGGATCCGCGTCTCGCCGGCGCTCCGCAGCTACCGCAGCCGGCTCGGGTTCTGGCTCTGGTGCGGCGCCCTCTTCGGCCTCTTCGCGCTGCTCGGGATCTGGCCGGGCGGCCCAGCGCGGCCTCCGTCGGTCGACGGTGTCGGCTGGCCCGCCGCCGGCCTGATCGCGCTCGGCGCGCTCGCCGCGCTCGGCTGGCTCGTCGCGCGCGAGCGGCTTCTCCCGAGACGTCCGATCCGCCCCGAGGAGGAGCTCGCCGGGCACGCCGCCGCGCTGCTCGCGCTCGGGGTCGTCGGCCTCCTCGTCGTCGGCACGAACCCGTTCGCGCTCCTCTTCGTGCTGCCCTCGCTCCACGTCTGGCTCTGGCTGCCGCAGGTCAGGGCACGCCCGCTCTGGGCGCGCGCCGCCGTGCTCCTGCTCGGGTTCTCCGGGCCGGCGATCCTCGTCTGGTCGTTCGCCGACCGCTACGGGCTCGGCTTCGACGCGCCCTGGTACATCGCGCACCTGTACTCGGTCGGCTACGCGCCGCTGCCGGGGTTCGTGATCGGGCTCGCGTGGGCGGCGGCCGCGGGGCAACTCGTCGCGCTCGCCGGCGGCCGCTACGCGCCGTACCCGAGCGCGGCGGAGCGCCCGCCCCGGGGGCCGATCCGGGAGACGATCCGCCGCATCGTGCTCGCGCGCCGCCGGCGCCGCGCATCCGATCTGCAGCAACGCGCGTTACACGGCTGATGCGCCGCGCAGCCCGACTCACCGGAGCCTTCCTGATCGCGGGCGGCGTGCTCTTGCTCGCCTGGGCGCTGCTCGTCTGGCAGTGGCAGGACCCGTTCACCGCGCTCTACACCCACTGGGAGCAGGGCAAGCTCTCGCACAGCCTCGACCGGGAGTTCGCCGACTTCCGGCCGCAGGGTTCGTCCTCGAATCTCGCCGCCGAGCGGCGGGTGATCGCCGCCGACGCGGCGCACTTCCGGCGGACGGCGACCCGCGGGCAGGCGATCGGCCGCATCGTGATCGGCCGCATCGGGCTGAAGATGGTGCTCGTCAACGGCACCGACCACGACTCGCTCACCAAGGGGCCCGGACGGGACACCCGCTCGTATATGCCGGGGCAGAACCGCCTCGTGTACATCGCCGGCCACCGGACGACGTACCTCGCGCCGTTCTCGCACATCGACGACATCCGCCCCGGCGACTACGTCCGCCTCGAGATGCCGTACGCGACGTTCGTCTACCGTGCGACAGGCCATCGGATCGTCGTCGCCAGCGACCTCTCCGTGCTCCGCTCGCCGCGGCACGAGCAGCTCGAGCTGCAAGCGTGCCACCCCCGCTTCTTCGCGACGCACCGCTACATCGTGTACGCGAAGCTCGTCTCGATGCAGCCGCGCGGAGGGTCCCCGTTCGCGGTCTCCGCGCTCGCCGCCGGGCCCTGACTCAGGCGGCGCCGAGCCGAAGCCAGCTGACGACCGCGCCGGCCGCGAGCTCGCCGTCGCCGCGCGGCACGTGCACGAGCGCGTCCGCCGCCGAGCTGCGAACGATCATGTGCGACTCCTGGCCGGAGAGCGGCTCGAGCACGACTCCGCCCGGGCCCACGCGTGAGCGCGCCCGCACGAGCTCGTCGCGGGCGTCGTTCCGCCGGAGCGCCGACGCGAGCACGCCGGGCTCGAAGCGCGGCAGCGGGTCGCCGAGACCCTGCAGCGCCCGGAGCGCCGGCTTCGCGAAGAGCTCGCAGCCGACGAGCGACGACACCGGGTTCCCGGGCAGCCCGAACACGAGCGTCTCGCCGCGCACGCCGAACGACACCGGCTTGCCCGGTTTGATCGCGACGCGCCAGAAGATCTCCTCGACTCCGAGCTCGGCCTCGATGCGGCGCACGAGATCGTGCGGACCGACCGAGACGCCGCCCGACGTGACGAGAACGTCAGCCTCGAGCCCGCGCTCGAGCGCCGATCGGTGTGCCGACTCGTCGTCGGTCGCGACCGGCAGCGTCTCGATGTCGGCGCCCGCGGCGGCGAGCGCGGCCGCGAGCATGAGCGAATTCGACTCGTAGATCTGTCCCGGCCCGAGCACGGCGCCGAGCGGTGCGAGCTCGGTGCCCGTCGCGAGCACGACGACACGCGGACGGCGACCGCACACGACCGCGGCGAGGCCCGACGCGGCGAGCGCGCCGATCTGAGCCGCGCCGAGGCGAACGCCGGCCTCGGCGACGACCGATCCCGCAACGACGTCGCCGCCGCGCGGGCGCACGTGCGCACCCGGCGCCAGGGACTCCTCCATCTCGATCGTGTTGCCATGTTGGACAACATACTCGAGCGGGATGACGGCATCCGCGCCGTCGGGGACGACACCGCCGGTCGAGATCGCCATCGCCTCGCCCGCAGCGAGCGGCCGCGGTGCAGGACGCCCCGCCGCGATCTCGGCGACGACCGGAAGCGTCCCCGGCAGGTCGGCGGCGCGCACCGCGAACCCGTCCATCGCCGAGCTCGGGAACGGCGGCAGATCGACCGCTGCGCGCGCGGGCTCGGCGAGGACGCGACCGACCGCCTCCCCGAGCGGCACCGTCTCCACGGGCAGGGGCCGCACGTGCGCGAGCACGCGCGACTGTGCTTCCTCGAGGGTGAGTAACGGCGCCACGATGCGTGCATAACCTAGCTTCATGACCGAGACCCTCATCGCCGGGCGCTACCGCCTCGACGAGCCGCTCGGGCGCGGCGGCATGTCCGAGGTGTGGCTCGCGACCGACACCGAGCTCGGCCGGCGCGTCGCGCTGAAGCTCCTCGCGCCGCACGCGGACACCGCGCGCTTCGAGCGCGAAGCACGTGCGGTCGCGCTGCTCGGCCATCCGCACATCACGCAGCTCTACGACTACGGCGAAGCGGAGGACGACCGCCCCTACATGGTGCTCGAGTACCTCCCCGGCGGCACGCTCGAAGATCGACTCCGCGCGGGCACTCCGCTGCCCGACGACGAGACGCAGCGCATCTCGGCGGAGATCGCGGGCGGGCTTGCGCACGCGCACTCGCGCAACGTCGTGCACCGCGACCTGAAGCCGTCGAACGTCCTCTTCGACGAGGAGGGCCGCGCAAAGCTCGCGGACTTCGGGATCGCGCGCATGGTGGCGGGCGAGGGGACGCTGACCGAGGCCGGCACGGTGCTCGGCACGGCGGCCTACATCTCGCCCGAGCAGGCCTCGGGCGCGGAGGCGACCGCGGCGAGCGACGTCTACTCGTTCGGCGTGATGCTCTACCGGATGCTCACGGGACGGCTGCCGTTCGAGTCGAACGACCCGCTCGCGCTGATCAACCTCCATCGCTCGGCGGAGCCGCCGCCGCTCACCGAATTCCGCTCCGACGCACCGGCGCTGCTCGAGTCGACGGCGGCCGCCTCTCTCGCCAAGGATCCGGCCGACCGTCCGGCCGACGGCACCGCGCTCCTGGCGGCACTCGGCGTGCCGCTCGGCCTCTCGACGTTCACGACTGCGACCGCGGCCGCAGCAGCCGACGAGACCCGCGTCCTCCCCGCAGCCGCAGCCGCTGCATCGGGCCCGCCGCCGCGGCCGCCTCGCCGGAGCAAGGCGCCGCTCGCGGTCCTCCTCCTGCTCGTGCTCGCGCTCGCAGGCGGGGCGCTCGCCTATGCGCTGACGCGGCCGGCCGAAGGCTCGACACCGCCCACGACGACGCCCGGGCTCACGCTCCCCAGGACGACGACACATCACAAGACGACAGCGACAGTGAGCTCGACGCCGTCGACGACCGCATCGACGCAGCAGACCACGACGCAGGCGACGACGACCCGCAGGACGACGACACGCGCACCGACGACGACGGCCGCGCCTCCCACGACGACGGCCGCGCCTCCCACGACCACGGCTCCGCCACCGCCGCCGCCCACCACGACTGCCGCGCCGCCCACGACCACCGCGCCGCCGCCCACGACGACGGCCGCGACCCCGTAGCTACGGCGTCGTCGTCGGAGCGGTCGTGTCCGTCGGCGGCGCGGCCGTCGTCGTCGGGGGCACGATCACGGTCGTCGCCGGAGGCGCCGTCGTCGTCGCGGGCTGTGTCCGCGTGACGGCCGTCGTGCCGGCCTTCGTCGTCCCCGCCGACGTCGTCGTCGCGGCCGTCGTCGTGCCGTAGGAGCCGCTGTACTGCCACTGTCCGCGCCACGACGTCCAGACCGGCTGCGTCGTCGCAGGCGGGAACGGCACATCCGGGCGGTTGCCGATCGCGGTCGTCATGTAGTCGTGCCAGATCGTCGCCGGGAACGTCGGGCCCGACACCGCGATCCCGTGTACGTTCAGCATCGGAATCTCGCCGTTCGGGTAGCCGATCCACACGGTCGCCTCGAGGCGCGGCGTGTACCCCGAAAACCACGCGTCGGCGTACTGCTCGGTCGTGCCCGTCTTGCCGGCATCGGTGTGGTTCGCGACGTGTGCGCCGCGGCCGGTGCCGTAGAGCATGTTCTGCTCGAGCACCTTCGTCACCGTCGCGGCGACCCAGTCGTCGATCACGCGCTCGCGCTGCGGCTTGCCCCACGACGCGCTCGTGTCCACCTTGCCGTTCGGGAGCACGACCTTCGTGATCGCCATCGGCTTCGAGTAGACGCCCCCCGCAGCAAGCGTGGCGTATGCAGACGCCTCCTCGAGCGGCGTGATCGCGATCGAACCGAGCGCGATCGACGGGACCGCGTCGCGCGGCAGCTCGAGCGACGAGCGCACGCCGAGCTTCTGCGCCATCGTGACGATGTTCGCCGGCCCGACGTCGAGCGAGAGTCGCGCATACACGGTGTTGTCGGACTGCACCGTCGCGTTCGCGACCGACTCGACGCCCGAATAGGTGTGCTCGTACGTCTGCACGTTCCACGCGCAGTTCGGGTCGTTCGGGTTGCACGTCGAGTCCGGCTGGTAGTGGAACGGCGCGGAGAGATACGAGACGGTGAAGGGATCCATCCCGCGTGCGACCGCAGCGGTGAGCGCCATCACCTTGAACGTCGAGCCCGGCTGGCGCTTCGCGCTCGTCACGAAGTTGAACTGATTGCCGGTGGTCCCGGGGGTGACCGCGGCCATGGCGCGGATCGCGCCGGTCCGCGGGTCGATCGAGACGATCGCGGACGCCGGATCGTGCGAGTCGGTCAGCACGTTCTTGATCGCCGCAGTCGCCGCTCGCTGGAGGCCCGGATCGATCGTCGTGTAGACCTTCAGGCCACCGGAGCGAACCGTGTTCGCGCCGTACTCCTGCTGCAGCAGGTCTTCGACGTAGCTGAAGAAGTACGGCTCGCGGATCCGCGTGAAGCGCCGCCCGGCTTTGAGGTGCAACGTCCTGATCGCCTTGGCGCTCGCGTACTGCGACGACGTGATGTCACCGTTCGTGAGCATCGCCTTCAGCACCTCGTCGCGTCGCACGATCGCCGCCGACGGATTCCGGAACGGATCGAAATCGGAAGGCGCCTGCGGGAGGCCGGCGAGCAGCGCGGACTGCGCGAGATCCAGCTTCTTCGCCGGGATCGAGAAGTACGACTCCGCAGCCGCTTCGATCCCGTACGCGTGATTGCCGTAGTACACCTGGTTCAGGTACGCCGTGAGGATCTCGTCCTTCGTCCAGTGACCCGACAGCTTGATCGCGAGGCACGCCTCGATCAGCTTGCGCTTGAACGTCTGCTCGCGCGAGAGATAGAGGTTGCGCACGAGCTCCTGCGTGATCGTCGAGCCGCCCTGCACGATCCTGCCGGCACGCACGTCGGCGACGATCGCACGCAGGATGCCGACGGGGTCGACACCGCCGTGCTGGTAGAAGCGGCGGTCTTCGATCGCGACGGTCGCCTCGGGGACCCAGTGTGAGATCTCCGAGCGCGCGACCGGTGTGCGGTTGCGCTCGGCCGGGATCGCGCCGAGGACTGAGCCGTCCGACGCGTACACGAACGAGTTCTCACCGACGGCGACCGGGCGCAGGGTGTTCAGGTCGCAGCTCGACCCGAACACCGCCGTCCCGCCGACGGTTGCGCCGACGAGCAACAGGAGCGGGACGACGACGAACATCAGGAGCAGCACGAAGCGGCGGTTCTGACGCTTGCGCGCGCGTGCGCGGCGCTTACGCCGGCGGCGATTCGCGACGAGCGGCTCCGGCGGCGAACGCCGGCGGCCCTGCGGGGACCGCGGCGGGGTCATCCCCAGGCGCCCAGTGCACGCAGCCGTCCGTGCGCGCGGATGCGAAGCTCGCTCTCCAGCCGCTGCGCCGCGTCCTCGTCGGCGGCGGCCGCGCGCATCGTCACCGTCGCGTTCGCGTCGAGCGCGCTCACAAACACCGTTGCGTCACGTTCGCCCGCGACCTCGTCGCGGAGCGCATCGACCGCGGAGCGAAGCTCGACTGAGGGCGGGACCGGCACGGTGATCTCGGCGAACGTCCCCCTGCTGCGAATCGAGGAGTTGCGAATGGTATCGGAGACGAGTTTCTCGTTCGGGACGACGAGCCGGGCGTCGTCGCGCGTGCGGATGAGCGTGAACGTGAGGCCGATCTCCTCGACGACGCCGTCCTCGCCCGCGTACGAGACGCGGTCGCCGAGCCGCACGGGCTGGCTGACGGCGATCAGAAGCCCGGCGACGAAGTTGCCGAGCGTGCGCTGCGACGCGAAGCCGATGATCACGCCGAGCACGGCGGACGACGCGAGGAGGCCGCCGGCGATCGCGCGCACCTGCGGGATCACGAGGAGGGAGGAGAAGAACCCGACGACGAGGATCGTCGCCGTGATGCTGCGGCGGAGGACGCGGTAGCGGGTCGCCGCCTCACGCGGGAGCGGCTTGCGCGCGAGCCACCAGTCGACGGCGCGGGCGACGAGCGAGACGGCCAGGAAGACCGCGGCCGCGATCACGAGACGGTGCCAGAAGGGCATACCCGGTCCTAGTTCGACGCCGCCTCCCCGGTTTCCTCAGCACGCGGCTCCCAGGCGAAGCCGCCGCCCGCCCGGACGATCCGGCCGAAGCCGATGTGGGCGATCCCAACCGGGCCGCCGGCGTCGGCGAGGGCCGGAAAGAGCCGGCGGCGGACCGCAGCAGCGGCGTCTCGGTCCTCTTCGAACATGTAGCCGACACCGGGGTCCGCGAGCTGCAGCTCGTGGACGGCGGCGTCGCCGAGAAAGGTCGCGTCGCCGACGGTGATGACGCAGGAGCCGGCGGTATGTCCCGGGGCGTGGTCGATCGAGACACCCGGAAGCGGCGAGCAGCTCTCGTCGATCAGCTCGAGGCGGCCGGTCGCATGCAGCGCGATGAGCTGGTCGCGGACATACGGGCGCTCGGCACGCGTCGTGGTGAACGTGTCGAAGTCCGCGCGGTGGGCGATGTAGCGCGCACGCGGGAAGAACGGCTCGCCGTCGAGCATGTTCCAGCCCACGTGGTCGACGTGGAGGTGCGTGAAGACGACGAGGTCGACGCCGGCAGGCTCGACGCCCGCGCGCTCGAGCAGCGCCGGCAGCCGACCGGCGCGGTCGGGCAGGAACGGGTCGTCGCCGGGCGGCCCGACACCGCTGTCGACGAGCACGATCGCGTCGCCGGTGCGCGCGAGGAACGCGTTGAACGGCAGCCACCATGCGCTGTCGTCGTCCGCGCCGAATGCCTCGCGCACGGTCGCGAACGTGCCTTCAGCGTCGGTGACGGTCACGACGTCAGTCATCGAGCGGCAGCTCCCGCCGGCCGGCAAAACCGTCTTCGATCGCGTGCCAGTAGCGGATGTCGTCCTCGCCGAGACGCCAGCAGAGCAGCACGGTCTCGCCGCGCCGGAGCGCGGGGAAGTCGATCAGGCCCTCGTCGACGTCCTTCACCTGGGCCCCCTGCTCGTTGATCTCGTCGATCGTGCGCGCAAGCTCTCTCGCCTCGCGCTCGACGTCTGCGGCGGCGTCCGCGAGCGTCGCGGGCGGTATGCCGCCGCCGTTGCCCCGGATCCGCCCTTCGAGCTCCTCCTGGCGGGCGAGCGCCTCCACGTGGGCGCGACGGTGCTCGACCATCTGCTCGACGAGCGGCCTGACCTCGGCGAGCGCGTCGTTCGCCTCCTCGGGGGTGAAGTGGCGCATCGGTGCAACCCTATGCGCGCGATGAAGCCTGCGGTCGTCACGATCGACGCGTACGGGACGCTGATCGAGCTCCACGATCCGGTGCCCCGGCTGCGGGCCGCCCTCGTCGCACGCGGCGTCGCCCGGAGCGAGGAGGAGGTCCGGCGGGCGTTCGAAGCCGAGGTCTCCTACTACGTGCCGCGCTCGCACGAGGGCCGGGACGAGGCGACGCTCGCGCTGCTCAGGCGCGACTGCGCTGGAGTGTTCCTCGAAGCGGCGGGCGCGAGGCTGGACCCGGGCTCGTTCGCCGAGGCATTCGTGTCGGCGCTCGTCTTCACCGAGCTGCCGGGCGCGGTCGACGCCTGCCGGTCGCTCGCGGCGGCCGGCGTCCGGCTCGCCGTCGTCTCGAACTGGGACGTCGGTCTCCACGAGCACCTCGCCGCGGTCGGCCTCGACGCGCTCGTCGACACCGTCGTCACCTCCGCGGAAGCCGGAGCCCCGAAGCCCGAGCCTGCCGTGTTCGAGCTCGCGCTCGCTCGGCTCGGCGCGCACGCGGCGGACGCGGTGCACGTCGGCGACTCGGCGGCGGACGCCGAGGGTGCACATGCGGCGGGCCTGCGCTTCGAACCTGCGCCGCTCGCCGCCGCAGCGCGGAGAATCCTCGCGTGATGCGGATCCGCCTCTCGTTCTGGGTCGCGCTCGTCGCAGCGCTCGCCACGCTCAACTACGCGTCGCGCTTCACCGGAGGGAGCGCGTCGAGCAATGCGCGCAACGCCGTCTACTCGTTCTCGACGTTCGCCAACGGGATCGTCGTCTATCTCTTCTGGCTCGGCCTCGTGCTCGCGATCTCCGTCGACCGCTGGGACCTCCTGCAGCTGCGCCGGCCGCGGTCGTGGGGAAGGGCGGCCGGGCTCGCAGTCACCGCCGTACTCGCGATCTACGCGCTCGAAGCGGTGGTCTCGCTGCTGCCGCTGCCGCAGAGCCCGAGCAAGGAGCAGGGGCTCACGCCGACGCACTGGGAGCCCGCGCACGCGGGAGCGTTCGCCGCGAACGTCGTGCTCTTCGCCGTCGTCGCGCCCGTCGTCGAGGAGCTGACGTTCCGCGGTGTCGGGCAGTCGCTCCTCCTCTTCCTCGGACGCTGGCCGTCGATCGTGCTCGTCGGTGTCGCGTTCGGGCTCGCACACGGGCTGCTCGAAGCGCTGCTCGTGCTCATTCCGTTCGGGATCGCACTTGCGTGGCTGCGGGACCGCACCGAGAGCGTCTACCCCGGCATGGTCGTGCACGCGCTCTTCAACGGCATCGCACTCGCGTTCTCGGTGACGTCGTCGTGACCACCGACGACGACCCGCACATCCGACGGCTGCGCGAGCAGGTGTCCGACAACGACCGCGCACTGATCGACGCGATGAACAAGCGTCTCGAGCTCGTTGGGAAGATGTGGAGCTACAAGCAGGCGCACGGGCTCGACGTACTCGACCCGGAGCGCGAGGAGTGGATGCTGCGCTACCTCTCGCGCGCGAACCGCGGGCCGCTCTCGCAAGCCGGGCTCGACGAGCTCTTCCGCGCCGTGCTCGACCTCACGAAGAAGGAGCTCGGAGGAGGCTAGTCCTCGTCATCGCCGTCCTCGACGGCGAACTGGTCCGGCGTGACCTCGTCGAGGAAGTGCTTGAACTTCGTCACCTCGGCCTCGAGCTGGTCGGGGTCGACCTCTTCGCCCTCGAACTCGATCGCCGATTCCTCGATCACGCGGTCGGCCGCGAAGATCGGCGCCTCGGAGCGAATCGCGAGCGCGATGGCATCCGACGGCCGCGAATCGACTTCGATCTCGGTGCCGTCCTGCGTCACGGTGATCTGCGCGTAGAACGTGTTCTCGCGCAGCTCCGTGACGGTGATGCGCACGACCTGCGCGCCGAGTTGCTCGAGCATGTCGCTGAAGAGGTCGTGCGTCATCGGCCGCGGCGGCGCCTGGCTCTGCAGCTTCATGAGAATCGCCGCCGCCTCCGAGTGCCCGATCCAGATCGGCAGGAACTTGTTGCCGTCGGCGGTCTTCAGCAGAACGATCGGTTGCTTGCCGACCAGATCGAAGCTGACACCGTAGATGAGCATCTCCTGCATGACGCGAACCGGTTACCCGGACTGTCGCCGAATATAGCTCAGGCCGCCGGCTCGAAACCTTCGGGCTCCGGGTCCACCGGTTCGAGCTCGTCGAGCGGCACGACGAGGCGCTCGCCGGTCGCGGGGTCGACGACTTCGGCGCGCCTGTCGGGCACGCTCATGGGGTCGTGTCCGAGCAGCACGAGGACACGCCCGTGGTAGAGAACCTGGTCGCCGATTCGCATTGAGGCCGCAGTCGATGAGGACGCCGCAGTGACGAGAGAATCGGCGCGAACCCCCGCCACCCGCATCCCTTGAACTGCGTCACCCCTCTGAGGAATGTCCCCGTATCCCGGGCGGGCCCGGCGGCGTTGCATCGTCGATGCTCGAACTCTGGCTCAACGACCTCGAGTCCCTCGAGGCGATCTCGCAGGACGCCGACACGCGGCGGATCTTCCTGCGCATGGCGGCGATGTCGCACGCAGGTCGCCTGCCGACCTTCATCGACGAGGTCGCCCACGACCAGGAGCTCGACGACACGACGAAGGGCCACCTGACCGAGCTGGCGCGCGACGAGCCGTTCCTGCTCGCGGTGGAGGAGTACCTCCGCCGCACGCAGCGCTGCCACTAG
>DASYGK010000020.1:0-1856 GCA_035999905.1 Gaiellaceae bacterium | reverse complement strand
CTGGTACTACACCTGGGCGGGTGGTCCATTCGGAGGTCACTACTCGCACCGCGACGGCAAAATCGACAACTGCGTGCTCAGGTACGGCTGCATCGGGTCGTACTACCCGTACGTCGACATGTGGGTGAACGGGAACGGCGCTTGGACGGCCTCGGGCGGAACGTAGGAGGACGAAGCGCGTGAGACGCCCGCGAATCGGCCGGCCCGTGTGGTGGAGCTGGCCGCTCTCCGTCAAGTTCTACTTGTTCTTCTGGATTGTGTTCCTGCTCATCGTCGCGGGAGCGATCCGGCAGGCCCTGTAACTCACCAGACGGAGCGCAGCAGTGCCTCGATCTCGTCGGCGGTCGCCGGCCGTGGGTTCGCGCCATTGCCGGCGCGGCCCGCGGCCGCCGCGGCGAGCTCCGGCAGGTCGCCCTCCGGCACACCGAGCTCGCGCAGGCGCGTGGTGCCGCCGAGCGCTGCGAGCTCCTCGACATCGCGCCCCACCGCCTCGCGGAATCGCGCCACCGCCTCCGGCTCCCATTGCTCGTTCCAGCGGAGCGCCGGCGGCAGGCAGATGCCGTTCAGCGTGCCGTGCGGCAATCCGTAGCGCCCGCCGATCGCCTGTGCCATCGCGTGTGCGAGTGCGAGCCCGGAGCCCGCCAGCGCCGCGCCGCCGTGGCTCGCTGCGCGTAGAAGCTCGGTTCGTGCTTCACGATCGTTCGGGTCGGCGACGACGCGCGGCAGGGATGTCGCGATCAGTGCCGCGCCTGCGACCGCGTGTGCGTCCGCAAGACCGTTGTGGCCGCGAACGTACAGCGCCTCCGCGCAATGGGCAAGCGCGTTCATCGCCGTGCCGACGGTCGGCTCGCGCGGAAGCTGGAGCGTCAGATCGACGTCGTAGACGATGCCCGCCGGATGCGCGCCCGCCCCGCCACCCCGCAGCTTTCGCTCCGGATCGCGCACGCCGTAGTACGTCGTCCACTCTGCTCCTGCATACGTCGTCGGGACCGAGACGAGCGGGACGCCTGCCATTGCGGAGATCGCCTTGCTGAGGTCGATCGCGCTGCCGCCGCCGACCGCGATCACGCCGCCGCCGGCCTGCGCGGCGGCCTCGTCGACGCGATGCGACGGAACCTCACTCCAGCGTGCGCGCGCGTCGATCGGGAGGTCCCACCGCGGGCTCGCGACAAGGAGCGCCGACGACACGCCTGCCTCGGCGCAGACCTCCGGCAGCGCGTCTAGACCCCAGCGGACGATCATTGAAGGCGCGACTTCGCGAACTCGACGAATGCCTGCGCGACGCGCGTCTCGGCGCGGCCGACCGAGCGGACGAGCGAGATCTCGCGTGACGGCTCGAGTCCGTCGACGCGCGCGACCGCGATGGTGCCCGCCTCGACATCCGCGTCGATCGCCGACCGGGAGATGAACGTCACGCCGAAGCCGCCGAGTACGGCGCTCCGTGCCGACTCCTGGAGGCCGAGCTCGAGTCGCACATCGAGATCGCGGAGGCGCACGCCGGCCTCGCGCAGCTCGTCGTCGATCACCTGACGGACACCCGCACCTTCCTGCATCAGCACGAGCGGCTCGTCCTTCAACTCGTCGAGCGTCACGCTCCGGTCCGCGAAGCCGTGCCCGCGCGGCACCGCGAGTACGACCTCGTCGCGGAAGAACGGCTCGAAGACGACGCCGCGGTGGCGTCGGGCAGCGCCGACGACGCCGAGCTCGAGCTCACGGCGTGCGACCTGCTCGACGACGCGTTGTGTGTCGGAGACCGAGAGCGCAATGTGCACGCCGGGGTGCCGTTGCTGGAACTCCGCGAGCACGACGGGCATCACGGTGCCCCCTGGCCCGGTCGAGGCGCCGATCTCGAGCCG
>DASYGK010000089.1:0-17005 GCA_035999905.1 Gaiellaceae bacterium | reverse complement strand
GGCTACAAGGAAGTGACGTTCGCGGTCAAGGGCGACGGCGCGTACCGCGTCTTCAAGTGGGAGGGCGGCACGCATCGCGTGCAGCGCGTCCCGGAGACGGAGTCGCAGGGTCGCATCCACACGTCGACGGCAACCGTCGCGGTGATGCCCGAGGCCGAAGAGGTCGAGGTGAACATCGACCCGAACGACCTGAAGATCGACGTGTACCGCTCGACCGGCCCCGGCGGCCAGTCGGTGAACACGACCGACTCCGCCGTGCGCATCACGCACCTGCCGACCGGCGTCGTCGTCTCGATGCAGGACGAGAAGTCGCAGCTCCAGAACAAGGACAAGGCGATGCGCGTCCTGCGTGCGCGCCTCTACGAGCGCGAGCTGGAACGGCAGCGCGCCGAGCTCGACGCGACGCGCCGCTCGCAGATCGGCACCGGTGAGCGCGCCGAGAAGATCCGCACGTACAACTTCCCGGAGAACCGCCTCACGGATCACCGCATCAAGCTGACGGTGCACCAGCTCGACCGGATCCTCCAGGGCGAGCTCGACGAGTTCACCGAGGCCCTGAACTCCGAGGAACGCAAGCTCGCACTCTCCGGGTGACCGCGCGCGATGCCCTCCGCGAGGCCGAGCGGCGGCTCGCCGCGGCCGGTCTCGACACGCCGCACGTCGATGCCGAGCTGCTCGTCGCGCACGCGCTCGGCGTCACGCGCACCGGCCTCTACGCCGACCTCGACGCGACGGTCGACGGGATCGAGCCGCTGCTCGCTCGACGCGAGGCACGCGAGCCGCTCGCGTACGTGCTCGGCGAATGGGGCTTCCGCCGGCTGACGCTGAAGACCGACGCGCGCGCGCTCGTGCCGCGGCCCGAGACCGAGACGGTCGTCGAGCGCGCGCTCGCGCTGCTGAACGGGAGCGACGCGCCGCGCGTGCTCGACATCGGCGTCGGCTCGGGCGCGATCGCGCTCGCGTTGAAGGACGAGCGGCCGGACGCGCACGTCGTCGGCGTCGACATCTCCGACGACGCGCTGTCGCTCGCGCGCGAGAACGCGGCCACGCTCGGGCTCGACGTCGAGCTGCGCCGCGGCGGGGTCGAGGAGGCGGCAGCCGGCTGGGACCTCGTCGTCTCGAACCCGCCGTACGTCGAATCGCTCGACGGGCTCGAGCCCGAGCTCGACCACGAGCCCGAGGAGGCGCTGCTCGGCTTCGGCTTCCACGAGCGCATCGCACGCACCGCGCACACGCGCTTCCTCGTGCTCGAGGTCGGCGACGGCCAGGCCGCGGAGGTCGCGCACGCGCTCGAAGGCGCCGGCTTCCGCGACGTTCGCATCACCGCCGACCTCGCGGGCCGCGACCGCGTCGTCGAGGGCGCGCGGTGAGCGAGGACGCCGTGGTCGCCGCGCTCCGCGCGGGGCTGCCGGTGATCCTCCCGACCGACACGGTCTACGGCCTGTGTGCGTCGGCCGACGGCGCGGAGCCGACCGCGGGGCTCTACGCGCTCAAGGGCCGCGACGCGTCGAAGCCGTCGGCGCTCCTCGCCGCGGACGTCGAGCAGCTGCTCGCGTGCGTGCCCGAGCTCGACGGGGTCGCGCATGCAGTCGTCCGCGCGCTCCTGCCCGGGCCGTACACGCTCGTCCTCCCGAATCCCGCGCGGCGCTACCCATGGCTGACCGGCACGACGCCCGAGGCGATCGGCGTGCGCGTCCCGGTGCTCCCGGCTGCGTGCGCGCGCGTGCTCGCCGCCGCCGGCGCGGTCGCCGCGACGAGCGCGAATCCCGCCGGCGGCGCCGACCCGCGCAGCGTCGAGGACCTGGACGCCGAGCTGCGGGAGCACGTCGCCGCGATCCTCGACGCCGGGCCGCTGCCCGGGACGCCGTCGACCGTGCTCGACCTCACGGGCCCGGAGCCGCGCGTCCTCCGCGAGGGCGCGGTGCCCGCGGACGAGGCGCTCGCCCGTGTCGCGGACGCGCGCCGCTGACCGCAGTACCATCCTTCGGGCCCCCGGAAGAGGAGATTTCGCAGTGTCCGTCGCACAGGAGACCTTCCAGCACCTCACGACCGCCGGCCTCGCCGACGTCGATCCCGACATCGCGCGGCTGCTCGGCGCGGAGCTCGAGCGCCAGCGAGGGCAGATCGAGCTGATCGCGTCCGAGAACTTCACGTGGCCGTCCGTGCTCGAAGCGGTCGGCTCGGTGCCGACGAACAAGTACGCGGAGGGATATCCGGGGAAGCGCTACTACGGCGGCTGCGAGGTCGTCGACGAGATCGAGCAGCTCGCGATCGACCGTGCGAAGGAGCTCTTCGGCGCCGAGCACGCGAACGTGCAGCCGCACGCGGGCTCCCAGACGAACATGGCGGTGTACGCGGCCGTGCTCGATCCCGGCGACACGATCCTCTCGCTCCGGCTCGACCACGGCGGCCACCTCACGCACGGGCACAAGGTCAACTTCAGCGGCCGGCTCTACACGATCGCCGGCTACGGCGTGTCGCGTGACACGATGCTCGTCGACTACGACGACGTGCTCGCGCTCGCGAAGGAGCACCGGCCGAAGCTGATCGTCTGCGGCGGCTCCGCGTATCCGCGCACGGTCGAGACCGACAAGTTCCGCGAGATCGCCGACGAGGTCGGCGCGCTCCTGCTCTGCGACATGGCGCACTTCGCGGGCCTCGTCGCCGCGGGGCTGCACCCGAACCCGGTCGAGCACTGCGACTTCGTCACCTCGACGACGCACAAGACGCTCGCCGGCCCGCGCGCGGGCTTCATCCTCTGCCGCGAGCAGCACGCCCAGGCCGTCGACCGAGCGGTGTTCCCCGGCATGCAGGGCGGCCCGCTCGAGCACACGATCGCCGCGAAGGCGACGTGCTTCAAGATCGCGATGTCGGACGCGTTCCGCGAGTACCAGACGCAGGTGCGCGCGAACGCCGACGTGCTCGCGGAGACGCTGCAGGAGGGCGGTCTCGAGATCCTCACTGGCGGCACCGACACGCATCTGATGCAGGTCGACCTGCGCAACTCGGAGTGGACGGGCAAGGACGCGGAGGAGCGCCTGCACGACGTCGACATCACGGTCAATCGCAACACGGTGCCGTTCGACGAGCGGCCGCCGACGGTCGCGTCCGGCGTCCGCATGGGTACGCCGGCGATGACGATGCGCGGCTTCGACGAGAACGACTTCCGGGAGGTCGGCCGCATCATCGTCGACACGCTCACCGAGTCTCCCGACCTCGACGCGCTGCACGCGCGCGTCAAGGCGCTCTGCGCGAGCCGGCCGCTCTATCCGGGGTTCCGCGGCTGGACGACGTACGCCGCATGAGCGTCGAGACGAAACGCCTCACCGTCGTCGAGCACCCGCTCGTCCAGCACAAGCTCGCGTACCTGCGCGACGTGGAGACGCCGACGGTGCATTTCCGCAAGCTCGTCAACGAGGTGACGCTGCTCCTCACCTACGAGGCGACGAAGGACATGGAGACGGAGGAGTGGGAGATCGAGACGCCGCTCGAGAAGATGACCGCGCGGAGGATCTCGGGCAAGAAGGTCGCCGTGTGTCCGGTGCTGCGGGCCGGGGTGGGGATGCTCGACGGCGTGCTCTCGCTCGTGTCGAGCGCGCGCGTCGGGTTCATCGGGATGTACCGCGACGAGGAGACGCTCGAGCCGGTGCAGTACTACTCGAAGCTCCCGGTCGACCTGAACGAGCGCGACGCGATCGTGCTCGACCCGATGCTCGCGACGGGCCACTCGAGCTGCGCGGCGATCGACGCGGTGAAGGAGGCCGGCGCCCTGAGCGTGACGCTCGTCTGCATCGTCGCCGCGCCGCCCGGCGTCGAGTTCATCCACGAGCGGCATCCCGACGTCCACATCGTCTGTGCGGCGCTCGACCGCGGCCTGAACGAGCGGGGCTTCATCGTGCCGGGCCTCGGCGACGCGGGAGACCGGCTCTACGGGACGAAGTAGCTCCTCATGAGCGTGCTCGCTGTCGCGCGAGACCTCGGCCCGGTGCGGCATGACGTCCTCCACGTCCTCGGCGCCCACCTGCAGGTCGTCTGGGGCGCGCTCGTCGCCTTCGTCGTCGTCGTGCTGCTGACGCCCGCGGTCGGCGGGATGGCGCGCATGATCGGCGCGGTCGACTCACCGGGCGGGCGGCGGCTGAACCTTCGGCCGATCCCGCGGCTCGGCGGGCTCGCGCTCTTCCTCGGGATCTTCGTCCCGTCGCTCGCATTCCTCCCGCTCGGGCGCGAGACGCGGGGCCTGCTGCTCGGCGCAGCGATCGCCGTCACCGTCGGCGCGATCGACGACTTCCGCGGCCTGCGCTGGTTCGAGAAGCTCGGCGGGCAGGTGCTCGCGGCCGCGGTCCCGACGTGGTTCGGCATCTGGGTCGACCGGTTCACGTTCCCGTTCATCGGCATCCATTCGCTGCCGGCGGGGGCGGGCGTACCGCTGACGATCCTCTGGATCGTCGCGATCATGAACATGGTCAACTTCCTCGACGGGCTCGACGGGCTCGCGTCGGGCGTCGCCGCGATCGCCGGCCTGACGTTTGCGGTGATTGCGCTCTCGCTCGGCAAGCCGGATGCGGCGATCATGTCCGCGATCGTCTTCGGCGCGTGCGTCGGCTTCCTCCGGCACAACTTCTATCCCGCGCGCATCTTCATGGGCGACTCCGGCGCGCTGCTGCTCGGCTTCGTGCTCGCAGCGCTCTCGGTGCAGGGCCTGCTGAAGACGGCGGCGACCGTCGCCCTGTTCTTCCCGCTGCTCGTGCTCGCGGTGCCGATCGTCGACACGACGTTCGTCGTCGCGCGGCGGCTGAGGCACGGGGAGAAGGTCTTCGAGGGCGACCAGGCGCACCTGCACCACCGGTTCCTGCGCCGCGGCTTCTCACAGGCGCGGGCCGCGCTGACGATCTGGGCGTGGTGCCTCTCCCTCGCGGCCGCCGCGCTCGCGACGCGGTTCATCCCGTTCCGCGCCCACGGCGTCTGGCACACGTGGCCGACGATCGGCGCCGCCGCCATCGCGCTCGTCGCGATCGGGATCTCGGTCTACGTCGTCTACGTGCTCGAGATCGTGAAGGTCGCGAACCCGTACCGCCGGCGGCGGCTCCGCGACGAGGACCTGCGGAAGAGCGCCTAGCCGGTTTCGGCACGCTCGACGAACGCCGCGAGCGCGTCGTTGAACGGCGCGCCGAGCCGCTGCACCGAGTGGCCCGCGCCTTCGAGCACGAGCCGCTCCGCGCCGAGGCGCTGCTCGAGCACGTCGCAGACGGCGTCGAACGCCTCGCTGTGGCCGCCCGAGACGACGAGCTTCGGGAACGGCGTCGCCGCGAGCGCGTCGAGCGGCACCTCGGCCCGCCACGGATACCGCTCGACCATCAGCGTCCGCGCGCCCTGGAGGAGCGCGGGAGAGAGCTCCCCCGGCGGGATGCGCGCGTTCACCGCGGTGAGGAAGCCACGCAGGAAGGCCGCCGGGTCGTGCGACTCCCGTTCCCAGAGCTCCTCCGCGCCCTCGGCGAACGCGTCGGCGGCCGGGTTGCCGCGCGCGAGCGCGAGCGCGGGCGGCTCGATCACGGTGAGCGAGCGCACGAGCTCGGGCCGCCGCGCCGCGGCAAAGAGCGCGATCACGCCGCCGTACGAGTGCCCGACGACGTGCGCGCCGGGCTCGAGATACCGGTCGAGCCAGACGGCCTCGTCCTCGTAGTCCACGCGCTCGACGTTCGGCCCGGGCGGGAAGCCGCGGCGGTTCGGCACGACCAGCTCGAAGCGCTCGCCGAGCGGCCGCTGGGAGGCCCAGGTCGTGTCGCCGTTGACGACGCTGCCGTGCACGAGCAGGAGGCGTGGGCGGCCCACGGGTGCATCGTAGAGCGACGCACGAAGTCGACGAGTTTGCGCCGAACGACGCCGTTATCGCGTGTTACAAGCTGGGGTGGGCTCTGCTATTCTCGCCGCGCCGATGCAGGCAGCCACTCCGTCGTCGTTCGAACCAGCAGGCGCCGGTGGCCTGCTTCTCGGCGTGCTCGTGGCCGCGGTCGGAATCGGCCTGCTGATCGGCTGGGCAGCGGGCTCGACGGGCATCGGCGCATTGATCGGGGCCGTCGTGGGCATCCTCGGCGGGATCGCCGCGGTGTACCGCCGGTACCGGGGCGTCATCTGAGCATGTTCGGCACGCTGTTCTCCACACCGCGCCCCGAGCCGGGGCACCTCATTCCCGCGCTGGCCGGCGCGCTGACGATCGCGCTCGCGCTGCCCGTCTTCGTGCTCGCGCACCTGAGCCTCGCGGGTTGGGCGCTCGCCGCCGTCCTGTGGGTCGCGGTACACGCGATCGATCTGCTCCTGAAGCAGGCGAAGGCGCGCACCGGTACCCTCGCCGCCTCGGGCGTGCAGGCATTCGGACTCTTCTTCAAGGCGATCGGGCTGCTCGTGGTCCTTCTCGTGGCCGCGGTGGCGAATCCCCACCTCGCGGTGGCGGCCGCCGTCACGTACGCGCTCGCCTACACGTTCGAGCTCGGGCTCTCGATCGTCACGTACTTCGGAGCGACGCGATGAGGCTGAGACGGCTCGCGATCGTCGCCGTGCTCGCGCTCGCGACGCCGCCCGCGGCGTTCGCGCGCGGCAAGTTCGACCCCACGACGGAGTTCGAGCAGCACGAGTGGGTCCCGATCCACCTCGGCCCGCTGAACCTCTCGATCACGAAGGCCGTCGCCTACCTGATGCTCGGCACCGTGCTCACGATCCTCCTCGGTGTCGTGCTGATGCGCGTGAAGACGCCGGGCCGCCGGCAGGCGCTCGGCGAGCAGATCTACGAGGTCGCGCAGACGCAGGTCGCGGAGCAGGGCCTGCCGTCGAAAGCGATCGGCCGCTGGTTCCCGTACGTCGCGACGATCATGCTCTTCATCTGGGTCGTGAACATGCTCGGGTTCATCCCGCTGCCGCTCACGGGCGAGCGGTGGCACGGTGTCCCGACGTGGGGAATCTACGCGGCGACGTCGTCGCTCTCGGTGACGCTTGCGCTCGCCCTGCTCACCTTCGTGTTCACGCACTACGAAGGCATCCGCTGGAACGGGCCTGTGCGCTATTTCAAGAGCTGGATCCCCGAGGCGCCGACCGCGCTGCTCGCGCTGATCGTGCCGCTCGAGATCCTCGGCCAGTTCATGCGGCTGATCTCGCTGAGCGTCAGGCTCTTCGCGAACATGCTCGCGGGCCACATCCTGATCCTGACGTTCATCGGCCTCATGTTCATCCTGCAGTCCGTCATCCTGGCCGTATTCGTCGTTCCGATCGCGGCCGTCTTCTACATCTTCGAGGTTGCGATCGTCGTCTCGATCCAGGCATTCATCTTCGCTGCTCTGTCCGCCATCTACATCGGCTCGGCGATCGAGCCGGAACACTAGGAGGAACGTCATGCATTCCCTACTCGCCGCCACCACGGGCGACGTGACGAAGGCCGGAAAGGCGATCGGCCTCGCGCTCGGCGTCGGCCTCGGCGCACTCGGCGCCGGCGTCGGCATCGGCAACATCTTCGCCTCGATGATCCAGTCGGTCGCCCGGCAGCCCGAGCTCCGCGGTGAGCTGCAGGGCATCCAGTGGCTCGGCTTCGCACTGACCGAGGCCGTCGTCTTCTACGGCCTGCTCGGCTCGATCCTGGCGTACGTCCTCGTCTAGTGCCGATGCTGCTCGGAGCCAACCCGCTCATCTCGGTCACGCCGGGGCTGATGATCTGGACGATCGTCTGCTTCCTCGCCGCGCTCTTCGTGCTGAAGCGCTTCGCGTTCGGCCCGATCCAGGCGATGATCGACGCGCGCCGTGAGCAGATCCGCCGGTCGATCGAGGAGGCGGACAACGCCCGCGACGAGGCGCGCAAGCTGCTCGATGAGCACAAGGCGCTGATGAGCGAGGCGCGCGGACAGGCGGAGGCGATCATCGCCGAGGCGCGGAAGACGCGTGAGTCGATGGAGACCCGCATGCGCGAGGAGACGGAGACCGAGCGGCAGCGCCGGCTCGAGGAGACCCGCAAGGAGATCGCGGCCGAGACGGCACGCGCACTCGAGCAGATCCGCAGCGAGGTCGCGGACCTGACGCTCGAGGCGGCGTCGATCGTCGTCGGGCGCACGCTCGACAGCGCCCGCGACCGCGAGCTGATCAGCGAGGCGATCGGCTCGCTCGACTTCTCGAAGCTGGAGGGACGGGCATAGCCGTCGCGCACCGCATCTACGCCGAAGCGCTCTTCGGCGCCGCGAAGGACGCGGGCCGCCTTGCGCAGGTGCACGAGGCGCTCGCCGACTTCGCCGCTGCGGTCGGGCAGTCGCCCGAGCTGCACTCCGTGCTGCGGAACCCGCAGCTCGACCCGACCGCGAAGGCCGAGATCCTCGCCGACATCGCGGGCGACGACGAGCCGCTGTTCAAGAACTTCCTGCTGCTCGTGGCGGAGAAGGGCCGCGCCGGCGAGCTCGAGCTGATCGCAGAGGAGTTCGAGCGGCTGATCGCGCGCGAGGAGCGGCGGCTCACGGTCGAGCTGACCACGGCGCGCGAGCTGTCGGACGAGGAAGCGCAGGCGATCGTCGCGCAGATCGAGAAGGCGGCCGGTCGCAAGGTCGAGGCGACGCACACGGTCGACCCGGATCTCGTCGGCGGCATCGTGCTGACGGCGGGCTCGCATCGCGCCGACGCAAGCGTGCGCGGAAGATTGGAACGACTCAGACAAGAACTCGTGAGGAGCTAAGGAGACACCTTGAAGCTGCGCCCCGAAGAGATCACGTCGATCCTGCGTTCGCGGATCGAGCACTACGACGTCGAGACGGACCTCGCCGAGGTCGGCAGCGTGCTGACGATCGGCGACGGCATCGCCCGCATCTACGGGCTCGAGAACGCGGTCGCGATGGAGATGCTGGAGCTCGAGCACGGCGTCGTCGGCCTCGCGTTCAACCTCGAGGAGGACGACGTCGGAGCCGCGCTCTTCGGCGACTGGCAGCTCGTGAAGGAAGGCGAGCCCGTGCGCCGCACCGGCAAGGTCGCGAGCGTCCCGGTCGGCGAGGGCCTGCTCGGCCGCGTCGTGGACCCGCTCGGCAACCCGCTCGACGGGCGCGGCCCGATCGAGTTCACCGAGACGCGGCCGCTCGAGTTCAAGGCCCCGGGCGTGATCGCCCGCCAGCCGGTGAAGGAGCCGCTCTCGACCGGGATCAAGTCGATCGACTCGATGACGAACGTCGGCCGCGGCCAGCGCGAGCTGATCATCGGCGACCGCTCGACCGGGAAGACGGCGATCCTGATCGACACGATCCTCAACCAGAAGGACACCGACGTCCACTGCATCTACGTCGCGATCGGGCAGAAGCAGTCGACGGTCGCGCAGGTGTACGAGCGCCTCCGCGACGCGGGCGCGATGGAGTACACGACGATCATCGCCGCCGCCGCGCACGAGGCCGCGCCGATCAAGTGGATGGCGCCGTTCGCCGGCGCCGCGATGGGCGAGTACTTCCTGTTCAACGGCAAGCACGCACTCGTCATGTACGACGACCTCTCGAAGCACGCGGACGCGTACCGGCAGCTCTCGCTGCTGCTGCGCCGCCCGCCGGGCCGCGAGGCGTTCCCGGGCGACGTCTTCTACCTGCACTCGCGGCTGCTCGAGCGCGCGTGCAAGCTGAACGACGAGCTCGGCGGCGGCTCGCTCACGGCGCTGCCGGTGATCGAGACGCAGGCCGGCGACGTGTCGGCGTACATCCCGACGAACGTGATCTCGATCACGGACGGGCAGATCTTCCTCCAGTCCGACCTCTTCTACTCGGGCGTCCGCCCGGCCGTGAACGTCGGCATCTCGGTGTCGCGCGTGGGCTCGGCGGCGCAGACGAAGGCGATGAAGAAGGTCGCCGGGCGCCTGCGCCTCGACCTCGCGCAGTACCGCGAGCTGGAGGCGTTCGCGCAGTTCGGCTCCGACCTGGACCGCGCGACCCAGCAGGCGCTGACGCGCGGCGAGAAGATGGTCGCGACGCTCAACCAGCCGCAGTACTCGCCGTGGCCGGTCGAGGAGCAGGTCGTCGGGATCTACACCGGGATCAACGGCTACCTCGACGACATCCCCACCGAGCAGGTGCCGCGATTCCAGGAGGAGCTGCGCGAGTTCCTGCGCTCGGAAGGCGCAATCTACAAGGCGATCAAGGAGACGGGCGACCTCTCCGACGAGCTCGTCGGGCAGCTCAACGCCGCGCTCGACAAGTTCAAGAACACCTTCAACGTGCAGGAAGAGACCGCAGCCATCTAGTGGCTTCGCTCCAGGACATTCGCCGGCGGATCACCTCCGTCAAGAACACGCGCAAGATCACGAAGGCGCTCGAGCTCGTCGCCGGCGCACGGCTTCGCCGTGCGCAGACGCGGATCGAGGAGATGCGGCCGTACGCCGACCGGATGCAGGAGCTGATGGTCGGCACCGCACGCGCCGCGTCGTCGTTCCGCAACCTCGCGCTGATGCAGCGGCGTGACGTGAAGCGCGTGGCGATCGTCCTCGTGACCGGCGACCGCGGCCTCGCGGGGCCGTTCAACGGCCAGGTGCTGCGCCGTGCGTTCGAGGTCGAGCGCAAGGAGCGGGCGGAGGGACACGACATCGCGTGGCTCGTCACGGGGCGCAAGGGCGCGTCGACGCTGCGGTTCCGCCGCTACGAGATCACCGACTCCTGGGCCGGCTTCGCGGACAAGCCCGCGTACTCCGACGCGCAGACCGTCGCGCACCGGCTCGCCGAGCTCTACACGAGCGAAGAGGTCGACCGCGTCGTCCTCGTCTACAACCGCTACGTGTCGCCGCTCGTGCAGCGCGTGATGACGAGCGACCTGCTGCCGATCCCAGAGAGCGTGCTCGAGCGCGAGGAGGAAGTGCCGGAGGACGAGAAAGGCCCCGTTCGCGGCGACTTCATCTACGAGCCGGAGCCCGAGGAGATCCTCGCGCGGCTCTTGCCCGTCTATCTCGAGACCGAGATCTACCGCGCGTTCCTCGAGTCTGCTGCGTCGTTCCTCGCGTCGCAGATGACCGCGATGCGCAACGCGTCGAAGAACGCGGGCGAGCTGATCGACCGCTACACGCTGCAGATGAACCGGGCCCGCCAGGCGCAGATCACGCAGGAGATCCTCGAGATCGTCGCCGGCGCGGACGCCCTCGCCGGCTGATCACCGGTTTGAGGGACTAACCCTTTCCGGCTTCGCCCGTCCTACTGAATATGGGAGTCGTCCTGACACCCGAGTGCGAGCGTGCCCATGCGTTGGCGTCGCTGGCACTCGACGGTGAGCTGACCGAGGTCGAACAGGCCCGCCTGCGTGCGCATGTCGCGCACTGCGTGGCCTGCGCCGGCTTCGCACGCGACGTGGATGTGTTGACCCGCGAGCTCCGCGCGGCGCCGCTCACACGGCCTGCCGTCGTCGGGATGCCGAAGCGCCGCCGCAGCACCGGCATGCGCTCGTTCCAGGTCCTCGCAGCCGCCGCCGCAGTCGTGTGCGCCGCGGGCCTCGGCAGCTTGGCCGGCTCCCTCCATTCGAGCCCGTCCCCCGTGTTCATCAGCGCCACGACCGGCACGCTGTCGGGCGCGACCGCCGACGCCGCGACCGTCGCGCGCGAGCGTGTCCCCGGCGGCCGCGTCGTCGATCGCCTCGTCGCCCTGTAGCGCCGGTTCGCCGCCGGGGTTTTCGGGGCATTCGGATACACTCGGCCGCGCCTTTGCGCGCGCATTCCGCCGCGCCACGCCCGACTCACGCGTCCAGGAGACTCATGGCCGACCAGACCAAGAACGGCAGCAGGACCGGCAGGATCGTCGAGATCAAGGGCGTCGTGCTCGACGCCGTCTTCACGGGCGGGCTGCCCGAGATCAACCACGCGCTCAGCATCCAGGCGCCCGCGCCGGACGGCAACGGCACGGTGGAGTTGATCGCGGAGGTGCAGCAGCACCTCGGCGACGACCGCGTGCGCGCGGTCGCGATGGACACGACCGACGGTCTCTCGCGCGGCACCGAAGTCGTCGACACCGGCAAGGCGATCTCGGTCCCGGTCGGCGACCAGACGCTCGGGCGCATCTGGAACGTCATCGGCGACCCCGTCGACGGCAAGGAGAAGGCGTCGGGTGAGCGCTGGCCGATCCACCGCGACCCGCCGTCGTTCGGCGAGCTCTCGCCGAAGACGGAGATCTTCGAGACCGGCATCAAGGTCATCGACCTGATCGCGCCGTACGTCCGCGGCGGCAAGGTCGGGCTCTTCGGCGGCGCCGGCGTCGGCAAGACGGTGCTCATCCAGGAGCTGATCAACAACGTCGCGCAGCAACACGGCGGCGTCTCCGTGTTCACGGGCGTCGGCGAGCGTACGCGCGAGGGCAACGACCTGTACCTCGAGATGGAGGAGTCGGGCGTCCTCCCCAAGGTCGCGATGGTCTACGGCCAGATGAACGAGCCGCCGGGCGCGCGCCTGCGCGTCGGCCTGTCCGGCCTCACGATGGCGGAGTACTTCCGCGACCAGGGCCAGGACGTGCTGCTCTTCATCGACAACATCTTCCGCTTCGTGCAGGCGGGCTCGGAGGTGTCGGCGCTCCTCGGCCGCATGCCGAGCGCCGTCGGCTACCAGCCGACGCTCGCCACCGAGATGGGGCAGCTGCAGGAGCGCATCACGTCGACGCGCACCGGGTCGGTCACCTCGATCCAGGCGATCTACGTGCCGGCCGACGACCTCACCGACCCCGCGCCCGCGAACACGTTCGCGCACCTCGACGCGACGACCACGCTGTCGCGCGCGATCGTGGAGAAGGGCATCTATCCGGCGGTCGACCCGCTCGACTCGACGTCGCGCGCGTTGCAGCCCGGTGTCGTGTCGGACGACCACTACCGCACGGCGGGCCGCGTGCAGGAGACGCTGCAGCGCTACCGCGACCTGCAGGACATCATCGCGATCCTTGGCATCGACGAGCTCTCCGACGAGGACAAGCTCGTCGTGCAGCGCGCACGCAAGGTCGAGCGGTTCCTCTCGCAGCCGCTTCATGTCGCCGAGGTCTTCACCGGCACGCCGGGCGAGTTCGTGAAGCTCGAGGACACGATCCGCGGCTTCACGGAGATCCTCGACGGCAAGCACGACGACCTGCCGGAGCAGGCCTTCTACATGGTCGGCCCGATCGAGCAGGCGGTCGAGCGCGCGAAGCAGATGTCCGAAGAGCCCGTCGCCGCCTAGCGGGAGCGCGAGCAGTGGCCGACCATCCGCTCTTCTCGATCTCGGTCGTCACGCCGGAGGGCGCGGCGTTCGAGGGCGACGCGGAGATGCTGATCGTGCCCGGCGCCGCCGGCGAGATCGGCGTGCTCGCGCGCCACGCGCCGCTCGTCGCGATGCTGAAGGCGGGCTCGACGCGCGTGCACATCGGCGACGGCGAGGTGCGCGAGTTCGCCACCGGCCCCGGCTTCTTCCAGGTGCTGGAGGACCGCGCGATCGCGCTCGTCGACGACGCGGTGCTCGCGGCCGAGGTCGACGACGCGCGTGCGCAGCAGCAGCTCGAGGACGCGCAGGCGGAGCTCGCGAAGCTCGAGGCGGGGGAGTCCACCGCCGACCGCTGGCAGCTCGAGCAGCGCATCGCCCACGCGGAGAACCAGCTCCGCGTCAGCGGCCGCACCACCGGCTAGATCGCCGGTTGCCTTCGCGGCCTTACGCGGTCGCGAGCTGCTCGCGGTGCGCCGGGAGGTAGAGCCCCTCGACGTACTCGACGACCATGCGGTTCGTGTTGAAGCGCGCGCCGAGCTGCGCGATCGAGTTGCGCATCAGCTCGATCCACCGCTGCGGGATCCCGTTCTCGTCGCGCTCGTAGAACGCCGGCAGCACCTGCCGCTCCAGCACGGAGAAGAGCGAGTCGCGATCCAGCGCGTCCTGCTCCGCGTCGCTGCGGGCGACGGCGTCGTCGCCGATCGCGAAGCCGGTGTCCGGCGTGTGGCCCTCGACCCACCAGCCGTCGAGGATGGAGCAGTTGACGCCGCCGTTCAGCGCCGCCTTCATGCCCGAGGTCCCTGACGCCTCGAGCGGCCGTCGCGGCGTGTTGAGCCACACGTCGACGCCCTGCACGAGGTACCGCGCGAGCGTCGTCTCGTAATCCTCGAGGAACACGATGCGCCCGTTCGCGCGCGGATCGCGGGCGAACTCGACGACGCGCTGGATGAGCGCCTTGCCGCCCTCGTCGGCCGGGTGCGCCTTGCCCGCGAGGACGAGCTGGAACGGCCGTCCGGCGTCGTTCAGGAGCGCCGCGAGCCGGTCGGGATCGCTGAAGAGCAGGTCCGCGCGCTTGTACGTCGCGAAGCGCCGCGCGAAGCCGATCGTCAGCGTCTCGGGGTCGAACGCGTGCTCGGCACGGCGTGACTCCGCCATGTAACGGAGCAGCTCTTCCTTCGCCGCGCGGTGGATACGCCAGAGCGTGGCGTCGTCGAGCTCGTACGCACGCGCGAAGTCGGGCGTGCCCGTCTCCTCCTCGGCGCCGAGAGCGCCCGCAAGCGTCTCCGAGATCCACGTTCGCGCGTGCACGCCGTTCGTGATCGACCGGATCGGCACGTCCTCGACACGGCGATCGGGCCACAGCTCGTGCCACATCTCGCGTGAGACCTCGCCGTGCAGCTCCGACACGCCGTTCGCATAGGAGGCGGTGCGGAGCGCGAACGGTGTCAGCCCGAAGCTCTCGTCGTCGGGGTCGACGCGGCCGAGCGCGACGAATTCGTCCCACTCGAAGCCGCCGCGGGCGGCGAGCGCCGCGACGTTCCGGCGGACGAGCCCTGCGTCGAACACCTCGTTGCCCGCGGGAACGGGCGTATGCGTCGTGAAGACCGTCGACGCGCGCAGGCGCTGAACTGCGGCGTCCCGGTCCATTCCCTGGTCGGCGACGAGCTCGCGCAGCCGCTCCAGCTGCAGGAACGCGGAGTGCCCCTCGTTCATGTGGTACACGGTCGGCTCGACCCCGAGCTCGCGGAGCGCGCGCACGCCACCGACGCCGAGCACGACCTCCTGGTGGATGCGGTGCTCGCGGTCGCCGCCGTACAGCGCGTCGGTGATCTCGCGCGCCCAGTCGGCGTTGCCCTCGACATCGGTGTCCAGCAGGTACAGCGGCGTGCGTCCGACCTGCGCACGCCAGACCTGCGCGCGCACGGGCACGGGCTCGTCCTCGCCGAGCGCGAGCTCGACGGTGACCGTGACGTCCTCGCGGGTCACGGGCAGCCGCTCGAAGTCGTTGACGGGGTAGCGCTCGACCTGGCGCCCGTTCTCGTCGAGCTGCTGGCGGAAGTACCCCTCCCGGTAGAGCAGTCCGACGCCGACGAGCGGGACGCCGAGCTCGGAGGCCGACTTGAGGTGGTCGCCACTCAGCACGCCGAGCCCGCCGGAGTAGATCGGGAGGCTCTCGTCGAGCCCGAACTCGCAGGAGAAGTACGCGACGCAGAGGCCCGTCTCCTCGGCGCGGCGCGTCCACCACGTCGGGCCGTCCAGCTCGGCTGAGACGGCCGCGAGCACCGCCTCGACCCGCTCCACGTACTCCGGCGTCAGCGCGCTTGCAAGGTCCTTGTCGGAGACCTCCGCGAGCAGCGCGGTCGGGTTGTGGTGCAGCGCGCCGAAGCGCTCGGGATCGAGGTCGGCGAAGAGCGCCCGCGCGCCGGGCAGCCAGCTGAACGAGAGATTGCCTGCGACGGCGCTCAGCGCATCACGAAGCGCGGCGGGGCTGTCGATCATGACTAGTCGTTTCCTCCGAGATCCGGACGCAACACGCCGGATCGAGCCGGCGACCGAGGGCACACTAGCCGGTCGGCCCGGACTGCAAACGCACCGAGCCGTCTGACCCGCCCTGCTAGCCTGGGATCACCCCGGAGAGCTTTGAAGGCAGCTTGGCGACCGGGTTAACAAACGCCTAAAGAGCCCGCGCGCGCTCTCCCGGCGCTCCCGGACCTTTAGGCGGGAGCGAGACGAATGCCGGGAACGCGACAGACACTCGAGACCATCCTCCGCGAGCGCATCGTGGTGCTCGACGGCGCCTGGGGCGTGCTGATCCAGAGCCAGGTGCGCGGCGAGGAGGCGTACCGCGGCGAGCGGTTCCGCGACCACCCGCGCGACGTCGCCGGCGATCCCGACCTGCTGAACCTCACGCGGCCGGACGTCGTCGCGCGCATCCACGACGAGTACCTCGCCGCCGGCGCCGACATCGCCACGACGAACACGTTCACCGCGACGACGATCGGCCAGTCGGACTACGCGCTGGAGGACGCGGTCTACGAGATGAACGTCGAGGGCGCGCGGATCGCGCGCGCCGCAGCCGACGCGTGGACGGCGAGGACGCCGGATCGCCCGCGCTTCGTCGCCGGCGCCGTCGGCCCGCTGAACGTGACGCTGTCGCTCTCACCGCGCGTGGACGATCCCGCGTACCGCGCGGTCACCTTCGACGCCGTGCGCGACGCATACGCGCACCAGATGCGCGCGCTGCGCGAGGGCGGCGTCGACCTGCTGCTCGTCGAGACGATCTTCGACTCGCTCAACGCGAAGGCCGCGATCTCGGCTGCGCTCGACGCGGCGCCCGGCATCCCGCTCTGGCTCTCGTTCACCGCGGTCGACCGCAGCGGCCGCAATCTCTCGGGCCAGACGGCCGAGGCGTTCTGGGTGTCGGTCGAGCACGCGCAGCCGCTCGTCGTCGGCGTGAACTGCTCGCTCGGCGCGGCCGACATGCGGCCGTTCGTCGAGGATCTCTCGCAGCTCGCGACGACGTGGGTGTCGTGCTATCCGAACGCCGGCCTCCCGAACGAGTTCGGCGGCTACGACGAGCAGCCGCACGACACGTCGAGCACGCTGGGCGCGTTCGCACGCGACGGGCTCGTGAACATCGTCGGCGGCTGCTGCGGCACGACTCCGGATCACATTCGTGCGATCGTCGCCGCGGTCGAAGGCGTCCCGCCGCGCGTCGTGCCCGAGCGGGCGCACGGCACGGTCTTCAGCGGCCTCGAGCCGTTCGCGATCACCCCGGACACGAACTTCGTGATGATCGGCGAGCGGACGAACGTCACC
>DASYGK010000079.1:0-34549 GCA_035999905.1 Gaiellaceae bacterium | reverse complement strand
CAAAGCTTTGGCGGGAACTTCATAGGAGCTGACGAGACTAGTGATCGAAGAGCGGACCCTCCAGTTGCAGCACTGCATGTATCAATATTCTCGCGCCATTTACCGGACGATCAAGGACATGATCGATCCGTACGGCGACCGGGAATCGCAGCTCGAGTCCCGCCGCGCAGTCCTCATGGCGTGCGAGCAGACGATGGAACGCCTTGCGAAGGATCCGCTCTATTTCGCGAAGCCGGACCGCGCACTCTTCCAGGACATCCGCCGCTACTTTCCGATCACGTGCCAGGCCGAGGTGGCCTGGGCCGTCACCGAGGGGATCGGCGCGGCAACGCAGTTCATCGAGGACCAGATCGAGGCCGGCGCACTCGACGGCGGCGTTGCACGCTGCCGCGCGACGACGCGAAAGGGCAAGCCGTGCCAGCGCACGCCGCTTCCCGAACGCGACTACTGCCCGTCGCACCAGCACCTCGAAGCAAAAGCCGCGGCATAGGACAGCCGGGGTAGCAGCGCTACCCCGTTCCGCCTCCGACCTGGTCGCCGACGCGACCAGGTCGAAATAGGCGCATGTCGCAACTCTCCACACGTTTTCCCCGGCTGCGATCCACAGGCGCCCCCGTATAGGGTGCGAGCGGGGTGTCGCACGACACAGACAAGCTGATTCGCCAGCTCTCGCTGGTGGCGTTCCTGATGGCGGAACGGCGTCCGATCACGGCCCGGGACGTGAAGTCGAACGTCGAGGGCTACTCGGAGATGTCGGACGAGGCGTTCGCGCGCCGGTTCTACTCCGACCGCGCCGAGCTGCTCGCGCTCGGGGTGCCGCTGCAGTCGCAGCGGGACGAGTTCACCGGCGAGGAGCTGTACACGCTCCGCTCGGAGCAGTACTTCCTGCCGCAGCTCGAGCTCGACGACGCGGAGCTCGCCGCGCTTCAGACCGCGCTCTACCTGCTCGAGGGCAAGTTCGCGTATGCGGAGCCGCTGCGTCTCGCGCTCCAGAACCTCGCGCTCGGCCGGCCCGGCTTCGCCGAGCAGACGAGCGACACCGCGCTTCGCGTCGAGGTGCTCGACCCCGACTACTCACCCGAGATGCCCGGCCGGCTCGCGAAGCTCGAGGGCGCGATCTCGAAGCAGCGCACCGTGAAGTTCGACTACTGGTCGATCTCGAGGGACGAGCTCGCAGATCGCACGCTCAATCCCTACGCGCTGCTCCCCGACAACGGCATCTGGTACGTCGTCGGCCACGACCTCGACCGCGACGACATCCGCACGTTCCGGGTCTCGCGGATTCGCGGCGAGATCAAGTTCGCGACGCGGCGCGAGCGCGACTTCCGCACTCCGGTCGACTTCGACATCGAGCAGTACCGCGGCCGCCCCCCGTGGCAGGTCGGCGACATCGTCGGCGAGGCGCGCATCGAGGTGAAGGGCGACACCGCCTGGTGGGTGCAGCGGGCGTACGGCTCGACCGGCCGGCTCGAGGACGGCGTCTTCGTCACGGACTACTCCTCCCTCTCCCAGCTCGCGTCGTGGGTGCTGCGCCAGGACGGCCGCGCCGTGCCGCTCGAGCCGGAGGAGCTGCGCCGCGAGGTCGCGGGCGCGCTCCGCCTCGTCCGCGCCGGGCACGAGGGCAAGGCTCCCGAGCCCGCGCGCGAGTCGCCGCAGCGTGCGCACGAGGCCGCCGGCGAACGGCCGGCCGGCCCCGTCGCACCGGAGCGCTTCGCCGTCCTGCAGGCGCTGCTCGCGTATCTCCTCGCCGCGTGCGGCGAGGGCAAGGACGCGACGATCCCCGCCGCGGAGCTCCTCGCCCGGTTCCCGTCGGTGCCGGCGGAGGAGCTCGAAGAGCATCTCTCGCTGTTGAACCTCGTCAACTTCGGCGGCGGGTGCTACACGATCTATGCCGAGCTCTCCGGCGACGAGGTGCACGTCGACAAGGAGCTGTGGGGCGACACCTTCCGCCTCGCGCCGCGGCTGACGCCGCTCGAGGCGCGCGCGATCCGTCTCGCGCTCGAATACGTCGGCCCGATGATCGCGGCCGACGCGCACACGCAGCTGCGCGGCGTGCGCCGGAAGCTCGAGGAGACGTTCGGGCAGTTCGAGCTCGCGCAGACGCCGCAGCCGTCGATCGAGCGCGCCGAAGAGGACCTCGTCTCGACACTCGCGCGCGGGATGCGCGAGTTGAAGCTCGTCGAGATCGAGTACCAGAAGGAGATGGACGCGCAGCCGTCGACGCGTCTCGTCGAGCCATACTCGCTCGAGCGGCAGATGCCGAACTGGTACGTGCACACCTGGGACCGCACGAGCGGCGCCGAGCGCTCCTTCCGGCTCGACCGCATGCGCAGCGCGAAGCTCACGCGCGAGAAGTTCGAGCCGCGCGACGGCTTCGAGCCGACACGGCTCCGCGGCGCACGGCGCGCCCGCATCCTCTACTCGCCCGCGATCGCGCGCTACGAGATCGAACGCGGCGCGCGCAAGCTCGCCGACGGCAGCGCGCTGCGTGAGATCCCCGTGGGGAGCGACGAGTGGCTCGAGAGCGAGATCCTCTCGAAGCGCGGCGAGGCCGTCGTGCTCGAGCCCGACGAGCTGCGCCACCGGCTCGCCGCCCGCGCGCGCGAGCTCGCGAAGGAGCTCGGGGTCGAGCGCCTGCGCGCGGCACGCGTCGTCAAGAGTTAGGCAGCAGCAGCTCGAACGTCGCGCCGCCGGTCGGGCGCGTGCGCACGTCGAGCGTGCCGCCGTGCGCCTCGGCGATCGACCGCGCGATGAACAGCCCGAGCCCCGTCCCGGGCTTCGACCCTCCGGGGACGTCGGCACGCCCGAACTTCTCGAAGATCAGGCCGTGCTGGTCACGCGGGATGCCGGGGCCCTGGTCCGAGACCTCGATCCTGACGACGCCGTTCTCGGGCCGTGCGGTCACCGCGACCTCACCGCCTTCCGGCGAGTACTTCACCGCGTTCTCGATCAGGTTCGTGAGCACCTGGCGGAGCCGCTCGCGGTCACCGCGCACGACGGGGAGCGGGCCGGAGATGTCCGCCCGCACCTCGACCGCGTCCTGGCCCATCGTCGACATCGCAACGGTGTCCGCGAGCAGCGTGCCGAGGTCGACGTCCGAGAACGAGTAGCTGAACGTCCCGGCCTCGATGCGCGACGTGTCGAGCACGTCGCCGATCAGCGCCGCGAGCCGGTTCGTCTCGTCGCCGATCAGCGCAAGGAACGCCTCTCGCTGCTCGGGCGCGAGCGTGCGCCAGCGGGTCTGCAGCGTGCGGGCTGCACCGATCACCGCGGCCATCGGGCTGCGCAGCTCGTGGGAGACGAGCGAGACGAAGTCGGCGCGCAGCGCCGAGAGCCGTCGGAGCTCCTCGACGGTCTGCCGCTCCGACTCGTAGGACCGGATGTTCTGGACGGCGGTGGCGACGAGCCTGCCGAGGAGCGCGATCAGCTCGATCTCCTCGGCGGCGAACGCCCGCGGGGCGCTGCGGACGAACGAGATCATCCCGATCGGGCGCGCCCCGGAGAGCAGCGGCGTGACGAGCCGGCTCCGCAGCCCGAGCGCGACGAGCGCCTCCTCCTCCGGATACAGGCTGTCCTCCATGTCCTCGCGGTAGACGATCCGCCCTTCGAGCACCTCGTCGAGCACCGATCCCGCCGCGGTGCGTGCGGAGCCCGGGGCGAACGTCGTGTCCACGCCGCGGCCTGCGGCGGCGATCACGCGCGCCTCCCCGTTCTCGACGAGCACGATGGCGAGCCGGTCGAACTCGACGAGCCCGCGCACCTCGCGGATGAACGCTCCGAAGGCCTGCTCGAGCTCGAGCGACGAGCCGAGCGCGCGGGCGCAGCGGTTCGTCGCCTCCAGCACGTCGACCCGTCGCCCGAGCGCGTCGCGGAGGCGCTCCGCCTCGCCCGCCCGCTCGCCGCCGAGGCGTGCCTCGTCGTCGAGCCGTCGTACGAGCCAGCCGACGATGAGCCCGGCCAGGAGCAGCAGGCCGCACGGGAAGGTCACGCGGTCCCAGAGGAATGGCGGGCTCCCCTGCACGCGGAAGTGATGGACCCGCCACCACTCGACGAACCAGAAGTACGGGATGAGGACGACCGGGAGCACCACGCCGCCAAGCAGCCGGTAGCGCAGCGCGCTCTCGAGGACGACGAGGACGTACGCGAAGCGCGTCTGGTTTCCGTACTCGTACGAGAAGAGCACGGCATAGGCGCCGATGACGGCCGCGTCGAACACCACCGAGGCGAACCCGACCGCGCGCAGCCACTCGCGCCTGCCGCTGTGCGCGAGCCAGAGCAGGACGAGCGTGCCGGCGACGAACGCGCCGGTGATCCCCCACGCCGCGTCGAGATAGCCCGGGGGGAACCGCTGCGTGAAGACGGCCACCTCGAGCACGGCGAAGACGACGGCGCCGAAGCGCACCCAGGCGATCCACGTCTCGACGGCGCGCAGGCGCCGGGCGTCAGACACCGCGCTCCTCCAGCCGTGCAACGGCCCACGCAGCGTGCTCGCGCAGCATCTCGTCATCGCTCTCGAGATAGGGCTCGACGGCGGCGCGCGTAGCCGCGTCGCCGACGTTTCCCGCTGCGATGAGCGCGTTGCGGCGAAGCCAACGTTCGTCGTTCCGCGGCACGTACAGCCGGTCGTAGCCGCGGCGCAGCTCGCCGTCGGCGGCACGCAGCCAGTCGACGAGCGAGACGTGCGGCTCCGCCCCGCCCACCGGCTGCTCGCCGCGCCTGCGCTTCTCGATCCCGCGATTCCACGGGCAGACGTCCTGGCAGATGTCGCAGCCGTACACCTGCGCCCCGAGGTCGGCGCGATAGGCCTCGGGGATCGACGCGGGCGCCTGCGTCCAGTACGAGAGGCAGCGATTCGCGTCGAGCGTGCCCGGCTCGTCGAGCGCACCGGTCGGGCATGCGTCGATGCAGAGGCGGCACGCACCGCAGTCGAGATCGAGCGGGGGCGTCGGCTCGAGCTCCTGGTCGCTGACGAGCGTCCCGAGCACGACCCAGGAGCCGTGGCGCTGCGTGATCAGCACCGTGTTCTTGCCGTAGAACCCGATCCCGCTCCTTGCGGCTCCTTCACGGTCGACGTGCTGGTTCGCGTCGACGAGCACGCGATACCCGCCGCCGATGCGCCTGCCGAGCTCTTCCAGCCGCTCGCGCAGCACGGCGTACGCATCGCTCCAGGTGTAGCGCGGCAGCCGCCCCTGTCCGTCCGGCCGCTGCGGCTCGTCGGTGTAGTAGCAGAGCGCCGCCGAGACGACGCTGCGGGCATTCGGCAGCAGCGTCTCGGGATGGCAGGACTCCTCCGGGCGCGCCATCGTGAACTTCATGTCGGCGAAGAGGCCGCGTGCCTGCCGCTCGCGGATGTGCGCCTCCGTCGCCTGGTACGGCTCCGCACGAGCGGCTCCCACGACGTCGAGACCGAGCTCGTCGCCGAGACGCCGAAGATCCGACCCCTTCACGCCGATAGTGTGCCCCGCGTGCGCGCGGTACGAATCCACGAGGACGGCGGGCCGGACGTGCTCGTGCTCGAGGACGTCCCCGATCCGGTCCCCGCGGCCGGCGAGGTGCTCGTCCGCCTGAAGGCGTCCGCGCTCAACCATCTCGACGTGTGGATCCGCCAGGGCCTGCCCTCCGTGCCGAAGCCGCGCATCCTCGGCGCGGACGGCGCGGGCGTCGTCGAGGCGCTCGGCGACGGCGTCACCGGCTTCGAGCCGGGCGACCGCGTCGTGCTCAATCCCGGCCTCGAGGCGGCGGACGGCACGATCCACGTGATCGGTGAGCACGGCGACGGAACGAACGCGGAGCTGATCGCGGTACGGGCGGGCAACGTCTACCCCATTCCCGGCGACCTCTCCTTCGAGGAGGCGGCCGCGTTCCCGCTGGTCTTCGAGACGGCGTACCGGATGCTCGTCACCCGCGCCCGGCTGCTCGAGGGCGAGTGGGTGCTTCTGTGGGGCATCGGGAGCGGCGTGTCGACGGCCGGCCTCGCGATCGCGCGCGCGCTCGGCGCGCGGACGATCGTGACGTCGTCGAGCGAGGCGAAGCTCGAGCGCGCACGCACACTCGGCGCCGACGTCACGGTGAACCACGCGACCGACGACGTGAAGGCCGCGGTCAAGGAGGCGACGAGCGGCCACGGCGCCGACATCGTCGTCGACCACGTCGGCGAGGCGACCTGGCGCACCTCGCTCGACGTCGCTGCGCGCGAGGGGCGGATCGCCGTGTGCGGCGCCACATCCGGTCCGAATCCGCCGGCGGCACTCCACCGCGTCTGGTGGAAGCAGCTGACGATCCTCGGCTCGACGATGGGAACGAAGGCCGACTTCGACGGCGCCTACGACCTGATCGCGAGCGGCCGGGCGCGCCCGGTCGTCGACGAGATCGTGCCGCTGGCCGAGATCCGCGCGGCGCACGAGCGGCTCGAAGCGGGCGAGCAGCTCGGCAAGATCGTGCTCACGATCGACGCCTAGAAGAGACGCTCGGGGCCGCCGTGACGGCGGCCCCGAGCGGTGAGCCCGTACTGCGCTACCGGACGAACACGGAGCGGCTGACGAGACGGCTCAGCCGTCCGCCGTTGTCGCTCGCGCGCAGCGTGACCACGACGCGGCCCGCAGGCGAGCGGAACCGCTTGATCAGGAACCAGCTCCGCGCATACGTCGCACAGCCGGCCGGCGACACGGCGAAGTGGCGCGTGTAGGCCAGCGTCTTCGCCTTGTTGTCGCGCTCGGTGACGGTGACGCGGCCGCCGTTGTGGCAGACGCGGAACCGCGCGTAGAGCTTCGTGCCGACCCGCTTCAGCGAAAGGAAGCTGATCGCGGGCGGCTGCGGGCCCTGCACCGTCGTGGTGACGACGGTCGTCGACGTGTTGTCCGCCACGACGGACGTGAAGTCCGACGTCGCGGTCGTACCACCGAAGCGGTTCGACGCACGGACGCGGACGCGCAGCTCGCGACCGATGTCGGACGAGCGGACGCCGTACGTCCTGCCGGTGGCGCCCACGATGTCGGCGCAGTTGTTGCCGTTCGAGTCACACGCCTGCCACTGGTACGTGAACGTCACTGCACCGGTCCACGTGCCGTTGGCGGCCGTGAGCGTCGAGCCCACGATCGCCGAGCCCGAGATGGTGGGGCGCGACTTGTTCACCGGAGCGGTCGCCTCTGCGACGACGCCCGTGGCCTTCGTGTCCTTCGACGCGCTGCCATCCGCGTTCGTCGCGGTGACGACCGCGTCGAGCGTGTGGTTCACGTCGTCCTTCGTGACGGTGTACGACTGCGAGACGGCACCGGTGATGGCGACGCAGTTCTGCCGGTCACCGACAGCGTCGCACCGCTGCCACTGGTACGTGTACGTCGTGGGGCTTCCGCTCCACGAGCCGTTCGTCGTCGTCAGCTTGTCGCCGACGAACGGGTGAGCTACCGGCCCCTGCAGTGTTGGCACTGCGGTCACTGTGGGCTTGGCGGTACTCAGCGCCGACGCTGTCGTCGCAATCAAGGCCCCCGAGCCCGAAACGACGAGCAGGGCGGCGATGAATTGAAGGATGCTTCTCTTCATGTCGTCTGCTCCTGGTTTGTGGTGCTTCTACGTATAGGGGTCCTGTGCAACGCGGGACCACGGCAAACGCCGGGCGGCGTAAGGGTTTTGCAAGGCGTGTGAAAAACGCGCGCGAGACGCGCAACCGCGCGGCTCAGCCGAAGCCGAGGATGAACTTCGCGTCGTCGGACATCTTGTCCGGCGTCCACGGCGGGTCGAAGGTGAGCTCGAGCTCGACGTCCTCCACCCCGGGCACTTCACGCGAGACGCGCTCCATGTCCCCTGCGATCAGCGGGCCGGCGGGGCAGCCCATCGACGTGAGGCTGTAGAGGATCTTCACCTTCGGCCCCTCGACCTGCACCTCGTAGACGAGCCCGAGATCGACGACGTCCATCCCGAGCTCGGGATCCTCGACCTGGCGCAGCGCCTCGAAGAGATCGTTTTCGCTCGGCACGCAGCCAGTCTAGCCCGCCCTAGGCAGTCGCCGAATTCGGGGCTACCATGCCGGCCGCCCGCGTTGGAGGGACTCGGGCAAAGCCGTCGACAGCTGCCGGGCAAGGGGTCTGCCTGCGCGCCGTCACGCTCCGCATCGCCCGTCCGCCGGCAACCGCCGGCGGGCGGCATGCCGGGGGTGCTCGCAGCAACCGCCACTCCCTCGGTTTCATCAGACGTTCACGAAGAACAGGGACACTGCACTCGACGGGTCCCGGCGCCGACCGACGAGGAGATCGACATGAGGAGAACACTCACGGCATTCGTAGGCGCCTCGGTGCTGGCCCTCACGGCTCTCGACGGCGCCGCCGCCGCGCAGGCGGCCACGACTCCGGCATCGGCGGTGACCGTGCCCGTCCGGCGGGTCGTGTCGAAGACCGTCGCCGGTGCCCCCGCGGACGCCGGGCAGTGGGGAACCGTCGAGATCACCGTCACGGTTCAGACGACGACGATCACGACCGGCACGAAGAAGAAGATCGTCCGCAAGTTCACGAACCTCGGCGGCCATTACTCGTACCACACCGCGCGCTCGCAATTCATCATGTCGCAGGCATTGCCGATCCTGCGGCAGGAGTTCCTGCAGGCACAGAACGCGACCGGCGTGCAGATGGTCTCCGGCGCGTCCTTCACGAGCCACGCCTTCATGCAGTCGCTGCAGTCGGCGCTGCTCAAGGCCCGCACGGCCTAGCTCCGGTCAGAAGCCGAGCAGCCGCACCTCTTCGCGCCGCTCGCGGGCGAAGAAGTGGATGCCGTCGACGAAGCGCACCCAGTTGCAGCGCGTGCACATCAGCAGCGAGTGCGTCCGCGCGCTGTCGGCGAGATAGCGCACGCCGCGGAGCAGATCGCCGTTCGAGACGCCGGTCGCGGCGACGATCACCTCGCCGGACGCGAGATCCTCCGTGCTGAACACGCGGCCGTAGTCGTCGACGCCGAGCTCGCGCAGCTCGTCGATCTCGCGCCGCGACGTCGGCCAGAACTGCGCCTGCAGCTCGCCGCCGAGGCAGCGCAACGCCGCCGCCGACAGGACCGCCTGCCGCGTGCCGCCGATGCCGATCGCGAGATGGTCGTTCGTGCCGCGAATCGCCGCCGAGATCGCAGCGGTCACGTCGCCGTCCTGGATCAGCTTGATCCGCGCACCGGAGTTCCGGATCTCCTCGATCAGGTCGTGGTGCCGGGGACGGTCGAGCACGATCGTCGTGATGTCGTTCACGCGTCGCCCGAACGCGTCGGCGATCGCCTCGACGTTCTCGGCGACCGGCCGCAGCAGGTCGATCGAGCCTCGCGCGCGCGGGCCGACGGCGAGCTTCCGCATGTACATGTCGGGGAGCGTGATCAGGTGGCCCGGCTCGCCGACCGCGATCATCGACATCGCGCCGTTGCCGCCGCGCGCGACGACGCCGCGGCCCTCGAGCGGGTCGAGCGCGAGATCGACCTCGACGCCACCGGCGCCGATCGTCTCGCCCGGCAGCAGCGAGCCCGGCTCCTCGTACGAGCCGAACACGATGCGCCCGCGGATCGGCAGCAGGTCGAGCGACGTGCGCATGCCCGCGGCCGCAGCCTCCTCCGCGCCCTCCTGGTCGGCGCGGCCGAGCCAGCGCGCCGCGGCGAGCGCGGCACGCTCGGTCGCGCGGAGGTACGACTGGCACATGCACGGCTCCTGCTGGCCGGGCGCGACCTCTTCCAGCGCGTGCTCGATCTCGGTGTCGGTCATACGCGCTCCCGCACACGCTCGGCCGCGGAGAGAACGAGCTCCGCGACCGCCGCGGTCGCCCGGTCTGCGCTCGTGTTCTCGATCACGGCCACGCCTTCGCGCTCCGCACGCTCGACGATGAATCCCTGCATGCGTCGGATCTCGTCGAAACGGTCGAGGTACTTGTCCATCCTCCGCTCGGTACCCGCCTCCCGCGAGAAGAAATGCTGCGCGTGCGCCGTCTCGTCCTCGATCCGCAGCACGCTCGCGCTGACGAGCGCGCGATCGTCGATCACCGGCAGCAGGCCGGGAACGAGATGCACGCCCTCGAGCACCATCGACCAGCCCTCGTGCAGCGCCCGCTCGATCGACGCCTGCACGCCGACGAGGACGCTCCGCGCCTGGTCGAGGAAGCCCTCGATCAACGGGTCGTCTGCGTGCGGCACGCCGTCGCCGGCCTCGAAGCTCGAGTAGTGGATCGACGGCATGAACTCGTGGGAGAAGAACGCGCGCATGGTCTGGCGCACGAAGTCGGTCGACGTGACGCGGGTGATCCCGAGCCGGTACGCGATCTCCGTCGCGACGGTCGACTTCCCCGTGCCGGTCGCACCGCCGACGAGGATCACGATCGGGAGCTCGAGCTCGCGCAGCTCCTGGTAGCGCCGAAGCTGCCGCACCGCCTCCGTTCCCTCGACCTCGCCGAGCACGTCGACGGCGAGAGCGCCGAGACGGTCGAGCTCGACCGTCTCCGTGCCGCGTGCGGCGACGTCCTCGCCGACGCGGCGCGCGAGCGTGTACGCGCGGTCCGGCGCGACGCCGACGGCCATCAACGCGCGGGCCATCAGGCCGCGCGAGTAGGGGAGGCCGTGCTCGCCGCCGAGTGGGAGCGGCATGATCCGGCGCGCCTCGGTCACGTCCTGACCTCCTGCGGAACGAGCGAGCGGATCGCGTCGTCGAGCCCTTCCGCGACGACCTCGTTGTCGGCGAACACGACGCGCGCGCCGCGCGCGAGCGCAGCCTCGGCGACGACGTCGATCGCGGCCGCCTTGATCTCGACGAGGAACGTGTCCGCGTCCACCCGCGCGAGGTCGTCCGCGAGCGCGGCACGGTCGGAGAGATTCGGCGACGAGAAGACGACGTCCGCGTCGAGATGCTCGAGCGGCGCAGCCGCCGTCGCAAAGACCGCTACGCGCCCCTCGAGCGGCTCCTGCGGCCGGAGCCGGAGACCGAAGCGAAGCACCGGCTTGCCGAGGGCGACGGCGTCGCGTGCCACATCGTCGCTCATCGTCAGCACGAGATCGCTGATCAGCACGCGATACGGATTCAGGCCCGAGCCGATGTCGTGGGCGACGAGGATGCGCGCGTCCACGTCCACGGGCGGGATCGCGGCGCCGCTGCCGTCGAACACGATCAGCTCCGGATCGAGCCCGGCCGCGAGCTCGACGCCCGCGAGCACGTTCGACGTGAACGTCGCACCCGCGAGCCCGCCGCCGGCACGGCGGCAGCCGATCGTCGGCACGCCGGCGAGGACGGCGACCTCGAGGTGGTCGGAGGCGGCGTGGCGGCCGCCGCGCGAGAGCGCGATGAGATCGTCGAGCGACGGCGGCGTGTCCACGAGCTCGGGCTCCGCGGGCCCGCCCCTCCCCATCGCGACGACGACGACGCGGCGGTCGCGCGCGAGCAGGCGTGCGACATGCCCGGTCACCGCCGTCTTGCCGACGCGCTTGCCCGTGCCGATCACCGCGAGCGAAGGAACGCCGACCGGGTGGAGCTCCGGCGGGTCGAAGCGGAAGTCGGCCCCGACGTACGGGATGCCGTCGGCGAGGAAGCGGCTCGCGAGATAGAAGCGCGTACGCGGGTCGAGCACCGGCTCGTCGGAGAGGTCGACGGCGATCTCGGCGTCGCCCGGCTCGCTGACGAGCGGCACGCCGTAGTCGGGAGCGCCGCGCAGCTTCTCGGTGCCGCCGACGAGCATCACGCCGACGAACTCGTACGGCAGCTCCTCGAGCGCCGCGCGCACGACGTCGGGGTAATGCTCGCCGTCGACGATCGCGACCGCTCTCATCGGTTGCTCGTCACCTCGCCCTCGATGCGCGCGGTGTACTTCTCGTAGGTCTTCGTCTCGGTGGAGAACTGGATGATCCGCTCCTGGTCGTGGAACGGGTATTTCCGCCAGACGCCCACATGAGTCCCCTCGACCTCGATCACGTTGTAACAGGGACGTCCGTTCCCCCGCAGCCGTGACGAGGACACGGTGCCCGCATTGACGATGAACAGGTTCTCGAGCCGCCACGCGTACGGCACGTGCTTGTGCCCGGAGAGCACGAGGTCGACGCCGGCGCGCTGCAGGCACTCGAGCGCGTCGCCCGCGTCGTTGACGATGTTCCGCTCGCGTCCCGTTCCCGGGACCGGGAGCAGATGGTGGTGCAGCACGAAGACGCGCAGGTCGGCGGGATCGGCGAACTGGTCCTCGATCCAGCCGTAGCGTCCGCGCCCGATCTGCCCGTTGTCGAGGTCGGGCTCGGTCGAGTCGACCGCGACGATCGTCGCGCCGCCGACGCGCAGCACCGAGTTGCGGTCGCCGAAGAGCTCCTCGAAGTGGACGTAGCCGACGTTCCGCGAGTCGTGGTTCCCGGGGATGATCACGAGCGAGTCGCACTCGATCGCGTCGACGTACTCCCGCGCGAGCGCGTACTCGTCCTTGAACCCGTGCGAGGTCAGGTCGCCCGAGACGACGACCACGTCGGGCGCGAGCTCGTTCACCTCGGCGATCGCCCGTTCGAGCAGATTCGGCAGGAAGAACTGCTGCCCGCAATGCAGATCGGACAGCTGGACGATCGTGAACGGGCGGCCGTTGCGGCCCTGCGGCATCCCTAAAGTCTAAGGCAGCGCGCTAGAAGACCCAGGAAACCGGGTAATACAGGGCAGCGGCGACGAGACCGGCGGCCGGGAGCGTGAGCAGCCACGCGCCGAGGATGTTCCCCGCCACGCCCCAGCGGACGGCCGAGAAGCGCCGGGTCGCGCCCGCACCCATCACGGAGCCGGTGACGACGTGCGTCGTCGAGATCGGGAAGCCGTAGTGCGTCCCGACGTAGAGCGTCGAGCCGGCGGCGATCTGCGCCGCGAAGCCGTGCTCGGGCTGCATCTTGTAGATCCTCTGGCCGAGCGTCCGGATGATCCGCCAGCCGCCCGCATAGGTCCCCGCCGCGATCGTCAGCCCGGCCGCGATCTTCACCCACGTCGGGATGTAGAAGCCGTGGATGTTGCCGTTCGCCGCGAGCGCGAGCGCGATCACGCCCATCGTCTTCTGCGCGTCGTTCGCGCCGTGGGTGAACGCGACCCACGTTCCCGACACGAGCTGTCCCAGCCGGAAACCGCGGCTGGCGACGCCGGGCGAGAGCCGGAAGAACAGCCGGTAGATCAGCACCATCAGCAGGAACGCGGCGGCGAAGCCGGCTGCCGGCGACACCGCGCCGGGGATCACGACCTTCTCGACGATGCCGTGCCACTGCACGCCCTTCGAGCCCGACTCGACGAGCGCGGCGCCGACGAGCCCTCCGATGAGCGCGTGCGTCGAGGACGACGGCAGGCCGAGCCACCACGTGACGAGGTTCCAGGCGATCGCACCGAGGAGCGCGGCGAGCACCGTCTTCTCGGTCGCAAGCCCCGTGTCGATGATCCCCTTCCCCACCGTCTTGGCGACGGCCGTCGTCACGAACGCGCCAGCGAGGTTCGCGGCGGCGGAGATCGCGACGGCCCACCGCGGCGAGAGTGCGCGCGTGCCGACCCACGTCGCGACGTAGTTCGCGGTGTCGTGGAAGCCGTTCGTGAAGTCGAACGCCAGACCGACGACGATCACGACGACGAGGAGCGTGTTGTTCATTCCGGACTACCGGTTCTTGACGAGAATCGCCTCGAGCACGTCCGCGACGTTCTCGCAGGCGTCGACCGCTTCCTCGAGCTGCTCGTGGATGTCCTTCCACCGCACGAGCTCGATCGCGTCGACACCGCCGCTGAAGAGACCCGCGATCGCCTCACGGGCGATCCGGTCTCCCTCGTCCTCGAGCTCGCGCAGCTCGATCAGCTGGCGGCGGGAGTCCTTGAAGCCCTCCAGCACGACGACCGCTTCGCGAAGCTTGCCCGCGGAACGGTGGATCACGCGCGCCTGCTCGGTCGCCTGGCTCCGGATCTCACGCACGCCGTAGCCGGCGATCTTCTCGGCGGCGTCGTCGACGAAGTCGCAGACGTCGTCGAGCGCCGTCGCGAGCCGGTACATGTCGTCGCGGTCGAACGGCGTCACGAACGTGCGGTTGAGCAGGTCGAGGACCTCGTGCGTCAGGCGGTCGCCTTCGTGCTCGAGCTCCTTGATGTCGCGCACGCGCGCATCGGTCTGCGCCGGGAATCCCTCGAGCAGCTCGATCAGTGCCTGCGCGATCGCCACCGCATTCTCCGCGGCGCGGTTGTACAGCGCGAAGAACTCGCGCTTCTGCGGAACGAGGCTCATGCGTGCCATGCCGCGCGTTGTTTACCACGTTCGCGGCGACGACGGCTCACCTCTCGTTCGGGCAGATCGGCGCCGATACCTCTCGTGCACCGCCGGGACCCGTCCCGGAGAGCCGTTTCGCCGTCCGACACCGTAGGTACCGTGACTGGGCAGTGGCGTTGAATATCCCGGTTTTCCAGGCATATCGTGGCACCGAACCGCCCCGCTTCGCGAGCCAGGCAGAGCTCGAGTGCGCCCGCCTCCTCGACTACTACGGCGTCGCGTGGATGTACGAGCCGCGCACCTTCGTGCTCGAGGAGGACGAGAGCGGGCGCGTGACCGAGGCGTTCGCCCCCGACTTCTACCTCCCCGACCAGGACCTCTACGTCGAGATCACGGTGATGAAGCAGTCCCTCGTGACGCGCAAGAACCGCAAGCTGCGCAAGCTGCGCGAGCGGTACCCCGACGTGAAGATCAAGCTGTTCTACAAGCGCGATCTCGAGCGGCTCGCCCAGCACTTCCACTTCCAACTCGACGTCGCATCGTAGGAGCGTCCGCCGCGGACCCTCGGATCGGCGAGGTCTACCTGTCGGCCGACGAGCTCCGGGCGCGCGTCGTCGAGCTCGGCGCCGAGATCGCGCGCGACTACGAGGGTCGCGAGCCGATTCTCGTCGGCGCGCTCAAGGCGAGCCTCGTCTTCATCGCCGACCTCTCGCAGTCGATCCCGATCGCCCATGCGCTCGACTTCGTCGAGCTCGCGGGCTACGGCAGCTCGCAGATGGGCGGCCACGAGCAGATCCGGGTGCTCAAGGATCTCGACGCCGACATCCTCGACCGCGACGTGATCGTCGTCGAGGACGTCGTCGACACGGGGCTCACGCTCAACTACCTCGTGCGCACGTTCGAGCTGCGCAAGCCGCGCTCGATCGCCGCGGTGACGCTGCTCGACCGCCCGTATCGGCGGCTCGTCGACGACCTGCCCGTCCGCTATGTCGGCTTCGTCGTGCCCGACGAGCTCTTCGTCGGCTACGGCTTCGACGTCGACGAGCGCTGGCGGCACCTGCCCGACCTGCGGCTGCTCCACCTCGCGGCCTCCGCGGGCAACGAGATTTAGGCTAGCCTAACTTTCGTGCTGGGCACACGGCCCCAGGGCGACCCACAGGCGCGGCTCGGACAGGGCGAGCACGTGCTGCGGGGCGGCCGGTTCCGACTGCTTCCCTTCCTCGGGCCGGCATTCATCGCTGCGGTTGCGTACATCGACCCGGGCAACTTCGCGACGAACATCGCCGGCGGCTCGAAGTTCGGCTACACGCTCGTGTGGGTGATCGTCGCGTCGAACCTGATGGCGATGCTGATTCAGACGCTCTCGGCGAAGCTCGGGATCGCCACCGGCAAGAACCTGCCGGAGGTCTGCCGCGAGCGCTTCTCGAAGCGCACGTCGCGGCTCCTCTGGGTCCAGGCGGAGGTGATCGCGATGGCGACCGACCTCGCGGAGTTCCTCGGCGCAGCGCTCGGCTTCCACCTCCTGTTCGGGATCGCCCTCTTCCCCGCCGCCGTGCTGACGGCCGTCGCCGCGTTCGCGATCCTCGGGCTCCAGCGCTTCGGGTTCCGCCCGCTCGAGGCGACGATCGCCGCGATGGTTGCCGTGATCGGCCTCTGTTACGTGATCGAGATGTTCTACGTGAACCCGCCGCTCCTGACGGTCGCGAAGCACGCGGTGCTGCCGCAGTTCCAGGGCTCCGAGTCGGTGCTGCTCGCGGTCGGGATCCTCGGTGCGACCGTGATGCCGCACGTGATCTACCTCCACTCGTCGCTCACGCAGTCGCGGATCGTGCCGAACTCCGAGAGCGAGGCGCGCATGCTCTTCCGCTACACGCGCATCGACGTGATGATCGCGATGACGATCGCCGGCCTGATCAACATCGCGATGCTCGTGATGGCGGCCAGCACGTTCTTCAAGAGCGGGCTGCACAACGTGGCGTCGATCGAGGGCGCGCACAAGACGCTCGAGCCGCTGCTCGGCAGCTCCGCAGCAACGATCTTCGCGATCGCGCTGATCGGGTCCGGTCTCTCGAGCTCGGCGGTCGGGACGCTCGCGGGGCAGATCGTGATGCAGGGGTTCATCGAGCGGCGGATCCCGATCGTCGTCCGCCGGCTCGTGACGATGGCTCCGGCATTCGTCGCGATCGGGCTCGGCGCCGACCCGTCACGGACACTCGTGATCAGCCAGGTCATGCTGTCGTTCGGGATCCCCTTCGCGCTCGTGCCGCTCGTCCTCTTCACGAGCCGGCGGACGCTGATGGGCGTCCTCGTCAACCACCGGGCGACGGTGGCCGCCGCCACGGCCGTGGCCGCGCTGATCATCGTGCTCAACGTGTTCCTGCTCGGCCAGACCGTCTTCGGCTGAGCCGTATCCCGAGCCCCGGGTCGCCCGTTTATACTTTGTAATCCGGAAACAGGGCCGAGCGCCGGCTGTTTCCGCCAAGTCGTCTCCCGACGACGCCGGCCGCCTCCCCCGGGGCGGCCGGTTGTTTTCGGGTCACCTCTAGAGGTAGCCGAGCGGGTCGACGGGATTCCCGTTGACCCGGACCTCGAAGTGGACGTGCGGCCCGGTGCAGAACCCGGTGCAGCCGCTGTAACCGATGATCTGGCCCTGCGCGACCTCGGCGCCGCAGGGGGCGAGCACGCGCGACTCGTGGCCGTAGAGCGTCGCGATGCCGCCGCCGTGGTCGATCATCTCGAGGTTGCCGTAGCCGGACATCCAGCCGCAGTAGATGACCTTGCCGGCCGCCGCAGCGTGGATCGGCGTCCCCGTCGGCACGCCGATGTCGATCCCCGGGTGCAGCGTGCCCCAGCGCATGCCGAACGGGCTCGTGATCGGGCCGCTGACAGGCCAGATGAAGCTCGCCGGCGGACCGGACGGAGGCGCCACCGGGCCGGCGTCGGTCGTCGTCCCGGCGTCCGTCCCGTTCCCGGAGCTCGAGGAACGTGCTGCCGCGGCCTCCGCCTCGCGGATCCGCGCGGCGAGCTCGTTGCTCGCCGCGGCGAGCGCCTGCGACTCCTGGATCTCCGACTGCTGCTGCGCCTTCGTGACGGCAAGCGCGTGCGACTTGCCGGCACGCGCGCCGGCGAGCCGGTGCTGGCTCGAGAGCAGCTCGCCGCGCAGGATCGCCTGCTGCTGCACGCGCGCGCTGATCGCCCGCGCCTCGTTTGCGACGCCCTGCCGCACGACCGCCGTCCTGGCGCGCGCGACCTTCACCTCCTGCCGTGCGGTGCGCACCGCCTCGGCGACGTGCTTGTCCTGCTTCGCGATCAGGCCGAGATAGTCGAGCTGGTCGAGCACGTCCTGGAAGCTCTTGGCGGTCAGCAGCACGTCGATCGTCGTCGGATCGTCCTGCTTGTAGATCGTCACGAGCCGCTGGTCGAGGCGCTGCACCGAGAGCGCGTACTCGCGCTTGAGATAGGTGAAGCGCACCGTCTGCAGATGGAAGAGCGCATCGAGCTTGTCGAGCCGGCGCTGCCGCAGCGCGAGATCCGACTGCAGTGCGCCGAGCCGGCTCGACACGTCGCCGACCTTGCCCTCGAGCGAGCGGATCTGGCCCGTGAGGCTTCCGATCTGCGAGCTGAGCGCGGCCGCCTTCGCGCGCGACGCCGCGATCTTCCCCTGCAGCGAGCCGAGCTTGGCATCCACGCTCGCCTTCTGCTGGCCCAGCCCGTCGCCCGCAAGCGCCGGCGCGGCAAGGACCAGCATCACGACAAGCAGGAGCGGAAGGCGTCTCGCCATCTTCGGTCGTGGTTCGCCGGGACGCCGCGCGTCCCTGCCCGGGAAGCCTAAGACTCGGTTTCGGGCGCCGGCTCGGGCACGGGCGCAGGCGCGGGGGGTGTGCCCTCGTCCGGCGGCGGATACGGCTCAGGCACGACCGCGGGCTGCGGGGGCGTCGCCTCGCCGGGAGGCGGATACGGCTCGCTCGGAGTCACCATCATCGTCTCCTGGACCGGGAGGCGCGCGAGCCGGATCCGCTCTTCCGCGCTCTCCAGGCGCGTCGCCAGCTCCGCGTTCAGCTCGGCCTCGCGGGCGTCGAGCTCTGCGAGCCGCGCGCGTGCGCCGGCCTCGGCCGTGCTGTCGGCCTGGTGCGCGGCTGCGCCGAGCTCGAGCAGCACGGTGCGGCGCTCCGCCTCGACGACGGCCAGCCCGCTGTGGATCCGGCGCGCGTCGGCTGCGGCCGCGGCCCGCACGCGCCACGACTCGATCGCCGAGCCCGCGCGCTCGCGCGCCTGCGCGGACGTGCGGGTGAGCCGCGTCCGCGGGCGCCGGCGGGCGAGCTCGAGGAACGCCGCACCCAGCAGCGCCGCGAGCCCGAGCAGGATCAGCCCGAACGGCCAGTGGCCGGCCGCGAAGAGCGCGATCGCGATGATCAGCACGACTGCACCGAGGCCGAGGAGAAGCTCGGGCGGCGCGATGCCGAACCAGTGCGGCTCGACCTGCGTGACGGTGACCGGCGTCGGCCCCGTCTCCTCCACGGGCAGCGGTGCGCGAACGGTCGAGCCGGCGTCCGCGGCCGTCCCGCACTCGGGACAGAAGCGGGCGTCCTGCGGCAGCTCGGCTCCACAGCCGGAGCAGGGATCAGCGGCGAGTCGGGATGCGCTCATGCGAGGCTCTTGCCCCGGGATCGAGCGCCTGTAACGTCTCGGCGGCCCGGCGGCGGAGCGGGCCGACGAGCTCGCGGTAGTCGCGGTCGGAGATCTTGCCCGTGCGGTGGTCGAACTCCAGCTCCTTCAGCGCAGCGAGCGCACGGTCGCGCTCCTCCTCGAGCTCGATCCTCGCGCGCGCGGCCTCGCCGAGCTCGTCGAGGCGGTCGCTCACTGGCGCAGGCTCGCGGAGGAACGGCCGCGCGACGAACGCGACCGCCGCGACGGCGAGCACCGCCGCGAGCGCCAGCGCCCAGATCATGCGGGCACGGCGTCCGACGCGTAGCGCGCGGCGAGGCGCCGCTGCTCCACCGCGTCGGGCCACAGCGCGACGAGCGAGCCGAAGACGAAGACGAACCCGGCCGCCCAGAGCACGTTGACGAGCGGCTTGACGAGCACCTTCAGGAAGAGCGTCTGCGACTTCGGGTCGATCTGGTCGGCGATCGTGAACAGGTCGCCGAGGTTGCGCGGATCGTGGTAGATCGACACCTCGTTCGACACCTGCTGCTCGACGGGATAGCTGTTCTTCCCGGGATGCAGCGTCGTCACGTGCGAGCCGCCGCGCGAGACGTCGACGACCGCGCGCGTCGCGATCGCGTTCGCCTCCTGCCGCTGCTGCAGCTGCTCGTAGGTGAGCGTGTAGCCGGCGATCTCCATCGACTGGCCCGGATGAAGGCCGCGCTCGCGCACCGTCTGGTACGCGCTCGATCCGGCGACGCCGATCGCGAGCATCAGCACCGAGGCATGCACGATGTAACCGCCGTACCGCCGCCGGTTGCGCGCGACGAGCTCACCGAGCGCGTGCAGCCACGATCCGCCCGAAAGCGCGCGCCGCGCCCGCGTGCCGCGGACGAACTCGAGCACGATCGACGCTGCGACGAACGCGCCGAACGTGTACGCGAGGAGCCCGGGCGTCGAGGTGCCGTAACCGAGTGCGATCAGCGTGCCACCGGTCACGAGCGCGGCGACCGCCGGCACGATGAACGTCCGGCCGAGCGCCCGGAGTGAGGCGCGGCGCCAGGCGACGAGCGGCCCGATGCCCATCAGCAGCAGCAGCGGCAGGCCGAACGTGTGCAGGAAGAAGTCGTAGTACGGCTTCGAGACCGAGCGTGTCTCACCGCGAACGGCCTGCGTCACGAGCGGGTAGACGACGCCCCACAGGATCGTGAGGCAGAGCGCGACGAGCAGCAGGTTGTTGTAGAGGAACGTCGCCTCGCGCGAGACGAGCGACTCGAGCTTCGTGCGCGCGCGCAGCAGCGGCAGCCGCACGTAGATGAGCCCGACGGAGAAGACGACGCAGACGACGATGAAGCCGAGGAACCAGCCGCCGATCGGGCTCTGCGAGAACGAGTGGATCGAGCTGATCACGCCCGAGCGCGTGAGGAACGTGCCGAAGATGGAGAGGCAGAACGCGAGCGCGACGAGCACCATGTTCCAGACCTTCAGCATCCCGCGCTTCTCCTGGATCATCACGGAGTGCAGGAATGCGGTCGCCGCGAGCCACGGCATGAGCGCCGCGTTCTCGACGGGATCCCATGCGTAGTAGCCGCCCCAGCCGATCTCGACGTATGCCCAGTGCGCGCCGAGCAGCTGGCCGACGCCGAGAAACGTCCACGCGGTGAGCGTCCAGCGGCGCGTCATCACGATCCACCGCTCGTCCGCGCGGCGCGAGAGCAGCGCGCCCATCGCAAACGCGAACGGAATGGTCAGCCCGACGTAACCGAGATACAGCATCGGCGGGTGCGCGAGCATGTACGGGTTCTGCAGGCTCGGCACCATGCCGGCGCCGTCCGCAGGCGCCGGCGCGGTCGCGAACGGGCTCGACACGAACACGAGCATGAAGACGAAGAACGAGCCGACGCCGGCGAGGACGGGCACGACCCACGCGATCAGCTCGCGCGTGCGGCGGTGCAGCCACACCGCGAGCGCGGAGTACCCGGTGAGGATCAGGAGCCAGAGGAGCAGCGAGCCCTCCTGCCCGCTCCAGAAGCCCGCGAGCCGGTAGCCGAGCGGCAGCGTGCGGCTCGTGTGCTGCGCGACGTAGACGAACGAGAAGTCGTGCCGCGCAAGCGCGGTCCACAACACGGCCGCGGCCACCACGGTCGTACCGAACGCGGCGATCAGCGCATTCTGCGCGGACACGGCGAGCCGCCGCCTGCGCCTCCACGCCGCGAACGAGCCGGCGACGAGCGCATAGACGACGAGCCCGAAGCTCAGGATCAGCGCTGCGCGTCCGAGCGCGGCCACTACGTGTTCTTCGCGGGCGCCGGCGCGTACTTCGACGGGCACTTCGTCGAGAGCGTGCCCGGCCGCGCGACGAACGTGCCGTTGCGAAGCGTGCCCTCGACGACCACCTCGCGCCCGACGCGGAAGAGGTCGGGCACCGTTCCCGTATAGACGACCGGGACGCGCGTGGGCTTGCTCCCCTGTACGTCGCGCAGGGTGAAGTGTTTTCCGCCCGCCGCGTGCGAGTCGCCCGTCACGGGCCCGACGACCTTCCCGACGAGCATCACGTCGCCGGCCGGATGCTGCGCGAGCTCGCTCGGCTGCAGCTGCGGCGTGCCCGCTCCGGCGACCGCCGTGTACACGATGAAGACCGCGAGCACTGCCGCCACGGACAGCGCGATCACGAGCCTTGCCGGGCTCCGTCTCACCTGCCCGATGATACCCCTACGACTAGCGCTGCTCGGACGGCTGCGGCCGGCGGGCCGGGATCCGGTAGCCGTGGTCGTGGCAGAGCGAGCCGGGCGAGTCCTCGGTGAGCGCGTCGCAGTAGCCCTTGCCGTACGCGGCCCGCATGAACGCCGCGACCACGTCGAGGCTCCACTCCGAGATGTCCGCCGCCTCCCGCCAGAGGTCGGTCAGGCGGAGGTCGATGTCGAGCTCGAGAAGGTCGATCCGGGAGGGCTGCTTGCTCATGGCGAACACGGTAGAAAACGCACCGGACGGCATCGCGGGGGCCTCTAAGCTCCAGGCGTGGGCGAGATCCGGATCGGTCCCTCCGGCCTGCCGGAGGGCGACTTCGACGAGGCGGCGGAGTGGCTCGCGGCCCGCGGCTACCGGGCCTGCGAGATCGGGTTCGCCGGCGGGTTCTGGCTCGACTACGAGAGCGCCCCGGCGCTGGCGGAGGCGATGCGGGCCCGCGACATCGTGCTCTCCGTCCATGCGCCGCTCGCGGCGTTCATGGGGCACGCCGACCGCGGCAAGAAGTTCAAGATGGCACTTGGCATGCTCGACCACACTGCGGGGCTCGCGAAGGCGGCAGGCGCCGAGGTGATCGTCTTCCACCCCGGATTCCTGCTCGGCCGCGAGCGGGAGCGGGCGATCGCCGACGTCGTCGACCAGCTCGGCGACCTGCGCGCGCGGCTCGAGTCGAAGGACCGCCTCGTGCCGTTCGGCGTCGAGGTGATGGGGCGCGTGCGCGAGCTCGGCACGATCGACGACGTGCTCGCGATCGCGTCGCAGGTGGACTTCGTGCGGCCGGTGCTCGACTTCGCGCACATGCACGCGACGAGCGACGGCGCGTTCACCGGCGTCGACATGTTCGCCTCGGCGCTCGAGGCGACGGACGCGGTGATCGACCCCGGCGCGCCGTTCCACATCCACTTCAGCGACATCGCCTTCGCCAACCGCAACGAGACGAAGCACCTGCCGTACGGCGAGGGCACGCTCCGCGCCGAGCCGCTGCGCGACGCGCTCGCACGGTTCGACCGCCCGGCCGTCGTGATCAGCGAGTCGCCCGACGAGGCGTCGACTCAGGCGATCTCGGCGGTGCTCTCGGCCGAGAGCTCGGCGAGCCGCGCCTCGTAGGGCGCGGCCTCGTCGTCACGGTCGCGCTCGCCGTAGAACTCGAGCAGGTAGCGCAGCGCCCAGCGCTCGGGGCCGCGCATCCCGTAGAGCTGCAGGCTCTCCACCGCTTCGTGGATGAGCATCTCCGCTTCCGCGTCGCGCTTCTGCGCCGCACGGACGATCCCGAGCGCGAACTTCGTCGTCGAATTCGAGACGCGGTCCTCGGGGCCGACCGCCTCGCGCGCCTCGAGCGCCCACCGCTCCGCCTCGTCGAGCCGGCCGAGGCGGACGAGCACCATCGCGAGTGCGCGCTGCGCCTCGCAGAGCGAGCCGCGGTCGCCGAGGCCCTTGAGCGAGCGCGTCGCGTCGCGCAGCAGGATCTCCGCGCGCTGGAGGTCGCCCTGCGCGAACGCGGAGCGGCCGATCATCATCGTCATCGCGGCCTCACGCGTCGTCGTGCCCGTCTCGGCATAGAGCTCGCGGGCCGCGGTGTACGCCGCCTCGGCCTCCACGGGCCGGTCGCTGATGAAGTCGAACCAGCCGCGCACGCTGAGCGCGGCCGCGCGGCCCGTGATGCTGCCCGTCTCCTCTCCGAGCTCGGTGGCCCGCGCGATCAGCGGTGCCGCCTTGTCGAGCTCGAGCCGGAGCACGTGCGCGTTCGCGAGGCCGTGCACGACGATCGCCTCGAGGTCCGGGCGCTCCGCCGCGCGCGCCGCCGCCAGCGCGAGCGTCGCCCAGTGCTGGAACGCGTCGTGGTCGCCGAACCAGTTGTCGACCTGCGCGGCGACCCAGAACGCCTCGAAGCGGATCTGCGGCGGCTCGTCCTCGAGCGCGTCGATCGCCTGCTCGGCGAGCCGGCGCGCGGTGATCGCGTCGGCGCGGTGATAGAGCGTCGCCTCGGCGAGCGCGGCGAGGGCGCGCCCGCGCAATTGCCGTTCTCCCGCGGACGCCGCCGCCGACGCGACCTCTTCCATCTCGACGACGACCGCGGTCATGTCGGCGAGCCGCCACGCGGCGCGTGCCGCGAGATACCGCCGGCCGAGGGTCGGCGCGAGCTCGACCGCACGCAGCAGCAGCTTGCGCGCGCTGCGGAACGCCTCACGCGAGAGCGCGCGGTGGCCGGCGCGCGTCAGCGCCTCGGCTGCCTGCTCCGCGAGCTCCACAGGCGCGGCTCCGTCGAGCTCCTCGAGCAGCCGCGTGGCCTGGTCGAGGTGGAAGGCGCGGATCTCGAGCAGCTCGTCGCCGGCGCGCTCGGTGAGCCAGACGGCGAACGCGTGGTGAAGATCGGCGCGCGCGCTCTTCGACAGGCCGCCGTAGGCCACCTCGCGGATCAGCACGTGCTTGAACTTGAACGCCTGCTCGCCGCTGATGGTCGCCCGCTGCTCGCGGACGACGAGGTCGCGCGACACGAGCTCCTCGAGCTGCGCGCCGACGTCGTCCATCTCGGGCGAGAGGTACTCGAGCGCGCCGCGCATGAAGATGCGGCCCATCGCGGCCGCGCGCTGCACGAGCGCACGCTGCGGGCCGGGCAGGCGGTCGATGCGCGCGGCGATCAGCTGCTGCAGCGTGTCCGGGATCCGCTCCGCACCCGAGCGCGGGCGCTCGGCGAGCATGCGCACCGTCTCCTCGACGAAGAGCGGGTTGCCCTCCGTCTTCGCGAGCACCGTCTTCGCGTCGACGGGCAGCTCGAGCTCGGCCGTGAGCGCCTCGACGAGCTGCGCGCTCTCCTCCGGCTGGAGCGGCTCGAGCTCGATCGCGATCGCGCGCACGCGGCCGCCTCCCCAGCTCGGGTGCACGTCGAGCAGCTCTCGGCGCGCGACGCAGACGAGGAGCAGCGGCACCTCGCGCACGGTCGCAGCGAGGTGCTCGACGAGCTCGAGCAGCGGCTCCTCGCCCCAGTGGACGTCCTCGAAGACGAGCACGAGCGGCTGCGCGCGTGCGAGCTGCTCGGCCCAGGCGCGCGCGGCCCACGCGATCTCCTGCTGGCTGCGCTCGCCCTCGACCGCCTCGAGCACGCCGACTGCGAGCCCGAGCAGGTCGGCGACCTCTTCGTCCTCGCAGTACGCGCGCAGCTTCTGCTGCGCGGTGTCGAGCGGGTCGTCGTCGGTGATCCCGGCTGACGCCTTGACCATCTCCGCGATCGGCCAGTACGTGACGCCCTCGCCGTACGGCAGGCAGCGGCCGAGCAGCACGGTCGCACCCTCGATGCCTGCGACGAACTCCCGCGCGAGCCGGCTCTTCCCCACGCCGGGATCGCCGTAGATCGTGAAGAGCGACGCGCGCTTGTCGCGCACCGCACGGGCGAACGTGTTCTCGAGCAGCTCGAGCTCCGACTCGCGGCCGACGAGCGGCGACTTCAGCCCGCCGATCGGCGCCCCCGGGTCGGAGGCGCAGAGGACGCGGTGCGCGGGGACCGGCTCGCGCCAGCCCCGCAGCTCGAGCGGGCCCATCTGCGCGAGCTCGATGCGGCCGCGCACGAGGCGCGCCGCGCCGGGGCCGATGAGGATCTCCCCCGGCTGCGCGACCTGCTGCAGCCGCGCGGCGAGGTTCACGGCCTCGCCGGTCGCGAACGTGGACTGGGCGTCGTCCTCGGTGACGACCTCGCCCGCCTCGATGCCGACGCGCGCCTCGAGGCCGAGCTCCTTCACGCGCTCGAGGGTCGCGAGCCCGGCGCGGACGGCGCGCTCGGCATCGTCCTCGTGCGCGAGCGGGACGCCGAAAGCGGCCATCACGGCGTCGCCGGCGAACTTCTCCACGGTCCCGCCGTGCGTGACGATGCAGTGCGAGACCTGGTCGAAGAAGCGCGAGACCTTGCGCCGGACGACCTCCGGGTCCGCGTCGGCTACGAGCTCCGTGGAGGAGACGAGGTCGACGAAGAGCACGGTCGCGAGCTTGCGTTCCATCACACAATGGTAGTCGCCGGACAGGCGGCTACCGGCCGCGCTGCGGTCGATTTTCCATAGCATCGGCGTCGTGCTCGACCCCAAGGTCTTCAAGGCGTACGACGTGCGCGGCCTCTATCCCGGCGACCTCGACGAGGCCGGCGCCTACGCGATCGGGCGCGCGTACGTCGAGCAGTTCGAGCCGCGCCGGATGGCGGTCGGCCGTGACATGCGGCTCTCGAGCCCACAGATGGCGGCGGCGGCGATCCGCGGCGCCTCCGACGCGGGCGCCGAGGTGCTCGACCTCGGGCTGGTCGGGACGGAGATGCTCTACTTCGCGGTCGGCGAGCTCGGGCTCGACGGCGGCATCGAGGTCACCGCTTCGCACAACCCGAAGGAGTACACCGGGATGAAGATCGTGCGCCGCGGCGCGCTGCCGGTGGGCGGCGAGTCGGGCCTTCTCGACGTGCGCGACCGCGCGGTCGTGGCCGCGGGCGAGACGGGCGGCGGCGAGGCGCGCGTGTCCGCCGTCGACATCTGGCCGGCCTACGTCGACCGGGTGATGTCCTTCATCGACGTGTCTTCCATCCGTCCGCTGAAGGTCGTCGTCGACGCGGCGAACGGCATGGCGGGCGCGATGCTCCCGCCGGTGCTCGACCGGCTGGCGGCGGTGGACGCGGTGCGCTGCTACTTCGAGCCCGACGGCTCGTTCCCGAATCACGAGCCGAACCCGCTGCTCCCCGAGAACCGGGAGTTCATCGTCGCGAAGACGCTCGAGGAGGGCGCCGACCTCGGCGTGGCGTTCGACGGCGACGCGGATCGCTGCTTCTTCGTCGACGACACCGGCGAGTTCGTGCCGGGCGACTTCGCGACCGCGCTGCTGGCGGAGTCGATCCTCGCGAAGGACCCGGGCGCGAAGATCATCTACGACGTGCGCGCGAGCTGGGCCGTCCCCGAGGCGATCGAGCGCGCCGGCGGGACCGCGCTGATGAACCGCGTCGGCCACGCGTACATCAAGCACCGCATGCGCAAGGAGGATGCCGCGTTCGGCGGCGAGGTCTCCGGGCACTACTACTTCCGCGACTTCTCGCAGGCCGACTCGGGCGTCGTGCCGTTCCTGCTGATGCTCGAGCTGATCTCGAAGCGCGGGCTGAAGCTCTCGGAGATCCTCCGCCCCTATCGCGAGCGCTATTTCCTCACCGGCGAGCTGAACACCCCGGTCGCCGACGTCGCCCTGAAGCTCCAGGAGCTGAAGGAGCGCTATGCGCAGGAGGGCACCGTGTCGCACCTCGACGGCATCTCCGTCGACGCGCACGACTGGCACTTCAACGTGCGGCCGTCGAACACGGAGCCGCTGTTGCGGCTCAACCTCGAGGCGCGCTCCGAGGAGCTGATGGAGGCGAAGCGCGACGAGGTGCTCGCGCTCATCCGTTCGTGAGCTCGAAGCCGCCGTTCAAGTTCTCCGCACGGACGCGTGTCGGCTTCTCCGACACGGACGCGCAGGGGATCGTCTACTACGGGCGCTACAACCCGTACTTCGATCTCGCGCGCGTCGAATACCTGCGCTCGCTCGGGTTGCTACACACGAAGCGCTTCGGCGACTTCGTGATGCGCGCGAACGACGTCGAGTACTTCGCACCGGCGGTGTTCGACGACGAGATCGAGATCTTCGCGCGCGTTGCGCGCATCGGACGCACCAGCGTGACGTTCGCGTTCGCGGCATACCGCACCGCCGACGACGCGCTGATGGTCACTGCGCACCAGACGCTCGTCTACGTCGACCTCACCGAGCGCAAGGCGTCCCCCGTGCCCGACGACTACCGCACGCTCGTGCTCGGATTCGAGGGAGCCGATGTCGAGTCCTGAACTCGGCCCGATCGAGGCGATCGTCCGCGAGGGCGGCGACGCCGACGACGTGCTCCGCCGTGTCGTCGCCGCGCTCCACGAGCAGTCCGGCTACGCCTGGGCGGGGATCTTCTTCGCGGAGGAGGGCGCGCTCACGCTCGGCCCCGCCGCGGGCGCGCCCGACGCGGCACGCCGCCTCCAGGTGCCGGTGCTCTGGCAGGACGATCCGGTCGCACAGCTCGCGGTCGACGGCGCGCCCGAGGAAGACCGTAGATTCCTCGAGCACGTCGCGTCGCTCGTCTCCGGGCACTGCCTCGTCGGCTGGGACACCGGCGGCGAGCCCTGGGAGTCCTGACCCTCCGGCCCTCAGCTGCCGCGCGCCCGGCCGGTGTCCTCAGCGACCGCCGGGCGCCGCAGCATCTGTGCGCCTCTCCCCCTTCTCGTTCTACTCGGGTGGGCGTTCGTGTCGATCCCTCGTCTCAGGGAACGGATGAGGCCCGCGCCGTATCCCTCGTTCGAGTGAACGGCGCGAGCCCCCGAGCGGCCTCGTCGGGGGTATCCCTCGATCGAGGTACCCCGCTGTGGGCGATCGAGTGTCCCTCGAACGAGTGAGTCAGACGGTCGCCGCCGGGGCGAGAAGCGCAGGCAGCCGGAGTGCCCAGGCGTCGATCGCCGTCCAGTCGCGCACGTCGCCGGCCGGCATCTTCGAGAACGGGAAGCGCAGCTCAGCGGGGTCGATCTTGCCGCCGAAGACCTCGACGGCCGCCGGCGCGGGACGGCCTTCGAGCGCCGACGAGAGCACCGCGCGCGCCTTCGTCCACTCGGCAGGGTCGTCGTGGAGCGGCCCGAGCGCGAACACCGCGAACGGCGTGGCTTCGAGCTCGCCCGCGTGTCGCCGGAGGAACCGGTGCGCGTCGCGGTGCCAGCGACCCATGTAGATCGGGGCCCCGAGAATCACCGCGTCGTACTCCTCGAGGCCTTCGACACCGGAGGCCTCGTGGAGCGAGACGCGCACGCCCGTCTCGCGGATCGCGGCGCCGATCGTCTCCGCGACGTCGAGCGTCGACCCGTGCTTCGACGCATAGGCGATGAGCAGCTTGTCCATCCGATGCCTCCTCGGTTCGCTCCCGGGAGCATCGGCCGGACGGCGCCGCCGCGAATCGGCGGGCTTCCGGATGCACGATCCGTAGGACCTACTGCGGCGTGACGCGGTACGCGTCGAAGACGGCGTCGACGTTCCGGAGCGCCGTCAGGAGCGCCCGCAGCGCCTTCACGTCGCCGACCTCGACGACGTACCAGTTCCTCGCCATCTGATCCTCGACGACTCCGCCGTAGGAGACGATGTTCGCACCGTGCTCGGCGAACGTCCTGGCCACGTCCTCGAGCAGTCGTGAGCGGTCCCACGAGTCGACGGCGATCTGGACGCGGAAGCTCTGCGTCGTGCCCCCCTCCCACTCGACCGGCGTGAACCGCTCGGGGTTGCGCATCAGCGCGCGCACGTTCGGGCAGTCGCCGCGGTGGATCGTGATCCCCTTGCCGAGCGAGATGTAGCCGACGATCTGGTCGCCCGGCACCGGCGTGCAGCACTTCGCGAGACGTACGAGGACGTCCTCGACGCCGACGACGTTGATGCCGTACGTGTTGCTCGCGAGCGTGTCGCGGGCCTTCGGCTTCTTGCGCGGGAGAACCGCGTCCTCCTGCGCGACTTCGCCCACCTTCAGCTGCTGGAGGACCTTGTTGACGATCGTCGCGGCGGTGAGCTTGCCCGAGCCGAGCGCGATGTAGAAATCCTCCGCCTTCTTGTACCCGGACTCGCGGATCACGCCGGCGAGCACGGCCGAGCCGGCGAGCTTGCGGTACGGGAGGTTCTGCCCCTTGAGCGCGTGCTCGAGCGTCTCGCGGCCCTTCGCCTCGAGATCCTCCTTCTGCTCGCGCGAAAAGAACTGGCGGATCTTGTTCTTCGCGCGCGACGACGCGGCGAGCGAGAGCCAGTCGCGCGACGGCCCACGGCCCGCCTTCGACGTGAGGATCTCGACGCGGTCGCCGCTACGCAGCTTGTAGTGGAGGGGCACGATGCGGCCGTTCACCTTCGCACCGACCGTCCGATGGCCGACGTCGGTGTGCACGGCATAGGCGAAGTCGATCGGCGTGGCGCCGGCGGGAAGCGTCTTCACGGCTCCCTTCGGCGTGAAGACGAACACCTCTTCGTCGAAGAGATCCGTGCGCAGCGACTTGACGAACTCGCTCGCGTCGGCGTCGTCCTCGTGCGCGTCCATGAGCTGCTTGACCCACGCCATCCACTCCTCGTCGGCGGCGCTCTTCGTGCCGCGCTTGTACGCCCAGTGCGCGGCGACGCCGAGCTCGGCCGTCTCCTGCATCTCGCGCGTGCGCACCTGGATCTCGAGCGGGCGGCCCTCGGGACCGATCACCGTCGTGTGCAGCGAGCGGTAGCCGTTGAACTTCGGCATCGCGACGTAGTCCTTGAAGCGGCCCGGCATCGGCTTCCACAGCGAGTGGATGAGACCGAGCGCGCCGTAGCAGTCGCGCGTCCCCTCTTCGCCGTCGCGCTCGACGATCACGCGCATCGCCGTGAGGTCGTAGATCTCGTTGAACTCGCGGCCCTTCTTCGACATCTTGTCGTAGATGGAATAGAAGTGCTTCGCGCGTCCCGAGATCTCCGCAGGGATGTCGACCTTCTCGAGCTCGCGCTGCAGGACGTCGGCTGCTTCCGCGACGTGGCCCTCGCGATCGGCGCGGCGCTCGGCGACCATCGTCTTGATCTCCTCGAACTTGCGCGGGTGCAGCGTCTGAAAGGAAAGGTCCTCGAGCTCCCACTTGAGCGTGTGGATGCCGAGGCGGTGCGCGAGCGGCGCGTAGACCTCGAGCGTCTCCTTCGCCTTCTGGATCTGCTTCTGCTTGCCGAGGTACTCGATCGTGCGCATGTTGTGCAGCCGGTCGGCGAGCTTGATGAGGATCACGCGAACGTCCTCGGACATCGCGACGATCATCTTCCGGTAGTTCTCGGCCTCCGCCTGCTCGCGGCTCTGGAAGCTGATGCGCGTGAGCTTCGTGACGCCCTCGACGAGCTTCGCGATCTCGTCGCCGAACTCCTGGCGCACGTCCTCGATGTCGGCCTCCGTGTCCTCGACGACGTCATGGAGGAGCGCAGCGGCGATCGTCTGCTCGTCGAGGCGGAGCTCGGCGCAGATGCGCGCGGCTCCGACAGGGTGCTCGATGAACGGCGACCCCGACTGTCGCTGCTGCCCCTCGTGGCGCTCGGCGGCGTAGCGGAACGCGCGCGTGACGAGGTCGACGTCGATCGTCGAGCTGTACGCGCGCACCTCGGCAAGGAGCTCGTCGAGGAGCTTCTGGTGCCGCTCGCCTGTCTCCAGCATCGCCATTTTCTCAGTGTACTCCGGCCCTCCGAGGGCACATCCCCCGGGGCAGGAACCGCCGGCTTCGGGCCGAATCGACTCTTTCCATGCTCCGATTTCGACGCCGGGACGCCCGAAAAGTCGCGAAGCTCGCCCGCGCGTTCGCTGCGCTCGAGGAGCAGGCGCGGCTGACGCACCCGGCGCGCAAGCGCACGGCACGGGCTTCGCTCTCCGTCTAGCCCGTACGCTTCCGCGCATGCCGTGGTACTACGCCGTCGCCGAGCGCGACCACGAGATCCAGAACCCCACGAGCGCCGAGAAGATCGCGCTCCTCGGCCGCTATCTCCGCCTCGGCCCCGACTCGCGCGTGATCGACCTCGCCTGCGGCAAGGCAGGCCCCGCGACGCTGCTCGCGTCGACCTTCGGTTGCCGCATCCTCGGCATCGAGCGCTCGCCCGAGTTCGTCGAGGCGGCGCGCGAGCGCGTGCTCTCCGCGGGCGTCGGCGACCTCGTGGAGATCGTCGAGGCGGACGCGCACGCAGTGCCGCTCGAGCCCGGCGTGTGGGACGCGGCGCTGTGCCTCGGCGCGACGTTCGTATGGGACGACCTCCCCGGCACGCTCGCGGCGCTGACGCCCGCGGTGCGCAGCGGCGGCCACGTCGTCGTCGGCGAGCCCTTCTGGCGTGTGTGGCCGCTGCCGCGTGGAACGGACGATCTCGGCTACGTGTCGCTGCGCGACACCGTCGCGCGCGTCGAGGCGGCGGGACTCGCGCTGACGGCGCTGATCGCATCGAGCGAGGACGACTGGGACCGCTACGAGTCGCAGCACTGGCGCGCGGTGGAGGAATGGATCGCGGAGCATCCGCGCGATCCCGATCTGCCGGAGATCAGGGACCAGCACGAGCGTGCGCGCGACGACTACCTGCAGTTCCAGCGGGAGCTGCTCGGCTGGGCGATCTTCGCCGCCGCGAAACCCTAGGAGCTACGCGGCCCGCGCGAACGCAGGCTCGACACGGAGCAGCGCCCGGAAGCGCTCCGACTCGAGCAGGTGCCTGATGCCGAGTCCCGCCTCCTCGACCTCCAGCTCGGCGAACACCGCGGCCGCGTCCGCGCTCCGAGCCTGCGCCGGCTTGCGGTACTCGGCGACGAGCCACTCGCGCAGCTGGTCGTAGCGCTCGTCGGCGGTGAAGATCCTCCGCACGACGAGCTGCGGCGAGACCGTGCCGTTCCAGCGGTTCTCCTCGAGCCGGAACGCGACGTCCCAGCGGCCGTCGCGCCGGTAGCTGTCGAGCCGCGTGCCGAGGCCGAACGCGATCGCGCTGCCGGCGTCGGCGCCGTCGCGGCGGACGCGGAAGCGCAGGTGCTTGCCCTCGCCGACCGTCGCGAGGTCGCCGAGCTCGCAGCCGGCGGCGAGCAGCGTCACCGGGGGGTTGCCGAGCCCGAACGGCGCAAGCCGCGCGAGCTCCGTGCACAGGTCGAGCGTCAGCCGGCGGCCGCGCGGCACGATCGCGTCGACGTGCGTGACCGGCTGCAGGTCGTCCTCGAGGAGCAGCCCCTCCGCGTGCGCCGCGAAGCGCTCTGCGAATGCCTCGAGATTCTCCGGCTTGATCGAGAGCCCTGCGGCGGCGCGATGGCCGCCCCAGCGCCCGAGCAGGTCGGAGCACGCGCCGAGCCCGGCGTGCAGGTCGAAGCTCGGGATCGAGCGGCCGGAGCCCTTCCAGTCGCCGTCCGCGCCCGCGACGAGGACGACGGGCCGGTTGAACCGCTCGACGAGCCGCGACGCGACGATGCCGATCACGCCCTCGTGCCAGTCCTCGCCCGCGACGACGTAGGCGCGCCGCGCGCGCTTCTCCTCGGGCCACGACTCGACCTGTGCGATCGCCTCGCGCACGATGCGACCCTCGACCGCCTGGCGGTCGCGGTTCAGCTCTTCGAGCGAGCCGGCGAGGCGGCGCGCGTCGTCGGCGTCGTCGGTGAGCAGCAGCTCGAGCGCGTCGCGCGGATGCCCGAGGCGTCCCGCCGCGTTGATGCGCGGCCCCAGGCGGAAGCCGACGGCGGACGCGTCGACGGCGGCGGGGTCGACGCCGGCGGCGCGCATCAACGCGCGCAGGCCGAGCTTCTGCGTGCGCGCGAGCGCGCGCAGGCCCGCGATCGCCATGCTGCGGTTCTCGTCGAGCAGCGGCACGACGTCGGCGATCGTCGCGAGCGCGACGAGGTCGAGGTGCCGCTTCGGGATCTCCGAGTCGACGCCGAAGAGCGCCTGGCCGAGCTTGTAGACGACACCCGTGCCGCAGAGCTCGGGGAACGGATAGTCGGAAGGCCGCGTGGCGACGATCGGGCAGTCGGGGAGCGTGTCGCCCGGCCGGTGATGGTCGGTGACGATCACCTCGAGCCCGCGTGCCTTCGCCTCCGCGACCTCCGCGACGGCGGTGATGCCGCAGTCGACCGTGAGCACGAGCCCGCAGCCCTCGTCGGCGAGCCGGCCGAGCGTCTCGCTGCGGACGCCGTAGCCTTCGTCGAAGCGGCTCGGCAGGTGCCAGTCGACGTCGGCGCCGAGCTCGCGGAGCAGAAGGACGGCGAGCGTCGTCGCCGCGATGCCGTCGACGTCGTAGTCGCCGTGCACGACGATGCGGCGCCCCTCGGCCACGGCCGCGCGGATCCGCTCGCAGGCGAGCTGCATGTCGCCGAGCAGGAACGGGTCGTGCGGGGTCATCTCCCCGTCGAGGAAGGCCCGCGCGGCGGCGGGGTCGCTGAGCCCGCGCCGGACGAGGACGCTTGCCGTGAGCTCGCTGACTCCCAGCGACTGGGCGAGCTCGGCCTGCACCCGGTGCGGGCACGGACGGATCGTCCAGGTGCCCTCGTGCATCGTGCAGTCACGCTACGGGCTGCGTCGGACGGAGGCGGTTTCCGCGAGACTGGGCCCCGTGCGCGACGAATTCCTCCTCGACCCGGACGTCGTCTTCCTGAACCACGGCTCGTTCGGCGCCTGCCCGCGGCCGGTGTTCGAGCGCTACCAGGCGTGGCAGCTCGAGCTCGAGCGGGAGCCGGTCGAGTTCATCGCCCGACGGCTCCCCGGCCTCCTCGCCGAGGCGCGGGCGGCGCTCGCCGCGTACGTCGGCGCGTCGCCGGACGACCTCACCTTCGTCCCGAACGCGACGACCGGCGTGAACATCGCCGCACGGTCGCTCGACCTTCGGCCCGGCGACGAGATCCTCGCGACCGGGCTCGAGTACGGCGCATGCGACCTCACGTGGGAGTGGCTGTGCGCGCGCACCGGCGCGCGCTACGTGCGCGCCGACATGCCGCTCCCGCTCGACGACGTCGTCAAACGGCTCTTCGCCGCGCGCACCGAGCGGACGCGCGTCGTGTTCGTGTCGCACATCACGTCAGCCACCGCGGTGCGCCTGCCCGTCGAGGAGATCGTCGCGCGTGCGCGCGCCGAGGGCCTCGTGACGATCGTCGACGGCGCGCACGCGCCGGGGCAGGTCGCGCTCGACCTCGACGCGCTCGGCGCCGACTTCTACGCCGGGAACTGCCACAAGTGGCTGTGCGCGCCGAAGGGCAGCGGCTTCCTCCACGTGCGCGGCGAGCGGCAGGAGCGCGTCGACGGAGCGATCGTGTCGTGGGGCTACGAGGAGCCGGCGGGCTTCGTCTCCCGCACCGAGGAGCAGGGCACGCGCGATCCTGCGGCGTACCTCGCCGTGCCGGCGGCGATCGAGTTCCAGCGCGACCGCGCGTGGGACGAGGTGCAGGCCCGCTGCCGCGCTCTCACGCTCGACGCGCGCGC
>DASYGK010000042.1:0-4865 GCA_035999905.1 Gaiellaceae bacterium | reverse complement strand
CGCGACGCGATGCGCACGCTCTGCCGCCGCGCGAAGCTGCACTACTGCGACCTGCTCGGCCAGCCGATCGACGCGGTCGCGCGGGTGTCGGGCATGGCCGCGAAGATGACGCCGGGCTCGCGGCCGCCGCTCAACTCCGCGTATTTCAAGCGAATGGAGGCGATCGAGTTCGCCGTGCGCTACGACGACGGCGTTCCGCGCGGCCTGCACGACGCCGATCTCGTGCTCGTCGGCGTCTCGCGCACGTCGAAGACGCCGCTCTCGATCTATCTCGGCTATCTCGGCCACAAGGCCGCGAACGTCCCCGTCGTGAAGGGGATCGAGCCGACGAAGGAGCTCTTCGAGATCGACGCCCGCAAGGTCGTCGGTCTCACGATCGACCCGAACCGCCTCGTCGAGATCCGGCGCGCGCGCGTGCGCACGATGGGCGCGCGCAACCGCCAGTACGCCGAGCTGATGGAGATCTACGAGGAGCTCGAGCAGGCGACGAAGCTGCACCGCCGGCTCGGCTGTCCCGTGATCGACATCTCCGAGCTGTCGATCGAGGAGACCGCGCATCGCGTGCTGCGCGTGATCGAGGAGCGGCGCGGAGAGACGGTGAAGACATGACGGCGGGGAAAGGACCGGTTCCGCTCCGCTACTGGGCGCTCTGGATCGCGATCCTCGCCGTCGCCGACCTGCTCTTCTACGTCCTGCTGACGCCGGTCTGGATCGGCCTGCGCGTCGTCGCGTGGCTCGCGGAGTTCCGCGCGCGCCGCCGGCGCTAGAGCAGCCGCGCTTCGAGCCTGCGCTCGCCGCCCGCACCGACCTCGTACCCGCCGGCGCCGGCGTCGGTCGTCACGAGCTCCCGGAGCTCGGTGCCGACGTAGTGCGCGCCGGCGGCGTCGTCGAGCGCGAGCCCCGCGGGAAAGCCGTTGCGAACGAGATTCTCGTAGACGGGCCGCCGCAGCTCCTCGCCGTCGTAGTGCGGGCAGGCGCTTCCCGGCAGCAGGCCGAGGCCGTCGCGCATCCCCTCGAGCTGCGGCCCGAACGAGTCCGTGACGCCCGCCTCGAACCAGCAGATCATCCCGGCACTCCAGCCGGTGAGGAGGACGCCCGACTCCCACGCCTCGCGGAGGATCGCGTCGAACCCGTGCACGCGCCACACGGCGAGCATGTTCGCGGTGTTCCCGCCGGGCACGAGCACGACGTCGTGGGCGAGCGTCAGCGCCCGCAGGTCGGCGGGCGGCCACGGATAGAACGAGAGCGGCGTCATCTCCGCGCGGCCCCGCAGCCGCTCCTCCCACTCCGCCGTCCTCGCCGGATCCTCGTTCGAGGCAGTCGGCACGTAGAGCACGCGCGGCCCGCGGGCGAGCCCGAGCACGTAGTCGAGCTCCCGCTCGTGCGGCAAACCACCGAAGGCCACGATCTGTGGGGAGTGCATGGTCATATCTATGACAAGATTCGCCGTCGTGACGAGGTACGTATACGCGTTCGACGAGCCCGCGGAGGGCGGTCGGGAGCTGTTGGGGGGCAAGGGGGTCGGGCTGGCGGAGATGACGCAGCTCGGCGTGCCCGTCCCCGGAGGCTTCACGATCACCACCGACGCGTGCCGTGCGTACATGCGCAGCGGGGGCGACGTGCCGGAGGGCCTCGACGCCCAGATCGACGAGCACATCGCCCGGCTCGAGGAGCAGACGGGGAAGCACTTCGGCGACACGGCGAACCCGCTGCTCGTCTCGGTGCGCTCCGGCGCGGCAGTGTCGATGCCCGGGATGATGGACACGATCCTCAATCTCGGGCTGAACGACGACGCGGTCGAAGGCCTCACGCGCGCGACCGGCAACGCCCGGTTTGCGCGCGACTCGTACCGGCGGCTGCTGCAGATGTACGGCGAGGTCGTCGACGGGATCGACGGCCATCGCTTCGAGCAGGCGCTCGGCGACCTGAAGCGGGAGCGCGGCGTGCAGCAGGACGTCGACCTGACCGACGACGACCTCGCGCACCTGATCGAGACGTTCAAGGGCATCTACCGGCAGGAGACGGGCGACGACTTCCCGCAGGACGCGCGCGAGCAGCTCGGCCGCGCGGTGCTCGCGGTGTTCCAGTCGTGGGAGAACCCGCGCGCGCACGTGTACCGGCGCACGTACGGGATCCCGGACGACATCGGCACCGCCGTGAACGTCGTCGAGATGGTGTTCGGGAATCGCGGCGAGCGCTCTGCGACCGGCGTGTGCTTCACGCGCAACCCGTCGACGGGCGAGGCGGGCGTCTACGGCGAGTACCTGATCAACGCGCAGGGCGAGGACGTCGTCGCCGGCATCCGCACGCCGCAGCCGGTCGAGGAGATGCGCGCGCGCCTGCCGGAGGCGTACGACCAGCTGCTCGAGACGATGGCGCGGCTCGAGACCCACTACCGCGACATGCAGGACATCGAGTTCACGATCGAGGAGGGCCGCCTCTACCTGCTCCAGACGCGCGCGGCAAAACGGACCGCCGCAGCGGCGTTGAAGGCGGCGGTCGACATGACGAGCGAAGGGCTGATCGGGCGCGAGGACGCGATCTCGCGCATCGACCCGGCGCAGCTCGACCAGCTGCTGCACCCGATGCTCGATCCCGATGCCGAGTTCGAGGTCGCGGCGCGCGGCCTCAACGCGTCGCCGGGCGCAGCCTGCGGTGCGATCGTGCTCGACGCCGACACGGCGGAGGAGCGCGGCCGTGCGGGCGACTCGGTGATCCTCGTCGGCTGGGAGACGAGCCCCGACGACATCCACGGGATGATCCAGGCGAAGGGCGTGCTCACCGCGCACGGCGGCATGACCTCACACGCGGCCGTCGTCGCGCGCGGCATGGGCAAGCCGTGCGTCGCCGGCTGCGAGGGCCTCACGATCGACAGCGACGCGCGCACGGTGCGGATCGGCGGCCACGAGCTGCGCGAGGGCGACATGATCACGATCGACGGCGGCACCGGCCGCGTGATCGTCGGCGAGGTCGCGCTCGTCCCGCCGCAGATCAACGAGGATTTCGAGACGGTGCTCGGCTGGGCGGACGACGTGCGCCGGCTCAAGGTGCGCTCGAACGCCGACAACCCGGAGGACTCGGCGAAGGCGCGCGAGTTCGGCGCGCAGGGGATCGGCCTCTGCCGCACCGAGCACATGTTCTTCGGCGAGGAGCGCCTGCCGGTGGTGCAGGAGATGATCCTCGCGCGAGACGAGGAGGGGCGCCGCTCGGCGCTCGACCGGCTGCTGCCGTTCCAGCAGTCCGACTTCGAGGGCATCTTCGAGGCGATGACGGGGCTGCCGGTGACGATCCGGCTGCTCGACCCGCCGCTGCACGAGTTCCTCCCGCCGATCGAGGAGGCGACCGACGAGCGCATGCGCCGCCGCATCCACGCGCTGCACGAGGAGAACCCGATGCTCGGCACGCGCGGCTGCCGCCTCGGCATCCAGTGGCCCGAGATCTACGAGATGCAGGTGCGGGCGATCGCGCGCGCCGCGAAGGCGGTGCACGAGCGCACGGGCGACGCGCCGCTCGTCGAGATCATGCACCCGCTCGTCGCGTTCAAGGAGGAGCTGCGCCGGCTTCGCGAGCTGACGGTCGAGGTCATGCGCGAGGAGGCGCCGGAGATCGAGTACCTCTGCGGCACGATGATCGAGCTGCCGCGCGCCGCGCTCCGCGCCGACGAGATCGCCGAGTACGCGGACTTCTTCTCGTTCGGCACGAACGACCTGACGCAGACCGCGCTCGGCATGTCGCGCGACGACGCGGAAGGGAAGTTCCTCACCTTCTACCTCGAGGACGGAGTGCTCGACTCGAACCCGTTCGAGACACTCGACCAGAGCGGCGTGGGCGACCTCATGCGCATCGGGGTCGAACGCGGCCGCAGCACGAAGCCCGCGATCAAGCTCGGCATCTGCGGCGAGCACGGCGGCGAGCCGAAATCCGTCGAGTTCTGCCACCGGCTCGGCCTCGACTACGTCAGCTGCTCGCCCTACCGCGTCCCGCTCGCACGCCTCGCGGCCGCCCAGGCCGTGCTGAAGGAGGCACACCGCGCGGAGTACGTCGCCGCCGGTGGCTAGGTACGAGCTCCTGATCGACGGCCGGCGGCGCTGGAAGGCGTCGTCGGAGGACGACCTCCGGCGCTGGCTCGGCGAGTACCGCGAGGAGCATGCGATCGACGACCCGGAGGCCGTTCATGTCCAGGTGCGGGAGATGACGCGCTGGTCGTGGGTGACGGGCGGGACGCTCGTCCCGCGCGAGCGGTTCTTCGACGCGTAGGGCACCATGCGGGCATGCGCCTGCTCGCCGTCACGCTCGCCGGGCTCGTGCTGGCCGCGCCGGCCGGCGCCGCTCTTCGGCCCGGCGACAATGCGACCGTCGACGTCACCGTTGCGACGCTCTGGAAGGCGCCGAACCTCGCGCGCGCGATCGACCGGCCGTCGCTCGGTAACCCGGTCGACCTCGACGCGTGGAACCGCAACCTCGCGACGACCGCGTCGCGCGTGTGGCTCGACGCGCACGTGCAGACCCAAGCCCTCTACGCGCAGGCCGTGACCGTCCTCGCGCGCAGCGGCGGCTGGGTGAAGGTCGCCGTGAACGACGAGCCCGACCCGCAGGATCCGCACGGCTATCCCGGCTGGCTCCCGGCGTCGCAGCTGCGCACGGCGCTACCTGCCGGCGGCCCGTCCGTCGTCGTCCTTGCGCGCAACGCGACACTCACCCTCGCGGGTGGCCGCACGCTCGCTCTCAGCTACGGCACGACGCTGGGCGTGACCGGGCGCCGTGGCACCGCGGTGCTCGTGCGCACGCCCGACGGCGCCGGGAGCGTGCCGGCCGCAGACGTCGGCGCCCCGCTGCACGCGTCCGCGGCGTCGATCGTCGCGCAG
>DASYGK010000032.1:0-38901 GCA_035999905.1 Gaiellaceae bacterium | reverse complement strand
ACACCCGCGATCGACACCGCTACCGCACCGGACAGATGCAGGCTCACGGTCGCATCGAGGCCCGAGAGATCGAAGCTCGCGGGGAGAACCCCGGCGGCGAGCGTGGAGAAGCCGAGCTTCGTCGTCGCGCCGGTGACCGTGTTCGAGAGCGCGGTGCCGCCCGCAACGTGCGCGACGAGGCCGGTGAGGCCGCTGATGTCGCCGGCGAGCCCGGTCGCCTTCAGGCCGGTGTACGTGACCGAGCCCTGGGTGATCGTCGCGAGCTGGATCGTCGACGCGCTCGCCGAGACGCCGACCGGTCCCGCGCCGACGGTGTACCACGACCCCGCCGTCGTCAGGCTCCCGCCCGTCCCGACGAACAGGCTCGGAGACCCGACGCCGATCGCCCAGACGTCCGCCCCGGCAAGCGTCCCGGTCGCGACCGTCGTGTGGTCGAGCGTGACAGTGCCGACCGCGGCGACAACGCCTGCAACCGAGACGGCGAGATCGCCGGAGAGGTGGAACGCGACGTTGCTCCCCACCGGCAGAGCGAACGGCAGCGTGCCGGCGGCGAGGGCCGTGAAGTCGAGCGGCGCTCCGCTGCTCGCCGTGTTCGACGTCACGTCGACGTGGCGGACGTGCGCCGTGGCCGCGGGAATGCCGATCAGGTCGCCGGCCGCATTGATGACCTGCACGCCGACATACGTCACCGCGGACCCGTTGACGATCCGGGCGAGCTTCACCTCGTCGGCGCTCACGGACACGCCGACCGTGCCGTTGTGCACCGCGTACCACGAGCCGGCGACGTCGAGCGAGGCGCCGGTTCCCGCGAAGAGGGACGGGCTCGTGAGGTCGAACGCCCACACGTCGCCGGCGGCGGGCGTGGTGTGGTCGAGCGTGACGCTGCCCGTCGCCGCGACGACGCCCGCGACGGAGAACGCGAAGTCGCCGGCGAGGTGGAACGCGACCGTGTCGTCGACCGCGAGCCCGAGGCTCGTGAAGTCGAGCTTCGTGCCGGACGGAGACACGGTGTTGCTCTTGACGCTCACGTTCCGCACGTGCGCCTCGATCCCGCCGATGCCGACGAGGTCGCCGGTCGCGCCCGAGACGTCGACGCCGGTGTAGGTCGTCGTGCCCTGCGTGACGCGCGCGATCTTCAGGCCCGTCACGGAGGCCGAGACGCCGGGCGTGCCGTCGTGCACCGTGTACCAGGTTCCGTCGAAGTCGAGCGACGCGCCGGGCCCGACGAACGCGCGCGCGCCGTCGAGCCCGAACGACCACGTCTCGGCGTTCGTGAGCACGATCGTGCCGATCGTCTGGTTGAGCACCAGATGGTCGAGCGTCAGCGAGTTGGTCGTCGCCGCGACGACGCCGCCGATCGAGAGCGCCGCGCCGCCGCTGATCCGGTCGACGACGTCGCTGCCCATCGTGAAGGCCGGCAGTGTCACGGTCGAGTCGACCGGTGCGAGCGCGTTGGCCCAATCGAGGCGCGCTGAGCCGTTCGAGCGGCTGACCTCGACCGACGCGTTCTGCAGGTGCAGCTCGACGTCGGGAATCCCCTGCAGGCCGGCGGCGCCGATCGACGCCTGCAGCCCGAGGAACGTCTCCCCCGTGCTCGCGTCGACGAAGACGGCATCGAAGGAGACCGAGCTCAGATAGAAGCCGACGGCGCCCGGCCCATGGACGAGCGTCGAGCCGGAGAAGGACGCCCCGGTGCCGACGAACGCGTCGCCGCCCGTGACGCTGATGCGGAGCAGCGTTCCGGCGGTCGCGGCGCCGCCGTTCACGGCGGGGTCGGTGATCGTCACGTCGTCGCGCGCGATGTGGAGTGTGCCCTGCGCGAGCACGAAGCCGAGGATGTCGAAGCCGAGCGTCCCGGTGACGTCGAAGCCGCCGCTCGTCAGTCCGATGGTCGTCGTGCCGGCCGTCACCGCGACCGCCGAGCCGGTCGACGGGTCGAGCACGGACGTCTGCCAGTTCAGCGGCAGCGGCGGGATCGGCGTGCCGGAGGTGTAGGCGCCCTGCGCCTGGTTGATCTGGATGTGGATGTTCGAGCCGTGTGCGTCGAACCCGGAGAAGCCGGAGAACGAGACGGTCGGGATGTCGGAGGTGAGAGCCAGCCAGCTGCGCGTGTCGGACGCGCTCGACGGCGGAGTGACGAGTGCGAGTGCGAGCGTTCCGCCGGTGGCCGTGAGCCGCGGCCCTCCGTCGACGCCGATCGAGATGCCGGGCGAGTCGATCGTGAGGCCGAGCGTGGTGAGAGTTGCGCCGGCCACGTCCGGCGGGCCGCGGATCGGTGCGGTGCCGGAGGTGTCTCCGGGCGCGAAGGTCCCGTTGTTGTTCGCGTCGATGTTCACCGTCTTCTGCTGGAAGTCGAAGGTGACCGCGCCGGTGACGAAGTCGAGGATCTTCACCGTCGCGGAGCCCGAGGCGGCGACGAGCGCGGACGTCAGGTCGATCGGCGTCGAGCCGACGACGAGCTGGTCGCCGTTCGTGCCGGTGTCGCCGTACGTCCCGTTCGCGTTCAGGTCGAGCGCGTGCGTCCAGTCGAGCGCGGACGCGTCGACCGTGGGATTGGTGCCGTCGTCGAAGGTGCCGCTCGCGGTGTTCACCTTGACGTTCAGGGACGAGACGGTGAGGTCGACGCCGGTCACGCCATGGAAGGTGATCGTGCCGACGCTACCGGCGACGACGAGCCACGAGCGCGTGTCGGTCCCGGTGGACGGAGCCGGCGCCGTGAGCGACGCGACGGCGAGCGTGCCGCTCTTGACGTCGAGGTAGACGCCTGTGGTGTCCCCGACGGTGAGGTCGAGATTCGAGAGCCCGAAGGTGAGGAGGATCGCGCCGGCGAGGTTCTCCGCACCGACCTGGATGTTCACGAGCGACTTCGAGAGGTCGAAGTCCGCGCTGCCGCGGACGAAGCTGCCGATCGCGAGCGAGTCGACGTGCCCGCTCAGCTGCGTGAGGACGCCCGAGATCGACGGAAGCGTCACGGTCGTGCTCGTCACGTCGTTCCGCCAGTCGAGGAGGTACGTCGAGCCGGTCACCCGGTTCAGCCGCACGAGCAGGGCCGAGAGCGTCCCGGAGGCGAGCGTGCCGAGATGGATCGAGCCGCCGAGGCCCGAGCCGTCGACGGCGAGCCACGAGCGGCCGTCGGGCGCCGTGGGCGCGACGGAGTAGAGGCTCAGCGGGCCGCCGGTGACCGACGCGTAGACGTCGGCGGTGCCGACGCGGAGCTGGAGCCCGGTCAAGGTGACCGCGAGCAGCGTCGCATCGATGGCCGTGGTCCCGGAGTTGCCGTCGTCGTTCAGCTTGACCGCCTGGTCCGTGACCGAGAAGCCCGTCGACCCCGAGAGGACGTTCGCGACGTTCACGTTGCTGAGCGTGCCGCTGACCGTCGTGCCCGGGCTCGAAAGATCGATCGTCGTTCCGAGCACCTTGACGGGGTCGGCGACGAACGTCGTGCCGGTGTTGTCGAGATCGATCGCATGCACCCAGTCGAGCGCGGTGGCGCCGCCGGACGCGCTGTTGATCGAGACGTCGCCGCTCGCAGCCGCCGTGATGACGCCGCCGAGGTTGAGCAGGCCGACGATGCCGACGCCCTTCACGGCAACCCACTGACGCGTGTCGGCGGAGTCCGCGGGCGCAACGACGGCGACGGCGAGCACGCCGTCCTGAAGCGTGAGGTTCGCGTCGCTCGTGCCGATCGTGAGGTAGCGCGTCTGCGTCGTGACGCCGGGATCCTCGTTCAGGTCGATGCCGAACGTCGTGAGCGTCGCGCCGTGGAGGTCGCCGCCGGGGCTCGGGCTGAACGCGCCGCCGTCGACGTTCACGTCGACGGCCTTGCTCGAGACCTGGAACTTCGCGCCGCCCTGGAGCACGTTGAAGACGTTCAGGTCGCTGACGTCGCCGGTGACCGTGAACGAGAAGGCGTTGAGCAGCGAGAAGCTGGAGCCGCCTCCGGTGATCTTCGAGAGGTCGAGCGCCAGCTGGATGTGCAGGTTGTTCAGCGTCGCACCAAGGCCCGAGAAGCCCGTACCGCGGGTCGCGAGCACGTCCGGCCCCAGGTTGAGATCCCACGTGATCGTCGAGCCCTGGAAGCCGAGGCCGAGGCCCTCCAGATCCGACTGCAGGCCGAGGGCGATGTTGCCGGCGAACTGCTGCACGGTGCTGAACGTCGGCGAGCTCGTGCTCCCGCCCGCGTGGACGACGTTCGTGTCGATCGCCTGCAGCAGCGAGACGACCTTGTCGAAGCCGCCGGGCAGCGGCTCGTTGCGTGCAACGGACGCGTCGCGCAGCTCCGTGAGCACGCTGAGGATCTGGTCGACCCGCGCCTTCAGGAAGTCTCCGAGGGCACCGTTGACGGTGACGTTCACGTTCGTCGGCTGCGTGATGTCGGCCCACGTCGCGCTGAAGCTCGCGGTGCCGATGTCGAACGGCGCGTCGGAGCCCGGCAGCACCGCGGTCGCCGAGACCTCCGCGTTCAACGCGAGATCGGGCCCGGTGCCGTGTGTGACGCTCACGGACGCGAGCGGCGCGAGCGCGTCCCCACTCAGCAGGTCGTCGAGCCGGATCTGGTTGCCGGAGGCCGCCGTGAGGGTCAGCGCCACGCCGACGCCGTTCACCGCGAGCGTCGCGTTCTTGAGCTCCACGCCGAGGAACCCGAACTGTCCGCTTCCGTCGAGGTTGCCCTGCACCTGGATGTTGCCGAGCGCGAGCTGCGGGCCATCGCCGGTCTCGATGTAGAGGCCGCTCGCGTCGACGCCGACGACGAGGTTCACCGTGAAGTCGATGCTCGCCTCGAGCGACCCGGAGAGCTGCACGTGCCCGCCGAACTTGTCGAACGCGAACGAGAACGGCACCGAGCCGGTGTACGTCTTCGTGAAGTTGAGGACGATCCGCGGGAACGCGTCCGTGCCGGTGTTCGTGACCGCGTGCCCGGCGAGGATCCCGAGCTGCGTCAGCAGCGAGGCGACGTCGGTGATGGTGCCGTCGTTGACCTTGTCGAGGAGCGTGCTGCCGTCGGCGAAGGTGAACATCCGCGAGATGCCGCTCGAAGGATCGGCGGGATCGAGCGGCGCGTCGCTCGAGACGTCGTCCTGTCCCCTGCCCGTCCCGGTCGTCGGCAGCGCGGTCGCCGGCGGCGCCTGCGGCCGCAGCGCCCGCGGCAGCGCGACGCCGAAGACGGCCAGCTGCGGCGCCGGCGGCTGCGTGAGCCCCGCCCAGCGCGCGATCGTGTCGACGACCTCCTGCGCGGTCGACGGCGTCGCGAGCCCGCTCGTGTCCGGCGTCGGGTCGGCTCCGGTGCCGAAGTCGGTGAACGTGACGGTCTCGCTGCCGGCGCCGAGCTCGACGACCTTGAAGACCTTCTTCGTCGAGGTCGAGCCGGTCGTGTCGACCTTCTCGACCTTCGCGCCCTTGAGGATCAGCGAGTCGGCCTCGGTGCCGCCCGTGAAGAAGATCCCGCCCGGCACCGAGATCGAGCCGTTCGTGCTGTCGATCGTGAGCGTGTCGGCGCCGGCGTTGCCGAGGACGTCGATCTCCCCCACGCTCTCGAACGGCGCCGTCCAGACGCGACCGTTGACCGTGACGCTGAGCAGGCCCGGGTTCGCCGCGTCGCGCGCGATCAGGATCGTGTCCGCGCCCGAGGTGCCCTTGATCGTGAGCGTCGGCTGCAGCGCGAGCGAGACCTCCGGGCTCATGAGCGTCCAGGCGCCGCGACCGAGCGTGCCCGCGAGCAGCACGTCGTCGACGGAGATCGGGCGTCGGGCCGCGTAGTCGGCCGGGTCGACCTGCGTGAACGAGAGCGACTCGACCATCGCGTCCGGCAGGTTGGCGCCGACGGCCGTCCAGGTGGTGGTGGAGCCCGCGCCCGGATCGAACGCGCGGAACACGCCGAGGTTCCCGCCGACGAGCAGCACGTCGTGCTGCGTCGCGGTGGACGCCCAGGTGAGGTCGCCCTTCGCGATGAACGTCGCGCTGCGGAGCCCGACGTTCGGGAGGTTGCCCGTGATGTCCGTCCACGTGTTCGCCGCGGTGCGCTTGAAGACGCCGGCGTCGGTGACCGCGTAGGCGACCGTCGCGTCGGTCGTGTCGAGCGTGATCGCGTAGATGCTCTTCGCCGCCGCGATCGTCTCGATGTCCTCCGTCCCGTCGACCAGGACGCTGATCGTGTTCCCTGCGGCGGCGTAGAGCACCGCCTCGTCGGGCGCGCCGTTCACGGTGCCTCCGAACGCAAGCGCGGTGATCTTGTCGACGCCGTTCGGCTGTGCGCGGACGGTGTCGAGCCCGTCCGTCGATGCGTACAGGTCGGTGAGCCCGAGCATCATCAGCTTCGGGTCGGCGGCGTTCACCGCGTACTGGATCTGGGACTTGTAGCCCGACGTGAACGCTCCGGCGTCCCAGCCGAGGAGCCCGCTGAAGCGCTTGTACAGCGTCAGCGTCGGCGTGCCGGACGGAGCCGTGAACGTGATGTCGGTGGTGCTCGTCGCGCTGAACCTGAGCGTGAACTTCGTCGGCTGGCCCGTGACCGGCTGGATGTAGTACGCGGCCGCGAGGCTCGCGTTGCCGGGCAGGTCGCCCGTGCTGCGCATCACGAACGGGCCTGCGCCGGCTGTCAAGCCGAGGTTGTCCCCGGACGCGACGGTGAACGTCTTGCCGTCGCTGCCGAGCGTGACCTGAAGGCCGCCGAGCTTGACGAGCCGGAGCGTCGCGCCGGCGCCGCCCGTGTCGTTGAACGTCTTGGCCGTGCCCGTCGAGTCCAGCAGGAAGAACGTGTCGTCGCTCTGCACGCTCACGTTCCACTGGTCCGTCGCGGTCGCCCCGCCCGGCAGCGCGCCCGTGCTCATCAGGACGAACGGCCCCTCACCGCTCACCAGATCGTGGCCGACGGCGGTGAACGTCTTCTTGTCGGTCCCGAGCGTGACGGTGAGGTTGACCGTGGCCGCGGCGAGCGCGACGAGCCTCGTCGAGGTGACGGCGCCGTTCTCGTCGTACGTGATCGCCGTCAGCGAGTCGAGGTTGTTGCCCATCACGTAGTGGATGTAGGCGACGATCTTGCCCGCGGAGTCGAGCTCCTTGACGGCGAGCACCGTGTTCCCGTCGCCGCTCGGCGAGAACGTCCACGGCAGGCGCTCGGCCGGGTCGTCGACGAGGCCGTCGTTGTTGTTGTCGAGGCCGTCGCTCGCGGCGACGTCCTGCGAGGCGAGGCCCGCGTCCTGCGCGCCCATGAAGATCAGGTCGTTGAGCGGGTCGAACGCCGCCGAGACGATCTCGACGGTCGCGAGGCCGTGGCCGTCCGTGCCGCCCACGAGGCTCTCCCACTGGCGCGAGCCCGAGAGCGTCAGCTTGCTGATGCCGCCGTCGGTCGAGTCGAAGAGGTGCCCGGAGGTCGCGCCGTCGGTCCCGAGGCGGCCCGCGGCGTCGAGCAGCAGGTCGCGCGAGTCGGGGTACGCGCGCGCCGCGAGCGTCTTCGCGTTCAGCTCCGTCCACGCGTTGCTCGTCGCGCCGGAGCTCGTCTTCGGCGTGAAGACGTAGACGTTGCCGCCGACGCCGAGCGTGTCGCCGGAGACGTAGACGTTGCCCTTCGCGTCGGCCGCCATCGCGAAATGGTTGTCGCCCTGGCCACCGGTGTTCACCTGCGGCTGGAAGTTGAGCGCCGCCTGCGACGGATCCGTCGCGTCGGGCGCGGACGCGGCGCCGGTGATCTTCGCCGTCGTGTCGGCGGGGCCGCTGAACGACGCGCTTGCGAGCGTCAGCTTCAGGGTCTCGACCTTCGAGACCGTGTACGTGCCGTTGTTCGCGCCGGTGACCGCGTTCGTGATCGTGACGGTCTGCCCGACGGCGAACCCGTCGGCCTGCCAGTCGCCGGTCGTCCGCACGATCGTCCCGTCGCTCGCGAGCGTGAGCGAGCCGCCGTTCTTCAACGTGGCGCTGCGCGGCGGCGCAGCGACGACGGTGCCGTTGCCGAGCAGTGCCCAGTTGCCGTTCGGGTTCCCCGCGGTCGTGCCCGGCGTCGAGACGAAGACGCCCATGAGCTGGACGCCCTTCGGCGCGCTCAGCAGCGCCGCGTACACCGGGTTCACGAGCGTCGATGCGCCCTGCCCGACCGCGAGCACGATCCGCCCCGCGCCGTCGACCTTCTCCCCGTTGTCGCCCGTGGCCCCGTTCGCGTTGTTGTCGATCGCGTCCGAGGCGAGCGCGTCGAGGCCGGTCGCGGCGATCTTCGTAAAGGTCGCGCCGCGGTCGTCGCTGCGGTAGACGCCGCCGCCCGTCTGAAGGTTCGACGCGTCCGGCACACCGACGACGCCCGCGTAGAGCCGGCCCGGTGCACCGGGGTCGGCGACGAGATCGGTCACGTTCGTGCCGGCGCCGGAGGCCAGCGGGACAGGGGTGAAGGTCTTGCCGCTGTCGGTGCTGCGGAAGATGCCGCCGTTGCGCGCGTCGTTCATCCCGGCGACGACGACGATCTGCTTGAGCGGGTCCTCGTTCAGGGTGCCGGTGCCGTTGTCGAGCGCGACGATCGCGCCGAGCTTGATGCCGGCGAGCTGCGTCGCGAGCAGCGTCCACGTGTTGCCGCCGTCCATGGAGCGGAGGAGGCCGAGGCTCAGGCCGCCCTGGCTCGAGAAGCTGCTGAAGGAGCCCGTGCCCGCGTAGATCACGAGCTCGTTGCGCGGCGTGTTCCCGTCGACGAGCTTGCCGAACGCGTCGCGCGGCGCGATCGTCAGCGAGCCGATGGCGAGCGTCGGCAGGCGATCGGTCAACGGCGTCCACGTCGCGCCGGCGGTGTCGGAGAACCAGATGCCGCCGTTGACGGTGCCGGCGTACATGATGCTCTCGTTGAACGGGTCGATCGCGAGGGACTCGACGGCACCCGAGTACGGCGCGTAGCTGCTCGTCGCGGTGATCGGGCCGGGGCCCTGCTCGACCCACGACGGGATGCCGCCCGTGAGGATCTCGACCTGCTGGACGTTCGTGTCGGGGATCAGGGTCAGGTCCTCGAGCGAGTCGACGCCGTCGCCGCCGTTCACCGTCACGTTCGCCCCGAGCGACTGCGGCAGCGCGACGAGGATCGTGTCGTTGCCGGCGCCGGTGTCGATCGAGATCGTGGCGGGGAAGCTCGGCGAGAACGAGTCGAGCATGACCCGGTCGGCGCCGTCGAGCGTCTGGATCGAGAGCGCCGTCGCGGGATCGCTGAGCAGCGCCGTCGCGAACGCGCCGGGCGTGAGCGGCTGCACCCAGAAGCCGACACCGTCGCCGGACTGGTCGAGCCGGACGCCGTCGTCACCGGTCGAGAAGGTCAGCGTGAGGTTGTCGTACGTCTCGCCGTCCTGGATCTGCTCGATCCCGCCGTAGTCGATGACCTTGCCGTCACGGCTGACGGAGCCGGCCCCGGGACCGGAGAACGTCGCGGTCACGTCCGTGGGCGTCCCCGCGATGAAGTCGATGATGTCCTCGGGCCCCGTGCCGCCCGCGATCCCGCCGCTCAGCTCGACGCCCGACCCGATCGTGAACATGTCCGGGCCGGTGCCGCCGCCGAGGCTCCCGAAGCGCTTGAAGTTCATGCCGTTGAGGGTTCCCTCGTCCTTCGCGTCGACGATCCACGCGTTCGCGGTCGTCTGGTTGGGGCCGTCGAGGAGATCCGCGCCGCCGCCGCCGTCGACCTGCGTGAGCTGACCCGCGGGCAGGAACGTGAAGGTGTCCTGGAGGTTGCCGCCGGTCACGTCCTCGATCCCGGTGAACGCGACGACGTCCTGGCTGCCGGCGACCGCGCTGCCGGTGTTCACGCCGCTGATCGTCCAGCGCGTGTCGTTGACGTTCGGGCCGACGAGCGTGTCCGCGCCCGTCCCGCCGGCGATGAAGACCGTGATGCCGGCAGCGGCGAGGGTCGCATCGATCGTGTAGTTGTCGCCGGCGTTGCTGCCGATCACGCCGATGCTCGTCACGCCCGCGGCGGAGTGGGTCGTGTCGGTGCCGCCGGCGACGTTGACGTGGATCGTGCTCGACGTGTCGACCGAGATGGAGACATCGTGCGCGGTCGTGCCGGTGATCGTGGTCGACCAGCCGACGAAGGGCAGGGTCACGGTGTCGGTCGCGAGCGGTGTCGACAGGCCGACGCTCGCCCCGATCGTCACGACCTCCGAGATGGCGTCGGTGATCGTCACGCTGCATGTCCCGTCGGCGTCGGCGGTCTGGCAGGTGTTCGTGCCGCCGACGAACGCCGCCGAGCCGGAGACCGTGAACGTCACCGTCGCCTTGCCGGCGATCACGCCGCCCTGCTTGACGGTCGCGGTGATCGTGGCCGGGGTCGGGCCGCTCTGCGCGATCACCGGGGTCAGCGAGAGCTGGACGTCTGCGGAGCCCGCGACGTAGTCGCTGAAGTGTGGCAGCGCCGCGGAGATCGTGTGCGCGACCGCGTCGATCGTGGAGGGAATCGCCTCCGGCCCGTTCGGGCCGAGGTAGTAGATCGCCGTCGGCGTGGGCCCTGACGGGTCGTACGAGATGGTCAGCACCGGCGAGCCGGTGAAGTGCGAGATCGTCGCGCCCGTCGTCGAGTCGATCGCCGTCAGGTCGAAGACGCTCGAGGCGGCGCGGATTCCGGCGGGGACCGTTGCCGTCGTCGAAACGACGGAGACCATCGTCGCGTTCGCGACGAGGCCGGAGCCGAAGCTGACGGTCGCGGCGCCGTCGGAGGTCGCTGCGGTGCCGCCGGTAGCGGGATCGATCGTGCCCGCCGGCGGCGATCGGCCGCTTCCGGGCACCGACGCGGGATCCGGCGGCGTCGTCGAGACGCCCGTGCCCTGCGTGCCGGAGCCGGAGCCGCCCGTCGTCGTGCCGGTCGAGGCCTGCGTCGAGCTCGTGGTGCCGCCGGTCGAGCCGTTGGTGGTCGTCGCGCCCGTGACGGAGCTCGTCGTGCCGGAGCCGTCACCGGCGCTCGTCGTGCCGGACTGCGTGGTCGTTCCGGTGGTCGTGCCGTTGACGGTCGGGGTCGATCCGGACGTCGTCCCGGAGGTTGCGCTCGCAGTGCCGTCGGCGATCGTCGAGGTCGTGGTCGAGGAGCCCGTCGTCGTCACGGTCGTCGGCGGGAGCTGGATCGAGGCCGGAGGATCGACGGTTGCGGTCGAAGGCGCCGGCGGGTCGGAGGCGGCCACATCCCAGTGGTACGCCGACGCGCCGGACGAGCCGATGACGTCGGCGGCAGGTGCCGGCGCCACGTCGGCGAGCACGCGCGCGGCGGGCTGAGCCGACAGGGATGCCGCCGGATCCGGGGGCGCGACCAATCCCTCGTCGGTGATCGGACGACCGGGAATCTGCAGCCGCACGACGGCGAGGGGAGCAGGGGTCGATGCGATGTCTGTCGCGGGAGCGGCCGTCGCGTCCGGCGGTGTTGCAGGATCGGTCGCCGGAGGGGGCGTCGTCGTGTTGGAGGCGGGTGCCGCAGGCGTCGGCGGTGCGGGGGGTGTGAACGCGTCGGCGGGCGGCGCACCGACGACGTCGACCGTGACAACCGGCGGCGGCAGCGGCGCCGCCGAGCCGATCGTGCCGGTCTTGGTCGCCGGCTTCGGCGCCGGCGGCGCGACCTGGAACCGGTCCTTCACGATCGGGAGTCGAATCCGCCGCGTGCCGCTCAGCGGCGGGTGATGCGAGGAGAGCGCGCCGGCAGTCGCCGCCTGGGTTTGCGCGCGGGATGGGAGCTTCGGGACGCCGAGTGTGGGGAACCCGACGCCGGGGACGACGAGCACGGGGAGCTTCGCGGGTGCAGCGGGGGCGAACGACGGCCCCGGCTGGAGCATGAGACGCAGGGCCGGCAGCGTGTACGGGACCGCGAACGACAGGAGGCCGACGAGCGCGAAAGCGAGCCGCGCCCCGCGGCGATGCCGGCCTGCAAAGCTGAGCCGGTCGAACTCAACAACGGCGGACGGCGCCGCCGAGACTCCGGTCACTCCCCACTGCCCCCAAACATTCCCCTGCGGCACTCCCCAGCGCCGCGGTGCTCCCCAGCACCCGTCGTCGATACTCCGCCTCGAACGGAGTCCGGTCAATAGGCCGTTCGGCCTATTGACTTAGGCAGGCAGTCGCTTCTCCAGACGCTTGCGCTCCGTGTCGATCTGAGTCGAGATCGCGCGAATCCGCTTGATCTGGGCGTTGTAGGAGAGCGCTCCGGCACGTTGCGCACGCAGCACCGAGATGTCCGCCTCGACGTGCCCGATCTCGGCAACGAGCGTTTGCGCCGCCTTGAGCTGCTTGTGGCTCAGCGCGGTGCTGATCTCGGCGGCGAGCGACGTGAGACGTCGAAGTTGTGCGAGCTGCGCGGCTTCGGCAGCCGCGAAGAACGCCGGCGGCCGGAGTCGCGCGACCTGCGCTTCGACGGACGCAATCGTCGCGGAGTAGGCCGAGAACGCAACGGCCTGCTTGGACGCCGTGGCGGCCTTCGCAACGTCGATGCGGAGTGTCGCGAGCGCAGGACCGGCCTTCGCCTGGGCCTTGCTCAGCTCAGGGAGATAGGCCGCCAGTCCCGCGACTGCGCCTGCGGCCCGCACGTTGGCCTCCGCGAGCTCGAGCAGCAGCCGTTGCAGCGCACGCGCCTCGCGCGGCGGATCGACCGTGGCGAGCCGGTCGCGGAGGGCTGCGAGCGTCCTCTGCGCCCGCCGGTATTGAGCGACGTGCTTCCCGATCGTCGCAGGGTCGTGGGCGAATCGCTTGTAGAGCACGTCGATCGCACGAACCTGTGTGGCCATCCCGACCTGGAGCCGCCCGACGCGGACGATGTACGCAGCGACGAGCGTGCGTCGAAGGTTCGGCGCGGCCGTGTGGCGCGGCCGCAGGCCGACGATGACGAGCACGATGAGCGCGATCGCGGCGGCGACCGCCACGATCCAGAGCGCGGCGCGAAGCCGGTTAGCGAAGAAGCTCGACAGTCGAGACGCTCCCGTCTCCGTGACGGAAGACGAGCTTCACGAGCCCCTTGCCGGAGACGAACCAACTCGTGCGCGTGCCGCTGCCGTACGCGAAACCTGCCTGTGCGAGCGTGGAACGGACGACGAGCGCACTGAACGTTCCGGCAGGCACGGTGACTTTTTGGATCCCGACGATCGTCGAGGTTCCCGTCACGCCGAAGATCGAGTAGTCGCGGCTCGGCACAACGGCCGACCAGCTCGAGAGCGGCGTGGCATAGGCAGGGAGGATCGGATTGAACCCGTAGATCAGGAGATCGAACGGCGTCACGAAGTGCCGCCGCTGTGCGACGGGCAGCGACGTCGGCCCGAGCGGCGGGAACTTCAGCCGCGTCGCCGACTGCGTTGCGGCCCAGAGGCTGCTGAGCCCGTCCGTGCGCAGCGTGAACCCGTACGCGCCGGCGATCTTGATGGGGCCGGAGGCGCTCTTGACGCTGATACGCGCGGAGCCGTTCGACACCTGGTCGACCGCGAACGACGTGACGGACGGCTTCACGAGATGCTTCGTGTTCGTCAGCTGATACTTCAGCTTCGTCCCTGGCGTGAGCGGGAAGTAATCGCCGTCGGGAGGCGGCGGCAGCGGCGTCTGGTTCGTGCTCTGGAGCACCGAGGTCGTGATCGGTGCATTACCGCCCGCGTGCTCGAACTCGACCTTCACCGGCCCGACGCCGTACACCCACCAGATGGTGCGCACGCCGGAGCCATACGGGTCGCCGAGCGCGCCGGCCTGCGTGATCTGCGTCTGGACCTTCGCCGCGGTGACCGGCATCGGGAACGCCGGCACCGTGATCTGCTCCGTGCCGCGGTACGTCGAGTTGCTCGTGATGTCGTTCTGGAAGCCGCCGGTCGAGTTCCACGTCGTTCCCTTGAGCAGCGGCTCGGCGAGCGTCGGCGAGCGCGTCCCCCAGATGACGTTGTAGAACGTGCTCGCAAGGCTGTTTCCGCACTGCGTCGTCGTCGCGCAGAGCACCGGAAAGCTCGGCGGCGGCTGGTTGCTCGACCAGTCGGTGTTGAAGAGGCCGCGACTCGTCTCCTGGAAGACGACCTGCCCGATGCTGACCGGCGCGTCGGTCGAGTTCCCCTGGTCGACGGTCGTCCACGCGAGCGTGAACGTGGCGCCCTTCTGCGATTTGACGGTGACCTTCTCGGTCGTCGGCGTCGTGTTGTAGACGCTGTCCGTCCACTGGTACGTCCACGTCGCATCGTCGGCGTGGGGCATCCACTCGGCCGCAGCAGCAGGCGACGCCGCGCCGAGCGCGGCCGCAAGCACAGCCACGAGCACCCTCCCCGGTCTCACCGATACGCAGCGTAGCCACGGTTCGCCGTTCCGCCAACCGCAGGCAGAATCAAGGCGATGCCGCTCGCCGATGCAGCCTGGAGCGCGCCGCCCGCCGTCCTCGCGGCCGCGATGCTCTCTGCGGCGCTCTTCGCGCAGGGCTGGCTGCGCCTGCGTCGCCGCGGGCGAGCCGACCTCGCCTCGTGGGGGAGCGTCGCCCTCTTCGCGGCCGGGCTCGCGACGGCGCTCGCGGCGCTCGTCTCGCCGATCGACTCGATCGGCGAGAGCAGTCTCCTGTCCGTGCACATGCTCCAGCACGTGCTGCTCGGCGACGTTTCTGCGGCGCTCCTCGTCACCGCGGTGCGCGGGCCGCTGCTCATGTTCCTCCTCCCCGCCGCCGTGCTCGCGCCGCTCGCTCGCAGCCCTGTCCGGGCGATCGTCGCCTTCCTTGCGCGGCCGCCGGTCACGCTCGCGCTCTGGGCGGTGAACCTCGCGGTCTGGCACATCCCACGGATCTACGACGCCGCGCTCGCCCATCCGCTGCTGCACGACGTCGAGCACGCGCTCTGGGCGGCCGCAGGCCTGCTCGTCTGGACGCTGCTCGTCGACCCTGGCGGGCACCGGCGCCTCACCACGGGCGGCCGCGTCGCGGTGGCGGCCGGCCTGTTCGCCGCCGGCCAGGTGCTGACCGACGTGCTCGTCTTCAGCTTCCATCCGCTCTATCCCGCGTACCGCGGTGCGTACGGCGTCGCGGCGCACACCGATCAGCAGCTCGCCGGTGTCGTGATGATGGTGGAGCAGCTCGTGACGCTCGGCACCTTCGTCGCGCTCGTGCTGCGGCCGCGCGTCCGCGTCGCCCGGCTCGCGGCCGCGTGAGCGCGACCGACTTCTCGTTCGAGCCGCTCTATGTCGTCCTCGTGGCTGCCGCGGCAGCCGCGTACGCGCTCGCGGCGCGCACCGGCAGACCGAGCGGCAGGCGCGTTGCGGCGTTCGGCTCCGGCCTGGCCCTGATCGCCGCGCCGCTCAACTCGCCGCTCGAGACGATCGCTGCGTACCGGCTGCTGCTCGTGCATCTGCTGCAAAACGCGCTGATCGCCGACGTCGCGCCGCTGCTGCTTCTGCTCGGGCTCACGCCCGCGATGCGCGCGTGGCTCGCGCGTCACGGTGCGCGGCACCTGCGCGCGCGCTACACGATCGTCGCGTGGCTCCTCGCGTGGTACGGCACGCACCTTGCGGGCTTCTACAACTGGGCCCTCGACAGCGGCTGGGCGCTCAACATCGAGCATGCGCTTCTGATCGCGGGAGGACTGCTCTTCTGGTGGCCGATCGTCAGCGGCCGCCTCGCGATTCCCGCCGGGCTCGCCTATCTCGGCGCCGGTTTCGTCACGTCGTCGTTCCTCGGGCTCGCGTTCATCTTCTCGAGCAAGCCGTTCTATTCGTTCTACGAGCACGCGCCGCGGCTCTGGGGGCTTTCTCCGCAGCGCGACCAGAACCTCGGCGGAATCCTCATGAACGCGGAGCAGACGATCGTCTTTCTGTGCGCGATCGGGTGGTACGTCTGGCGCCTCCTCGAGGAGGAGAACGTCAGCGGGGCGGGTGAATCGCCGGCCCCTCGTTGAAGCTCGTGTAGCGGTCGCTCATGAAGTGCGCGGCCGCCGTCATGTGCAGCACGCGCGGCAGCAGCGTCCTGCGATCGAACGTGACGGTGAAGAACGCCGGGATCGTCTGATCGGCGAACGAGACGGTCACGGTGCGCGGCGTCTGAGCGAGCACGTGTGCGTTCTCGACCGAGCTCCATTGCGTCGCGGGCTGCGGCAGCAGTGTCTGCGGCGACTCGCGCCACGCTCCGCCCGGTGTGTCGCGATCCCAGCGGCGCAGGCCGATCACGACGGCGGCCGGCCCCTGCGCGATGTTGTACGACAGCCGGTCCGGCCGCTCGAGCCGCCAGAGAGTCTCGATCGCGTGCGCGGGGTCGGATGCAAGCCGTTCGGCGTACGTCACGCTCCGCAGCGCGCGATAGCGCTGCCGCGCACGCCGCACGAGCGCAGCTGCGTCACGTGCACGCGACGGCACCGCGATGTCGGCGCGAATCCCGGCCCCCCTCACGCGGACGACCCGGTCCGGCGGAGCGTCGATCCGGTAGCAGCCCGAGCCGCACGGAACGGCGCGTGCGCCGTCGATCGAAAGAGCGAGGCCGCTCTGGCCGCCGCCGGCGGGGGCGAGCACGAGCACGGTGACGCGGTTCGGCTCCGCGGCGACGGCGACCCCGTACGCGCCGGCCTCCTCGGCGGCGAGCACCGCATGCGCCGGCGGAGGCACCGGTGCCGGAAACGGCCCTGCGGGCTGCGCGGGAGGCGAGGGAGGCGCGACGTTCCGGCCGGGCCGCAGCAGCACGAGCACCGACACGGCGCCGACGAGGCACGCGATCAGGAGGAGCTCGACGAACGCGCGTCTGCGGGCGTTCGCTCGCAGCAGCCGGCCCAGTGCCAGCGCTGATGCGAACAACGCTGTCTTCACGAGCAGCGCCTGGCCGTACGACGTGTCCCACAACTGCGCGACGTGAAGGAGCTCGAACGACGCGCGCACGACGCCCGTCACTGCGACGGCTGCGACGCCGCCGGCGGCGAGCACTCCGATGCGCGTGCGCGATCCGCCGCGCACGAGCACGATTCCGAGCAGCACCCCGGTCCACGCGGCTGCGCCGGCGACGTGCAGCACGTCGGCGACGACGTTGAGGCGGCTCAGGCCGCGGTCGAGCGCGTGTCCGGCGAATGCAGGCACCGCTGTGAGGCCGAGCGCCAGCACTGCCGCAGGACGAAGCGCGCGCCGGTCGAGCGTCGCGGCGGCCGCTGCTGTCGCGACGACGAGTGCGGTCGCGAAGCCTGCGCCGAATGCCGTGCCGGCGCGCGTCGCAAGCCCGATGCGGTGCACCTCCTGGACGGCGCCGATCGCGGCGAGCACGGCGAAGGTCGACAGGATGGTCGCGACGCGCTCGTCCTCCCGTGGCGCGCAGACGAGCGCGAAGAGCGCGATCCCGGCGGCACCGAGCACGCCGGCGAGGAAGAGCCAGCGCGAGACGAGACTCTCGGCGCTCGGCCCCGTCGCCTGGGGCGAGAGCGCGGCGACCGGCGGCGCGCGGCCGAGGCCGACCGCGAAGGCGAGGACGCCCGACTCGAGATGCCCGTCGTCGGAGACGATCGACCAGCGCACGGAGTAGTCGCCGTCTGCGAGCCCCGGCCGCAGCGGGACGACGAGCGTCCGCCCGCCTACGACCCGCGCTTTCCCGGCGAGGATCGACCCACCGCCGTTCCGGATCGCCTCGATGCCCGGGCCGGCGCGGATCACGTCGTCGTAGACGATCCGCACGAGCCGCGGCGCCCGCGCCAGAACCGCTCCGTTTGCGGGCTCCGTCCGGACGAGCGTCGCGTGCGCCCAGGCCGCCGCAGGCAGCGCGAGCGCGGCAACGACGGCCGCCGCCGCGGCGAGAAGGCGTCTCTGCACTTCCGGATTCATAGCCGCAGCGGTTGCTAGCGTCGCTCTCGTGCTCTTTCAACAGTTCATCGACGAGGGACTCGGCTGTGGGTCGTATCTCGTCGGGGACGAGCACGCCGGGACTGCCGTCGTCGTCGACCCTGCCTACGCGATCGAGCAGTACCTGGATGCCTGTGGGCACCACGGCGTGCGGCTGATCGCCGCGCTCGAGACCCACACGCATGCCGACCACGTCTCCGGCCACGGCCGGCTGGCGCTCGAGCATGGCATCCCGGTGTACGTCCACCCGGCTGCGGAGGCGGGATTCCCGCACGAGCGGCTCGAGGACGGCACCGAGATCGAGCTCGGCGAGGTGGTCGTGCGCGCGGTGCACACGCCGGGCCACCGGCCCGAGCATTGCGCGTTCGCCGTCGTCGACCGCTCGCGCGGCGAGGAGCCGTGGCTCGTCCTCACGGGCGACTCCCTCTTCGTCGGCGACGCCGCACGACCCGATCTCGCCGTCGAGGCGCACGACGGCGCGGAGGATCTCTTTCGCTCGCTGCACCGGCTCGTCGAGCTCGGCGACGGCGTCGAGGTGTATCCGGGGCACGTCGCCGGGTCGCTGTGCGGCGCGGCGATGAGCTCGAAGCCGTCGACGACGATCGGCTTCGAGCGGCGGTACAACCACGCGCTCGGCGAGTCGCACGACGACTTCGTCGCGCAGGCGACCGGCCCGCAGCCGCCGCGCCCGCCGAACATGGAACGGATCGTCGAGCTGAACCGCGGGCCGTTCCTCGGCGCGCAGCCGCAGCTCGCGCGCGCGGCCGGCGGCGAGGACGCCGTCGTGCTCGACGTCCGTCCGGCCAGGACCTTCGCGGCAGGCCATCGCCCGGGCGCGGTCAACGTGCCGGTGTCCGGCTCGAGCTTCGCCACGAAGGCGGCCTTCGTGCTGCCGGAGCGCGCGGTCGTGATCGACGCCGCCGACGAGGACGAGGCACGGGCGGCGGCGCGCGCGCTGTGGTCGGTCGCGATCTTCGACGTCGCGGGCTGGCGCGAGGGCGGGGGCGACGAGCAGGTCGAGCCCGTGACGATCGAAGAGCTCGAGCGGCGGCTCGCAGCAGACGAGATCGAGTTGATCGACGTGCGCGAGGCGGACGAGCGCGATGCCGGCTCGATCCCGGGCAGCCGTCATCTCCCGTATCGCATGGCGCGGCAGGCAGCCGAGAACGGTCTCTGCGGCGAGCGCCCGATCGTCACGATCTGCGAGAGCGGCCCACGCGCGGCGATCGCGGCGAGCGTGCTGCGCGCAGGCGGGCTCGATGCGCGCCCCGTGCTCGACGGCGGCCTGAACGCGTGGCGCGCGCGCGGCGGGGAGCTCACCTGCTTCCGCCGCTGCGGCTCCTAGAAGCTACGAGAGCCGGTCGGCCGGGTAACCCCAGCGGTCGAGCATCGCGACGATCTCGTCGCAATGCGCGGCGTCGCGTGTGAGCAGCGTCAGCTCGACGCCGGTCTCCCCCGCGCGCACGTCGATCGTCTCGCGCTGGTGCTCCACCTCGACGACGTTGACGCGCTCGTTCGCGAGCAGCGTGAGCAGCGTCGCGAGCTCGCCCGGCCGGTCGGGAACGCGCGTGCGCAGCACGAGGTAGCGCCCCGCGACGGCGAGGCCGCGCCGCATCACGGAGATCAGCATCGTCGCGTCGATGTTCCCCCCCGACAGAAGCGGCACGACGGGTCCCTCGCCGCCGACCTTTCCGTGCAGCAGCGCGGCGACCGCGACGGCGCCGGCGCCTTCGACGACGAGCTTCGTGCGCTCGAGGATCAACACGATCGACTCTGTGATCTCCTCGTCCGTGACGGCGACGATGTCGTCGAGCACGCGGTCGAGGATGCTCGATGTCAGCACTCCCGGCTTCTTCACGGCGACACCGTCCGCGATCGTGAAGCCGGGGCCGCCCGGCAGCGTTCCCGCCGCCTGCACGCCGACGATGCGAACGCCGGGATGACGCGCGCGCAAGGCGATCGCTATACCCGATGCGAGCCCGCCGCCGCCGATCGGGATCACGACCGTTCCGGCGTCCGGCACCTGTTCTGCGAGCTCGAGCCCGATCGTCCCCTGACCCGCGATCACGAGCGGGTCCTCGTACGGGTGGACGAACGTCGCGCCGGACTCGGCGACGTAGGCCTGTGCACCGACGAGCGCATCCTCGAGCGTCGCACCGGACAGCTCGATCTCCGCGCCGTAGTGGCGTGTCGCGTCGACCTTCGCCATCGGCGCGTCCTGCGGCATGAAGATCCGTGCGCGCGCGCCGACCTCGCGTGCGGCCCACGCGACGGCCTGCCCGTGGTTGCCCGCGCTCGCAGCGACGACGCCGGCCTCGCGCTCGGTGCCGCTCAGCGTCGAGATGCGGTTGAACGCGCCTCGCACCTTGAACGAGCCGGTGCGCTGGAGGTTCTCCGCCTTGAGGTGCACGTCGCGGCCCGCGAGCTCGGAGAAGGTCGCGGAGCGGTAGACCGGCGTGACACGCGCGACGCCGTCGAGCCGCGTGCGCGCCTGCTCGATCTCGGGGAGACCGGGCCCGGTCTCAGCCATCGATGTGAAACACCTTCTCCAGGATCTCCCGTACTGCGCTGAGCGGGTCGAGCTCGCGCGAGCGGACCTCGTCGAGGAGGCGCAGCAGCTCGGGGTCGTCTGCGACCGCGTGCTCGAGGTGCACCTTCGCACGCGCCGACGCGACGGCGAACACCTCGCCGGCGAGGTTGCGTGCGCGCCGCTCCTCGAGCTGGCCCGACTCGACGAGATGCGCGCGATGCGCCTCGATCTTCTCCCAGAGCTCGGGCACTCCCTCGCCGCGCGTCGCCTCGGTCAGCACGATCGGCGGCCGCCAGTCGGGGTCGCCGCCGAGCGCGAGGATCGACCGCACCTCGTTCAGCATCGTCTTCGCAGCGGGGGAATCCATCTTGTTGATCGCGATCACGTCGGGGATCTCCATGATCCCCGCTTTCAACGCCTGCACCGCGTCGCCCGAGCCCGGCATCAGCACGAGCAGCACGGTGTCGGCTATGCCGATCACCTCCACCTCGCTCTGTCCCGTGCCGACCGTCTCGAGGAAGACGAGATCCTTGCCGGCCGCGTCGAGCACGAGCAGCGCCTGCAACGTCGCCTCGGCGAGGCCGCCGAGGTGGCCGCGCGTCCCCATCGAGCGGATGAAGACCCCGGGATCGAGGAAGTGATCCGAGAGGCGGATCCGGTCGCCGAGCAGCGCGCCCTGTGTGAACGGGCTCGACGGGTCGACCGAGACGACGCCGACCGTCGCGTCGCGCTCGCGCACGAGGCGGACGAGCGACGAGATGAGGCTCGACTTGCCGACACCCGGCGGACCGGTCAGTCCCACGGAGTACGCGTTGCCCGTTTCGGGATAGAGCTCGGCGACGAGCTCGTACGCCAGTGGGTCGCGGTTCTCGACGAGCGTGATCGCGCGCGCGAGCGCGCGCCGGTCACCGCTCCGAACGCCGGCGGCGAGGGTCTCACGGGTCCAGTCGCGGCGGCCGGCCACCGCGGGTCACTCTAGTGGTGTGGCCGGTGACGTTGCCGGTTGCGCCACTACACGGCGGGCGCTGCGGACTCGGCCGGCACCGCATCCCGGACGAGCGCGTACGCGCCGGCCGCGGCGACGACGAACGAGGCCGCACCTCCCACCCAGATCCACCGTGAGCCCGTCAGGTGCAGAAGCGCGCCGCCGACCACGGTGCCGACGCCGTTCATGACGTAGGTCACGCTCATCACGAGCGTCAGCGCACGGCCGCGGATCCGGTCCGCCGCGCCGCGCTGCACGAGGAGCGCATTGCACACGATCGCGACGCCGTCGCCGATGCCGCCGAGGAGACAGCACGCGGCCGTGAGCCAGACGTTCGGGCTCGCCGCGCCGAGACCGAAGCCGAGCGCCATCACGATCAGCGCACCGGCGTACGCACGCGCGATGCCGACACGACCGACGACTGCGCTGCTCCACCAGCTGCCGATCACGAGACCCGTCCCGATGCCGCCGTAGAGCAGGCCGTAGCCGAAGTCGCCGGCATGAAGCGTGTTCTTGGCGAGGAACACCTCCGTGAGGCTGATCGCGCCGATGCCGAGCGACGCGACGCTCCAGGCGAACAGGACCGCGAGCAGCGGCCGCGACCGCACCACGGCGACGAAGCCCTCCGCGAGATCGCGCCAGTGCCCGCGCGTGAGCGCCGTCTCGCTCTGCAGCAGCCGCTTCGGGATCCGCACGACGAGCATCGCCGACACGAGGAAGGAGACCGCGTTGATCCAGTACGCGGCGTGCGGCCCCGCGGCCGCGGTGAGCACGCCGCCCAGGATCGGGCCGGCGGCCCAGCTGAGGTTCTCGACGGTCTGGAGCAGCGCGTTCGCCTCGGGGAGCTGCTCCTCGGGAACGAGGTTGGGGACGCCGGCGTACACCGCCGGGCGGAAGAAGCCCGTCGCGAGCCCGGCGACGAGCGCGAGCCCGACGATCCCGGACGCGCTCGTCGTGAACGGCAGCGTCGCGAAGACGGCGGCACGGACCACGTCGGCGGCGACCATCAGCTTGCGCCGCTCGAGCCGGTCGAGCAGTGGCCCGAGCGTGAGCCCGACGAGGATCGTCGGCAGGAACTCGACGACGAGCACCGCGCCGACCCAGAGGCCGGAGTTCGTCCGGTCCTTCACGTCGATCGCCAGCGCGATCGCAGCGAGCAACGTGCCGATGCTCGAACCGAGTGTCGACAGGAAGAGGAGGCGGAAGCCGGCGACCCCCAGCGGTGCCAGCTGCCGAGCGGAAGGGCGCCGCGGCACGCTGCCGGAGGTTAACAGGGTTTTCGCGTCAGGTGGAGACGGCGGCGCGGGCGCGTTCGAGCGCGGCGGCGAAGAACGCATTCTCCTCGGGCGTGCCGACGGACACCCGGATCGCCTCCGGCGCGCCGAACCCGGCGAGCGGCCGCACGATCACGCCCTGGCGGAGCAGGTCGTCGAAGAGCGCGCGGCCGTCGCCGACGTCGACGTAGAGGAAGTTGCCGAGCGCAGGGCCGACCGGGTCGAAGCCCGCCTCCCGCAGAACCGTCTCGAGCTGCGCGCGCCCGGCGGCGTTCGCGGTGCGCCTGCGGGCGAGCTCCTCCGTCTCGCCGATGCTCGCGAGAGCGGCGGCCTGCGCCGTGGCGGTCACGTCGAACGCGCGCCGTACCTTGCTGGTCGCCTCGACGACGTCCGCGGGCGCGACGCCGTAGCCGACCCGCAGCCCGGCGAGGCCGTAGATCTTGGAGAAGGTCCGCAGCACGACGACCCGGAGCCCCTGCTTGAAGTGCTCCTCGATCCCGTCGGCGTAGTCGGGGTCGTCGATGTACTCGAAGTACGCCTGGTCGAGCACCACGAGGACGTGCTCGGGCACCTGCTCGAGGAAGCGGAGCAGGCCGGTCCGGCCGTTGCCGGTGCCGGTCGGGTTGTTCGGGTGGCAGACGTAGACGAGCTTCGTCCGCGGGCCGATCGCTGCGAGCAGGGCGTCGAGGTCGTACGTGTGCCCCTGCAGCGGCACCTTCTTCGAGACGGCGCCGAGCTTCGCGGCGTCGAGCACGTAGCTCGGGAACGACGGCCAGCCGCAGACGATCTCGTCGCCCGGGTCGAGCGTCGCCTGCGAGAGCAGGTCGATCACCGCGTCGGCTCCGGCGCCGACGACGATCTCCTCGTGCGCGACGCCGTGGTGCTCGGCGAGCGCGGCCCGAAGCGCGTAGACGCCGCCGTCGGGGTACCGGTTCAAGTCGGCCGCCGCCCGCTCCATCGCGGCGAGCGCCGCCGGGAACGGAGGGAACGGGCCTTCGTTGGACGCGAGCTTGACGACGCGGTCGAGCCCGAGCTCGCGCTGAACCTCTTCGACGGGCTTCCCGGGCTCGTACGGGACGAGATCCGCGATCGAGCGGCGGAAGAGCCCGTCGCTCACGCGGCGGCGCCGCCGCTCTTCTTCTTCTTCCAGAACAGGAGTACTCCGCCGACCGCGGCGAGCGCACCCGCTGCCGCGCCGCCCGTGCGCTTGCCGGGAACCGCTCCCTGCGCCTTCTTCTTCGCTGTGCGCTTGCCGGCCTTCAGCACGAGCCAGCCGATGACCGCATTCCGTCTGTTGACGATGCCCATCTGGTGACCTCCCTTGGTCTTCGGGTCACGCTACCCGATCCCGTCGGGACGCAAAACGAACGAGCCGCCCCTGCGGCAGGGCGGCTCGGCCGATCTGGGAGAAAAGTCTCCTCCGGGGCCCGCGGGCGGCATGGCCCCGGAGGATAGGGACGAGGGCACGTCCTAGGAAGAAAGACCCCGGTCCGGCGGAAAACTTGCGCCCGCCGAAAAACTTTTTCGCGGCCTCAGGCGGGCGCCTTGGCCTTCGGCTTGCGGGCCGGGATGTGGATCGGCCGGCCGAGAGCCACGAGGCCGGCCTCCTTGATCGCCTCCGAGAGCGTCGGGTGCGGCGCCATGCCGTCGGCGACGGTCTCCACGGTCGCCTCGGCGTCGATCGCGACGACGCCCGCCTCGATCAGGTCGGTGACGTGCGGGCCGACCATCACGAGCCCGAGCAGCTCGCCGTAGCGGGTCTCGTGGATCGACTTGACCCAGCCGACCGTCGAGTCCTGCATGACCGCGCGCGCGTTCGCGACCCACGGGAACTGCCCGACCGCGACGTCGTCGCCGTACTGCTCGCGGGCCTCGGCCTCGGTGAGACCGACGCCTGCGATCTCCGGATCGGTGTAGATCGGACGGGGCACCGCGCGGTTGTCGACGATCGCGTCGTGACCGCACGCGTTCTCGGCGGCGACCTCGCCCTCGCGGAACGCGGTGTGTGCGAGTTGCCAGTAGCCGGCGCAGTCGCCGACGGCGTAGATGTGCGGCACCGTGGTGCGGCGGTGCTCGTCGGCGGCGATGCCCTTGCGCTTGTCGAGCTGCACGCCGATCTCCTCGAGCCCCAGACCCTCGACGCGCGGCCCGCGGCCGACTGCGACGAGCATCAGATCGGCCTGCACCGTCTCGCCGTCGCCGAAATGCACGGTGAGCTGCTTGCCGTCGTCTTCCACCTTCGTGCACTGCTTGCCCAGCTGCAGCGTGACGCCCCGCTTGCCGAATTGCTTCGCGAGCTCCTTCGCAGCGTCGGCGTCCTCCTGCGGGATGAGCGTGTCGAGCATCTCGACGATCGTCACTTCCGTGCCGAACCGGCTGAAGATCGACGCGAACTCGCTGCCGATGATGCCGCCGCCGAGCACGACCAGGCGCTTCGGCACCTCGGTCTGCGCGAGCAGGCCGGTCGAGTCGACGCAGCGCGGCGAGTCGAGCCCGTCGATCGGGGGCCGCAGCGGGAACGAGCCCGTCGCGACGATCGCCGACTTGAACGTGACGTCCTCGCCGCCCTCGACCGCGATCGTGTTCGCGTCCTTGAAGCGGCCGGCGCCCTTCACCCACTCGACGCCGTTCGCCTTGAAGAGCGATGCAACGCCGCCGGTCATCTGCTTGACGACGCCGTCCTTCCACGCGTTCGACGCTGCGAAGTCGAGCGTCGCCTCGCCGACCTTCACGCCGAACTTCGCGAAGCTCTCCTCCGCTTCGCGCAGCGCGAACGCCGTCTGCACCCACGCCTTCGTCGGGATGCACCCCACGCGCAGGCACGTGCCGCCGAGCTCCGGCTCCATCTCGATACAGGCGGCCTTCGCGCCGAGCTGTGCGGCGCGGATCGCGGCGGTGTACCCGCCGGGACCGCCTCCGAGGACTGCGACGTCAACGTTCATCAGGGCTCTCCCATCGGTCTCGAAAAGTCGTGGAAACGATGCTAGTCACAGACGCGCGACCATCGTCACGGCCTGCGGTGTCTCCGCGACCGTCTCGAAGCCGAAGCGCTCGTAGAAGCTCGACTGCTCGCGCGCGGTGCTGAGGCTCACGGCGGCATAGCCGTCGGCGCGGGCCTGCACGAGCAGCGCCTCGAGCAGCTCGGCGCCCGCACCCTTGCCGCGGCGGCTCGGTACGACGGCGATCGTCAGCTCGGGCGTCCGCTCGTCGACGAAGCCGAACCCCGGCTCGCCGGCGGTGAACAGCCGGTACCACGCGACCCCGTACGCGTGCGGCCCCTCGAGTGCGAGCACTCCCGCGTCGCCGGGCCGGCCCCAGTTCGCGACATAGCGGTACACGGGCCGCTCGCTGTCCTCCGAGAGGCGCCAGTGGTACGCGTGGCGCAGCATGTCCCGGAGGAAGCGGACGTCATGACTTCCGACGGGGCGAAGCACCTCGAGCTAGAGCTCTTGCGCGAGCTGGATGCGATTGCCGTCCGGGTCGTAGATGTCGAGCAGCCGCATCTCGCCCTGCAGCTCGAAGACGATGCCGACGTCGATGCCGGCCGCGCGCAACCGGTCGGCCTCCCCCTTCAGGTCGCCGACGTCGACGTGCGCGACCGCGCCGTCGACCTCGGGCTCGCCCTCGGCGAGGCCGATCGCCATCGTGCCGTGCAGCATGTGCGACCAGCGCTGGTCGAAGTCGACCGCGGTCTCCTCGAACCCGAGCGTCTCGCGGTAGAAGCGGCGCGCGACGGCGAGGTCGCGCACGTGATACCAGACGGTCGGAACCGTTCCCATCGCGCGCTAGAGAGCGAGCCCCGGGTCTTCGAGGAACGCCTTGATCGTGCGGAGGAAGTCGGCTCCGGTCGCGCCGTCGACCGCACGGTGGTCGCATGTCAGCGTCATCGTCATCAGCGGCAGCACGTGGAGCTCGCCCTCGCGCGGGACGACCTGGTCGCGCGTCGCGCCGACGGCGAGGATCGACGCCTGCGGCGGATTCAGCACGGCGATGAACTGGTCGACGCCGTACATGCCGAGGTTCGAGATCGTGAACGTCCCGCCCTGGAGGTCCTCGCTACGGAGCTTGCCGTCGCGGGCGCGCGAGACGAGGTCCCCGCGCGCCGAAGCGATCTGCGCCATCGACAGCCGTTCCGCGCCGCGCACGACGGGGACGACGAGCCCCTGCGGAGCCGCGACCGCGATGCCGACGTCGGCGCTCGGGAACACGAGCAGCGCGTCGTCGGAGTACTGCACGTTCATGTCGCGGTGGCGCATGAGCGCGTGTGCGCAGATCTTCGTCAGCAGGTCGGTGACGGTGATGCGCACGTCCGGGTTGAGCTCGCGCTGCCGCGTGACGAGCTCGTTGGCGCGCGTCATGTCGGCGTCGACGGTGAGCTGGAACGCGGGCACGGTCCACGCCTCGGTGAGCCGCCGCGCGATCGTCTTGCGGACGTTCGAGAGCGGGCGCGACTCGACCTCGCCGCTCGGCGGCGCAGCGGCGGTCGCAGGTGCAGCGCCCGGCGCCATCGCGCCGCGCTCGACATCCTCGGCGACGATGCGCCCGTCCGGCCCGGTCCCGCGCACGGCCGCGAGATCGATTCCGCGCTCGCGCGCGATGCGCCGCGCGAGCGGCGACGCCTTGATCCGGTCGCCGGAGTCGGCCGCCCTCCCGTTCGTCGCCGGTGCCGCAGCGGTCGTGGGCGAATCCTTCTGCTTGCGCTCGGGAGCCGGCGCCTCGCCGATCGCGGAGTTGCCGTCAGGAGAGTCCGCGACAGCTTCGCCCTTGTCGCCGATGAAGCCGATCGTCTTCCCGACCTCGACCTCGCCCTCGGTGACCGCGATCTTCAGCAGCACGCCGCTCGCCTCGGCCTCGACCTCCTGCGTCACCTTGTCGGTGTCGAGCTCGTACAGCGCCTCGCCCTTCTGCACCTGGTCGCCCTCGGACTTGAGCCACTTCACGATCGTGCCGGACTCCATCCCCTGGCCGAGACGCGGGAGCTTGACCTCGGTCGCCATTACGAGAGCTTCTTGTTGACGGTGCGGTAGACCGCCTCGAGCACGGTCTCCTTGTGGGGGATCACGTACGCCTCCATCACCGGCGCGAACGGAAGCGGTGCGAAGCGGGAGCCGACGCGCTCGATCGGCGCATCGAGCCAGTCGAACGCCTGGTACTGGAGCACGGCGGCGACCTCGGCGCCGAAGCCCATGCGCGTGACGGCTTCGTGCGCGACGACCGCGCGATTCGTCTTCTTGACCGACGCGACGAGGGTCTCCTCGTCGAGCGGCTGCAGCGTGCGCGGGTCGACGACCTCGACGGAGATGCCGTCCTTCTCCGCCTCCTCGGCGGCCGCGAGCGATTCGTGCACCATGCGGCCGGTCGCGATCACCGTGACGTCCTCGCCCTCGCGGTGCACGCGCGCCTTGCCGATCGGAATCGGCTCGATCTTCTCGGGCACGTCTCCCTTGATGCCGTACAGCGTGCGGTGCTCGAAAAAGACGACCGGGTTGTCGTCGTAGATCGACGACCAGAGCAGGCCGCGCACGTCCTCGGGCGTCGACGCGAACACGACCTTGAGCCCGGGGATGTGCACGAACCACGCCTCGAGCTGCTGCGCGTGCTGCGCACCCGGCGACCAGCCGGCGCCGCCCTGCGTACGGAACACGACCGGCACGGTGAGCTGTCCGCCCGACATGTAGCGGTGCTTCGCCGCCTGGTTCACGACCTGCTCGGCCGCAAGCGTCATGAAGTCCTCGTACATGATCTCCGCGATCGGGCGCATGCCCTGAAGCGCGGCCCCGATCGCCGCGCCCGCGAGCGCCATCTCGGAGATCGGCGTGTTGCGCACGCGCTCGGGGCCGAACTCGTCGAGCATCCCGTGCGTGACGCCCATCGAGCCGCCCATCTCGGCGATGTCCTCGCCCATGATGAAGACGTCGTCGTCCTGGCGCATCGCCGTCGCGAGCGCGTCGCGCACGGCCTCTCTATAGGAGAGCTCAGGCACCCTGACGTTCCTGACGCGCCGCTGAGTGTGTGCGGCCGGAGGGGACAGTATGGGAATACGGCCCCGTAAGGCCGCGTGCGCTCAGCGGCGCGAGGTCGGCGCGGAGGGCGGCTCCGCCGCCCGGGAGCGTCGACCGGTCAGGGGCGTCAGGCATAGACGTTCTTCATGGCGTCCTCGGGCGCCGGGTCGGTCCCGTTCTTCGCGAACTCGACGGAGGCCTCGACGATCTCGGTCACCTCGGCGTCCATCTCCGCGAGCTCCTCGTCGGACATGCTGATCTTCGCCTGCAGCAGCGTGATCGGGTCGCGCGTCTCGCGGAGCTTCTTCGCCTCGTTCTTCGGACGGTAGACCTGCGGGTCGCCGATGTAGTGGCCCGCGAAGCGCAGCGTGTCGAGGTGCAGGTAGACCGGGCCCTTGCCGGAGCGCGCGTGGTCGAGCGCCTGGCGCGTCGCCTTGTACACCGCTTCGACGTCCTGGCCGTCGACCTTGATCGCCTTCATGCCGAACGCCTTCGCGCGGTCGGAGAGGTCGCGGATCGGCGAGTGCTGCGACTCGGGCGTCGACTCCGCCCAGTGGTTGTCCTCGAGCACGAACACCGCGGGCACCTTCCAGAGCTGCGCCATGTTCAGCGCCTCGTGGAACGTGCCGATGTTCGTCGCGCCGTCGCCGAAGAACGCGACCGCGACGCGCGACTCGCCGCGCATCTGGAAGGCGAGCGCCGCGCCGGTGATCTGAGGGAGGCCGCCGCCGATCACCGCGTTCGCGCCGAGGTTGCCGCGCTCGACGTCGTAGAGGTGCATCGAGCCGCCGTACCCGTGCGAGCAGCCCTCCTGTTTGCCGTAGAGCTCCGCCATCAGCTCGTTCGGGTGCGTCCCCTTCGCGAGCGTGTGCCCGTGCGCGCGGTGCGTCGACGCGATCACGTCGCCGTCCTCGAGCGCGCGGCAGACGCCGACGGCGCACGCCTCCTCGCCGATCGTCACATGCAGGAAGCCGGGAAGCTCGCCGGCGCGGAAGCGCTCCTCCACCTTCTCCTCGAAGCGGCGGATGAGCAGCATCTCGCGGAGGACGTCCGGAAGGTCGCCCTTCGCAAGCGTCGTCTTTGCCTCGACCTTTGCCACGGCGCGCAGTTTATGGTGCGTGCGATGACGTTCGTCGAACAGTGGAACACCATCGAACGGGGCCTGGATCCGAGGTGGCAGGACGCCCAGATCGTGCTCACCGTGGACGATCCGGCCCGCGGCGGCCGCGCGGTGGCGCTGCTCGCCCCGGCCGGGCCGGGCCGGTCGGGCTCGACGCTTCGCTTCCGCGTCGTGCGCGGCGGCGGCGGTGTCGGACCCGAAGCGGTGCGGATGATGGTGCGACGAATCGACGCGGAGTCGATCACGGGCTCGCTCGAGCTCGTCGCGACGACGGAGGCGCCGGTCGCGGTCGCCGCGGCGCGCGCCTCACTGGCGGCGTCGTGGGACGCCGCACTCGCGCAGCTACCGGCCGACTGGAGCGACGCACTCTGCGAGCTGCGTCTCACGTCGACCGACCATCTCGACGTCACGGCTTTGCACCTGAGCCCGCTCAACCCGCTGCACGACCGCGGGTCGACGACGCTCACGTTCCGCGCCTCGCACGCGTTCGGCTACGGCGCGTCCGCCGGCATGGTGCGCCGCTGCCTCGAGCGCGTCGACGCGGCCGGCGTACCCGGAGAGGTGCGCATCGTGCGCTCGCTCTCCGACACGCACCCGGTGGGGACGCAGGGCCCCGTCTGGTACGTCGACGGCAAAGCCGTCTAACGCATCGCGTCGGTCAGCTCGGCGGCGAGTGCACGCGCATCCTTGTCGTCGCGCGCGACGACAAGGCACGTGTCGTCGCCTGCGATCGTGCCGACGACGCGCGGATGCTCCACCTGGTCGAGCGCGCGTGCGATCGCGGGCGCCGACCCGAGCTCGGAGTGCAGCACGACGATGTTCTGCGCGACCGCCGCGCGACGGCCGAATTGCGAGAGCACGGCGCCGAGCGCGACGCGCGGGTCGTGACGCCGCCTGCCGGTGTCGGCGGGTAGCTCGTAACGCGGCCGGCCGAGCGCGTCGTGCGTCTTCTCGAGCCCCAGCTCTCGGATGTCGCGCGAGATCGTCGCCTGCGTGACGGCACAGCCGGAGGCGGCGAGCGCGGCGGCGAGCTCGAGCTGCGTGCCGACGCGCTTGCGGGCGACGATTCCCGCCAGCAGCCTGTGCCGCTCGGCCTTCGCGAGCGGACGCCCCTGCTTCTGCATAGAGCGAGCATAGATATGCGACGTTTGCCCGGCAATCGGCCCGGTAACACGGACACCCGTGTGTCGAGGCCTGCGGCTAGATTGGCGAGGGATGCCTACACGTGAACACGACCGGCCCGGGCTCGGCGGCGCTGCGAAGCTCGTGGCCGACCGCGCGCGCTCGCTCGTCCGGCTCGAGCTACGGCTCGCCGCGACGGAGCTGAAGCAGAAGGTCGCCGCGATCGGCATCGGCATCGGGCTGCTGGTGGGCTCGCTGCTCTTCCTCTTCTTTGCATTTGCGTTCGGCCTCGCGACGATCGCAGCAGCGATCGCGACCGCAACGCCCGTCTGGCTCGCGCTGCTGATCGTCACCGCCGCGCTGCTCGCCGTCGGCGGCCTGCTCGCTGCGATCGGCGTCCGCTCGATCAAGAAGGGCACACCTCCCGTCCCCGAGCAGGCGCTTGCAGAAGCGCGGCTCACGGCCGAGGAGGTACGCAATGGCAAGCACTGAGCAGCAGCGCCGCGACGTCGGCGCCGAGCGGGAGCGCCTCGTCGAAGCGGTCGCGACCCTGCGCGAGGAGGCCGCGGAGGCCCGCGGGAAGCTGAAGACCCGCGCGCCGCTCGCTCTCGCCGGCGTCGTCGGCGCCGGCCTCGGCCTGCGGACGGCGCTGCGCGCGATCGTCCGCCGCGGCCGCTCCTAGAACGAGTGAAGGCGGCCCGGAGGCCGCCTTCACTGTGATCCCGCTCCTGCGTGTTGCCGTTACAGGCGCGTCGCGGTGCCGCCGCCGCGCCGGAGCACGAGGCCCAGCGCAAGCAGTGCGAGTGCCGCGAGGACGGCGAGCCACACCGGGAACCCGGTGAACGGCAGCGTCGCCCCGGCGATGTTGCCGACGGCGCCGAGCACGCCACCGCGGGCGGCCGGCTTCTTCGGCGTCAGGTTCGCGATCGCGCCGAGCACCTGGCCCTGCCCCTGCGGCGTCGCCGCAGCGGTCGGGGCACTCTGCGTCGCGGCCTGCGCACTCGAGACGGCGACCGTCGTGGTCGGCGTCGTCGTGGCGGTCGTCGTCGTGACCGTCGTCGTCGTCGCGGTGGTGACCGTCGCTGCCGCGTTCTGCTGCACGGCGGGCGTCACGGTGACCGTCGAGGGAGCGGCCTGGTTCTCGACCGGCGTGCTGGACGCGCTCGACGTCGAGGAGGTGGCGCACTCGTCCGCGTCGTTGTCCTCGGCGCCCTGCTCGTCGCTCACGTTCGCCGTGTCGTCGTCCGAGCCCGTGGCGTGCTCATGGTCGCCGTGCTCGTCCTTCGACTCGTCGCCGCCCCACGACGACTCGTCCTTGCTGCCGGACTCGTCGCCCGAGGTCGTCTGCTCGGTGCCGCACACGGTCGCGCTCGCGCCGAGGACGGAGCCGGTCTCCGGGCTCGCCGCCGGGCAGCCGCCGGCCGGGGCCGGGATGATGTCGCCCTTCGCGGCGGTGTGGCCGTGCTTCAGGGCGTGCTCGTCGACCGTGATGACGACGAACGGGTTCGTGGCCGAGCCCGTCGCGTGGCAGATCGTGATCTTGTGGCTCTGCTCCTGGTCGGAGTCGACCTGCTTCTGCTCGGTCTGCGTGACCTCGACGGGCTTCTGCTCCGTCTGCGTGACCTCGACCTGCTGTTGCTCGGGCTGCTGAGCCTGGCAATCCGAGGTCGAGTAGCTCTTGACGGCATGGACGTCGACACCGCCGCTGCGGTTGTCCTTGTGCCCGCACGCGCTGACCTTGTGGGGTTGGCTGTTGCCGGGCCCCGTGAGGACGGTGCTGTCGGGCGCGCCGCGGCCCTTGGCGATCTCCGCCGCCGTGCTGCCGTTGCCGTAGCGCTTCGACACGTCGGGCTTGTCGCCGACGTGCGTCTTCGTCCACTTGGACGTGTCGCTGCTCGGCTTGGTGCCGGCGTCCGTGCCGGCGCTCGACTGGTTGTCGCCCGACTTCTGCTGCTGCCCCCAGCCCTGCGGCTGCGGGCTCTGCTGCTGCTGCGACGCCTGCGCGTCCCCGCCCTTGTTGCCGTCGTGTCCCTGGTTACCGTCGTGTCCCTGGCCGCCGCCGGCAGCGGCGGAAGCGGCGAAAACGGCGGTCAGGACGAGCGCCGCGGCCGCGAGCCAGAGCGTCCATAGACGTCTCATGTGGTCACCTCGTGTGTGGGTTCTTTGCAATCCACGAACGACGAGATAACGGAGAAGCCCCGCTCTTAGATACTCCTTAGAAAGAAGGTTCGTACGATCTAGAGGTCGTAAAGCCTCAAGGGCCGACGACGAAGCCGCGCCGGAGCGCCGGGTGGCGCACCGAGCCGAAGCTGTACCGGCCCGCCTGGAGGCTGACGTGCCAGGTCACCGTTCCCTTGAACGCGATTCCGGTCGCTTTGGACACGCCCGGGCCGGAGAGCCGGAAGCCGTCCTTCGCGCTCCGGTCGGCGACCGTGATCGCGAAGCTCCCGGCCGAGAGCCCCGTCGAGGGGCGCAGGGCCCCGGCCGAGGCGATTCCGAGCGACGCGGTGAGCGGAGTCGGCTTCGCGGGCGGAGGCGGCGGGGGCGGCGCGGGCGGGGTGGTGACCGTCCCGACGGTGAACTTGCCCTTCATCTGGGACGAGTGCGGGTCGCACTGGAAGAAGTACGTCCCGTCGGTGAGCGTGACCGTGAAAGTCGAGTCGCCGGTGGTATCGACCGCGGAGGCGACGTCGACCCCGGGGCCGGACAGGTGGAAGTTGTGGAAGGTCGAGTGGTCGTGGATCAACAGGGTGTACGTGCCGGCGTCGACGTGGGTGATCTCGGCGCCCGACGGATCCTTGAGCTGGATCGAGAACGAGTCGCCGATCCCGACGTCGGCCGTCAGCACGGGGTTGTCGGCGCGCGCGGCGCCCGCCGCCCCCACGGCGAGCGAGACGGCGGCGACGAGCACGGCAAGGGAGACCCCGACTCTCATGTCGTGACTGTACGCGAGGCCCGGCGGATCGGATTTCAGGCGCGGAGCTCGGCACCGAAGCGTGCGGCGAGCGCGGTGACGATCCGCTCCCGAAGCGCGGTGGCGTCGGCGTCGGTGAGCGTACGCTCGGGCGACCCGAACGCGACGCGGAACGCGAGCGAGCGCTTGCCGGCGCCGATCTGCTCGCTCCGGTACTCGTCGAAGACCGCGACGTCCCGCAGCTCCGGCCCGGCGGCCTCGCGCATCGCCGCGACGAGGTCGGCGGCGGCGACGTCGTCCGCGACGACGAACGCGAGATCCTGGAGCACGGACGGGAAGCTGATCACGTCCTCGTAGAGCACGCGCTGCGGCCGGGACGCGTCGAGCTCGGCGAGATCGAGCTCGAACGCCGCCCAGCCCGTCGCGACCGCCGGGTGGACCTCGCCGACCCAGCCCTGCGGCAGCACGCCGGTCTTCCCGGGATGGAACAGCGGATGCGATCCGCGCTCGACCGCGAGCGGCGCACCGAGCGTCGCGAGCAGCGCGTCGACGACGCCCTTCGCGTCGGCATAGCCGCCTTCGACGACGCCGGCGACGCGCCAGCGCTCGGTCGGCAGCGGCGCGCCCGACGGGAGATAGACGCGCGCGATCTCGAAGAGGGCGACGTCGTCGTTGCCGACGTCGCGGTTGCGCTCGGCGGCGGCGAGCAGGCTCGGGAGCAAAGTCGTGCGGAGCACGGACTGGTCGTTCGAGAGCGGCAGCCGCAAGCGGAGCGCGTCCGTGTCGGGATCGCGGTCGACGAGGCTCGGCGTGTACGCCTCGCAGAGACCGCAGCCGACGAGCACGTCCTCGACTGTCCGCCGCAGCTGCTGCGAGCGCGTGAGCCTGCCGACCGCTTCACGCCTTGCCGGGAGCGTGAACGGGACGGCATCGAGCTCGAAGCGCGCGACCTCTTCGATCAGATCTGCCTCGCGCGTCACGTCGCGCGCGCGCCACGAGGGAACGGTGACGGTGTCGCCGTCGACGCCGAAGCCGAGGCTGCCCAGGATCGCACGCTGCTCGTCTGCCGTGACGTCGAGGCCGAGCAGCTCGCTCGTGTGCGCGGGACGCAGCTCGATCCGCGCGGGCTCGGGCAGCGCCGCCTGCACGTCGTTCTCCCCCACCCACCGTCCGCCGGCGAGCTCGGCGAGGAGCTGCGACGCGAGCCGCGCGGCGTGGCCCGCGCCGTGCGGGTCGACGCCCTTCTCCCAGCGGTTCGACGCCTCGCTGCGCAGGCCGAGGCGCTCCGAGCTGTGCATGATCGTCACCGGCTCGAAGTTCGCGGTCTCGAGGAGGACGGTCGTCGTCGTGTCGGCGACCTCCGTCTCCTCACCGCCCATGATCCCTGCAATGCCGATCGCGCGCTCCGCGTCGGCGATCAGGAGGTCGGCGGGAACGAGCTTGCGGTCCTGGCCGTCGAGCGTGCGGATCGTCTCGCCCTCGTGCGCCCGGCGCACGACGATCCGCCCGCCGGCAAGCGTCGTGTAGTCGTACGCGTGCAGCGGGCTGCCGAGCGCGAGCATGACGTAATTCGTGATGTCGACGACGTTCGAGATCGGACGCATGCCGGCGGCCGTGATCCGTGCCTTGAGCCACACGGGCGAGGGCGCAAGAGCGACGTCGCGGAAGAGACGGCCGACGAAGCGCGGGCAGCCGTCCGGATCATCGACCTGGATCGGGATCTCCTCGTCGCCGGTCTTCGGCGGCTCGACGCCCGGCCACGGAGCGAGCGCGACGTCGAAGAGTGCGGCGACCTCGCGTGCAAGCCCGTAGATCGAGAGCAGGTCGGGCCGGTTCGGCGTCGTCTCGACGTCGAGCACGTCCTCGACGAGTGGCAGCACGTCGGCGAGCGGCGTTCCCGGCGCGAGCGAGGGGTCGAGCAGCATGATCCCGTCGTGGTCGGAGCCGAGGTCGACCTCGTCCTCTGCGAGGATCATTCCCTCCGACAGCTCGCCGCGCAGCTTGCGGCTCTCGAGCGTGAGACCGTTCGGCAGCGTCGCACCGGGGAGCGCGACCGCAACGGTCGCACCGGCGCTGAAGTTCCACGCGCCGCAGACGATCTGCTGCTGCGCGCCGCCGACGTCGACGACGCAGAGCTGCAGCCGGTCCGCGTTCGGATGCTTCTCGGCCGAGAGCACACGGCCGACGCGGAAGCGGCCGAGGTTGCCGTCGGTATCCGGGACGCCGCGCCGGACGACGCGCTCGACCTCGCAGGTCGAGATCGAGAGCCGTTCGGCGATCTCCGTTGCGGATGCCGACGGATTCGCGTACTCGCGCAGCCAGCTGAGCGGGACGCGCATCAGAACTGCCTCAGGAACCGCAGGTCGTCGGCCCACAGGTCGCGGATGTCCGGCAGCCCGTGCCGCAGGATCGCCATGCGCTCGAGGCCCCAGCCGAACGCGAAGCCCGACACCTCCTCGGGGTCGTAGCCGACGAAGCGGAGCACGTTCGGGTCGACCATCCCGGAGCCGCCGATCTCGATCCAGCCGGAGTGGCGGCACATCGGGCAGCCGGCGCCGTTGCACTGGAAGCACGAGACGAGCACCTCGACGGACGGCTCCGTGAACGGGAAGAAATGCGTGACGAACTTCGCGTCGCGCTCCGCGCCGAACAGCTGGCGGAGCAGCGTGCGCAACGTTCCCTTCAGGTCTGCGAGCGTGATGCCGCGGTCGACGACGAGCCCTTCGACCTGGTGGAAGATCGGGTAGTGCGTCGTGTCGGGCGTGTCGCGGCGGTAGCAGCGGCCGAGCGAGACGACGTAGATCGGCGGCGGCTTCGACTCCATCGCGTGGATCTGCGACGGTGAGGTCTCGCTGCGGAGGACGGCGTCCTCGCCGACGTAGAACGTGTGCAGCGGCGACCGCGTCGGATGGTTCGGCGACATGTTGAGCGCGTCGAAGAGGTAGCGAGTCGTCTCGACCTCGCGCCCGTCGAGCACGTCGTAGCCCATGCCGACGAAGATGTCCTCGACCTCGCGGCGCACCTGGGTCACGAGGTGGAGGTGCCCGCGGCGATGCCGAACGCCCGGCATCGTCACGTCGACGCGGTCCTCGGCGATCGTCCGGTCGAGCTCGGCGCGCTCGAGCTCGGCCTGCTTCGCCTCGACTGCCTGCTCGACGGCCTCGCGTACCGCGTTCAGCGCCATGCCGGTCTCGCGGTCCCGCACGTCGCGGAGCGCGAGCTTCAACTCGCTCTTCCGCCCGAGGAACTTGACGCGGGCGTCGTCGAGCGCGCCGAGCGTCCCCGCCGCGGCGATCTCGTCGAGAGCCTGCTTCTGAAGCGCGCTCGCGTCCACGGCGGCGACTGTATCGGTCGCCGTCTAGCATCGCGGCATGAGCGATTACGACGCGCATGCCGCGGATTACGACAGCTGGTCGGCCGAGATGACGGAGGACGTCGGTTGGTACGTCGAGCTCGCGCGCGACGCCGCGGAGCCGATCGTCGAGCTCGCGGTCGGGTCCGGCCGCGTCGCGATCCCGATCGCCCGCGAGACCGGGAAGCGCGTGATCGGCATCGACCGTTCGCCGGCGATGCTCGCAGTCGCACGTGAGCGCGCGGCCGGGCTTCCCGTCGAGCTGCGTGAGGGCGACATGCGCGACCTCGACCTGGACGAGCCGGTCGAGCTCGTGATCTGTCCGTTTCGCTCGCTGCTGCACCTGCCGACCTGGCCCGACCGCCGCCGCGTGTTCGAGCGCGTCGCCTCGGTGCTCCGGCCCGGCGGGCGCTTCGCTTGGAACGCGTTCGCGTTCAGCCCGCAGATTGCCGCATCGCTCCATGACCGGCGGATCGAGCACGCGGACGGGCGCTGGGAGGTCAACCGCTATTTCGCCGCCGACAGCCGCGTCGAGCTGACGCGCGGCGTCGGCGTCAAGACGCTCGACGTGCTGAAGGCATGGTGGGTCGGCCGCGCAGAGTGGGAGGGCCTCGTCGATGTCGCGGGACTCGAGGTCGAAGCGCTCTACGGCGGGTTCCACCGCGAGCCCTTCGCCGACGACTCGCTCGAGTTCGTCTACGTCGCGCGAAAGCCGGCATGAGCGTCTACGACCCGATCGCGCGGCTGTACGACCCGTGGAGCGCGGGTGTGATCGAGGACATCTCGTTCTACGTCGAGGAGGCGCTCGCGTCGGGCGGCCCGGTGGTCGAGCTCGGCGTCGGCACCGGCCGGATCGCGATCCCGGTCGCAATGGCAGGGGTCACGGTGATCGGCGTCGACTCGTCGGAGGGGATGCTCGCGGTCTGCGCCGAGCGCGGCGAGCAAGCCGGCGTCGCCGAACGGCTCGACCTGCGGCTCGGCGACCTCCGCCGGCCGCCGGTGGACGGCCCGGTGCCGCTCGTGACCTGCCCGTTCCGTGCGTACCTCCATCTCGCCTCCGACGAGGAGCGCCTCGAGGCGCTCGCGTCCGCGCATGCCCTGCTCGAGCCGGGCGGCCGGCTCGTCTTCGACGTCTTCGCGCCGTCGCTCGACGACATCGAGGAGACGCACGGGCGCTGGATCGAGCGGGAGCCGGGGATCGACGAGCGCGCCGACTGGGACCGCGACGCGCAGACGCTCACGCTCTCGGTGCGCGGGGCTCAGGGCGCTTCGACGATGACGCTCTGGTGGCTCGAGCCGGAGCGCTGGCACGCGCTGCTCGCGGAGGCCGGGTTCGACGTGGACGGCTGCTACGGCTGGTTCGACCGGCGGCCGTACGCCGGCGGCGAGGACTGCGTCTGGATCGCACGCAAACGATGAGTCCGCAAATTGCGAAAATTTCCTTGCCACGGCTCTTGCACAACCGGCGCCTGGATCGTAGGTTCCCCCTTGCACCGAGCACGGAGCGCGACTAGGTCGAAACCCCGACCAAGCGGTTCTACGAAGAGGGGGCAACCCCGAGGCGGAAGGCCGGTTGGGCGAGGTGGACGAAAGCGCCACCGGCTCGGTGAATCTTTGGTCCGGCCTCGGCAACGGGGCCGGACCTTTTTTCATGGTTCTCGGCGGGGTTGTACAGGCTCGCAAGCCTGATCAGACCGGTCAGACCGGTCAGACCGGTCAGACTCGCCGGGCGAGCTCGTACAGCGCGACCGTCCCGGCCATCGCGACGTTGAGCGACTCGCCGCCGCCGCGCTGCGGGATCGACGCCCGCGCGTCGCAGCGCTCGAGCACCTCGCGCGGCAGCCCGTCGCGCTCCGCGCCGAG
>DASYGK010000145.1:0-20564 GCA_035999905.1 Gaiellaceae bacterium | reverse complement strand
GCCATCACGGCGAGCGCGAAGATCTGCCCCGCGCCGTTGCCGGCGCTGCGCGCAAAGGCGATCAGCGCGAGGTTCGCGCCGTTCAGCATGATCTCGAGCGAGAGCAGCACGATCAGCGGGTTGCGCCGTACGAGCACGCCGAGCGCGCCGATCCCGAAGAGGAACGCGGCGACGCCGACGTACCAGACGACGCCGGGGCCCTGCATCACTGCGCCACCTCGGTGTCGCGGCGCTTCGTGTGCTCGCCGAGGATGACGCCGCCGACCGCCGCGACGAGCAGCACGATCGACGTGATCTCGAACGCGAGCAGGTGGTCGGTGAGGAAGAGGCGGCCGATCCAGCCCGGCGTGCCGAACGTGCCGTGCACGTGCTCCGCGTGCGCGAGCCGCCCGCCGGCCTTGAGGCCGAGCACGACGATGATCTCGAGGAAGATCGACGCCGCCGCGAGCACCGCGCCGAGCGTCTGCCAGCTCGGGCCGCCCTGCCACGGCGTCTCCTGCCGCGGGCCGACGTACGCGATCACGAACAGGAACATCACCATCACCGCGCCTGCGTAGACGAGCACCTGCGCCGCCGCGACGAACTCCGCCGAGAGCAGCAGGTACAGCACCGCGAGGGAGCCGAGGTTCCCGATCAGCGCGAGCGCCGAGTAGAACGGGTTCGAGAACGACACGACCGCGACGCCCGACGCGAGGCACGCGAAGCCGGCGCCGACCCAGACGATCCAGACGAGGATGTTGCCGGCGGACGCTGCGAGGATCACGAGTCGGAGCGGTAGAAGGGGATCGGCGTGTCGTACAGATCGCGGTCGGCGACGGGCACGCGCTTCACGGGCTCCGCGAGCAGCATGTCCTTCGTGTAGATCTGGTCGTCGCGGTTGTACTCGGAGATCTCGAACTCGTTACCGAGCGTGATCGCGTCGAACGGGCACGCGAGCTCGCAGTAGCCGCAGAAGATGCAGCGGCTCATGTTGATCTCGTAGATGCGCGCATAGCGTTCGCCCGCGGAGACGCGGTTGTCCGGCGTGTTCTCGGCCGGAACGACGCGGATGCAGTCCGCTGGGCACGCCGCGGCGCAGAGCGAGCAGCCGACGCACTTCTCGAGCCCGTTGGCGTGCAGGTGCAGGCGATGGCGGCCGCGGAAGCGCGGATACACCGGCCGCTTGTACTCCGGGTACTGCTGCGTGATCGGCTTCTTGAAGATCTGCTTGAAGGTGACGCCGAAGCCCTTCAGCGTGGAGATCGGCTGCGGGCTCATGCGCTCACCCCACCCACACCACGACGAGCGCCGTGATCACGGCGTTGACGGTCGCGGCCGGCAGCAGGACCTTCCAGCCGAAGCGCATCAGCTGGTCGTAGCGCAGGCGCGGCAGCGTCGTGCGCAGCCAGATGAAGACGAAGAGCACCGCGAGCAGCTTCAGCATGAACCAGAGCGGGCCGAGCCCCCACGGGCCGTGCCAGCCGGAGAAGAACAGCGTCACCATCAGGCCGGAGAGCGTGATCAGGTTGATGTACTCGGCCATCTGGAAGAGCCCCCAGCGCATCCCGGAGTACTCGGTGTGGTAGCCGGCCACGAGCTCCGACTCCGCTTCCGGCAGGTCGAACGGCGCACGGCTCGTCTCCGCGATGCCGCCGACGAAGAAGATGAGCATGCCGACGAACTGCGGCACGACGAACGGCAGGATCTCGCCCTGGCGGTGCACGATCTCGGGCAGGTTGAGCGAGCGGCCGAGAATGACGACGCCGAGCACGCTGAGCGCGAGCGACACCTCGTACGAGACGAGCTGCGCGCACGTGCGCATCGAGCCGAGGATCGAGAACTTCGACTCGGACGCCCAGCCGCCGACGATGAAGCCGTAGATGCCGATCGAGCCGAGCGCGAAGATCAGCAGCAGGCCGATCGACACGTTCGCGACCTCGCCGTTGATGCGCCAGCCGTTCACCGTCCAGCCGGGGCCGAACGGGATCACCGAGAACGCGGCGAGCGCGGTGAACGCCGAGACGATCGGCGCGAGGATGTACGGGATGCCGATCGCGCTCGACGGCGCGAACGCCTCCTTGCGTACGAGCTTGACGAGGTCGGCGATCGGCTGCAGCAGGCCGAACGGGCCCGCGCGGTTCGGGCCGTAGCGGAGCTGCATGCGTCCCATCACCTTGCGCTCGATCAGCGTGAGGTACGCGAAGAGGAGCAGGACGACGTTGACGATGATCCCCGCCTTGATCAGCGAGATCCACCAAGGCTCATGCATTGCGCGTCACCTCGACGTAGCCGCTGAGCCCGCCCGCGTGCTCGACCGCGACGCGCGCGATGCTCGCGCGCAGCCGCTTGTTCACGCGTGCGCGCAGCACGACCGACGAGCCGTTCGACCCGAGCGTGACGCTGTCGCCCGTCGAGATGCCGCGCGCCTTCGCGTCGTCGGCGGAGAGCTCCACCTCGGCCTGCGGGCGCTGGAACTGCAGCTCGGTGACGCGCTCGACGGCTGGCCCGGAGAAGAGCGGCTTGTACGCCACGAGACGCAGGCCGTGGCCGTTCGTGGACGGCGCAGGCTCGGGCACCGGCGGCGCCTCGACGTGCGCCGGCGCGTCGACGTAGCCGCGGAGCGGCGCGCGCTCGCCGACCTCGCCGAAGGACAGGCCGCCGTAGCAGCGCGCCGAGAGCTCGGCGAACACCGCGGGCGCGTCCGGCGCGAGCTCGACGCCGAGCCGGGCCGCGAGCTGTGAGATCCACTCGAGCTCGCTCGGCCCGGGCGGCGGCACCGTCTGGCGCAGGCGCTGCAGGCGTCCTTCGAGGTTGACGTACGTGCCGTCGCGCTCGAGGTAGCTCGTGCCCGGGAGGACGAGGTCGGCCCAGCCGGCCGCGAGGCCGTGGAACATCGAGACGACGATCACCGAGTCGGCGCGCTCCGCGAGCGCGCGCACGTTGTCGTTGCCGGCGGCCTCGTCGCCGGAGACGATCAACAGGCCGATCGAGTCGGCCTCGGCGGGCTCGTCGTCGGAGCAGGCCGACCAGGCGTCCGCGACGCCGCGGCCGTTCGGCGTCTGCGGCAGGTAGAAGGCGCCGCAGCCGGGCTTGCCGGCGAGGCCGAGACGCTCGGCCAGCTCCGCGACGCGCGCGCCGCCGCGGCCGCCGGGGCCCGACCACACGAGCACGACACGCTCGGCGCCGCGCACGGCGTCGTCGTCGGGCGAGCCGACGACCTTCGCGCCCTTGCGCCGCGCCTGCTTGATCCAGAGGTCGACGATCGGCGCGCGCTCGGCGACGGGCTCGTCGCCGAGGACCACGACGACCTGCGCGCCGGCGATCGCGGACAGCGGCAGCCGGTATGCGTCGAGCGCGTCGGAGATCTCCTCGGGGAGCACGGCCTCGTGCGAGCCGGCGCCGTGGCGCACGAGCTTCGCGAGCGCGTATGCCTCCTCGACCGTCTCCGAGCCGGAGAGCGCGACGACCACGCGGCCGTGCGCAGCACGCAGCAGCCGCTCGGCCTCGTCGAGCGCGTCGTCCCACGAGACGGGCTCGAAGCCGCGGCGCCGGACGCGCTTGATCGGATCGACGATGCGGTCGGCGGCGCGGAGGTGCGTGAAGCCGAAGCGTCCCTTGTCGCACAGCCAGCCCTCGTCGATCTCGGGATGGTTGCGCGACAGGATCCGCTTGACCTTGCCCTCGCGCACCGTGGCGTGCGTGTTGCAGCCGACCGGGCACATGCCGCACACGGTCGGAACGTCGACGATCTCCCACGGGCGCGCCTCGAAGCGGTACTGCGTCGGCAGCAGCGCGCCGACCGGGCAGAGCTCGGTGACGTTGCCGGTGAACGGGCCGGTGTACGGCTCGTCCGCGAACGTCGTGATCACGGACATCGCGCCGCGGTTCCGCGCGACGAGCTGGCCGTCCTCGCTCACGCTCTCGCTGAAGCGCGTGCAGCGGTAGCAGAGGATGCAGCGCTCGCGGTCGAGTGAGATCGTCGGCGAGATCGGGATCGGCTTCTCGAACGTCGTCTTCTCGAAGCTCATCCGCGTCTTGCCGGGGCCGTAGCGGAACGTGAGGTCCTGCAGCGGGCACTCGCCGCCCTTGTCGCAGACGGGGCAGTCGAGCGGGTGGTTGACGAGGATGAACTCGAGCGTCGCGTTCTGGCCCTCGGCGGACTTCTTCGACGTGCGTGCCGTCTTCACGACCATCCCGTCCTGCGCAGTCATCGTGCAGGCCGTTTGCAGCTTCGGCATGCCCTCGACCTCGACGAGACACATGCGGCACGCGCCGATCGGCTCTCCGAGCCGCGGCTCGTAGCAGAACACGGGGATCTCGATGCCTGCCGACAGCGCGGTCTCGACGAGGCCGGTCCCCTTCGCGATGTGGACATCCTGTCCATCGATCGTCACGCGCACTGCGTCAGGTGTGCTCATACGGGAGCCTCCTGCGCGACCGGGTTGTGGTGATGCTGGTCCGAGGGCGCGAACAGATGCGCGAGACTCGAGTCCTCGCCGAATGGGCAGCCGCCATGTTCGAGGTGTGCGCGGAACTCGTCGCGGAACTTCGTCACGCAGCTTGCAACGGGCATCGCCGCCGAGTCACCCAGGACGCAAAGGCACTTGCCGATGATCCGGTCGCAGACGTCGAGCAGGAGATCGAAGTCCTCTTCGGACGCGCTGCCCTCCTCGAACGAGCGCACGAGTTGCACGAGCCAGCGCGTTCCGACGCGACACGGCGTGCATTTCCCGCACGACTCGTGCATGTAGAACTGCGCGATGCGCAGAGCGAACTGGACGATGCATGTCCGGTCGTCGATCGCCGTGATCACGCCCGAGCCGATGAAGAGGCCCTTCTGCGCAAGCGAGTCGACGTCGAGTCGCATGTCGATCTGGTCTGCGGTCATCACCGGGAACGACGAGCCGCCCACCATCACTGCCTTGAGCTGCCGGCCGTCCGCGATGCCGCCGCCGAGGTCCTCGATCAGGTGGCGCACCGTGATCCCGTGCGGCGCCTCGTAGGCGCCGGGCCGCACGACGTTGCCCGACAGGCAGAAGACGCGGGTCCCGGTCGAGTCGGGAGGCGCACCGATCTGCGCGTACTCCTCCGGGCCGAGCTCGAGCACCTTCGGCACGTTCGTGATCGTCTCGACGTTGTTGATCAGGGTGGGTGAGTCGTAGAGGCCTTCGATCGCCGGGAAGGGCGGCTTCGAGCGCGGTTGGCCGCGCTTGCCCTCGAGCGACTCGAGCAGCGCCGTCTCCTCGCCGCAGATATAGGCACCGGCACCGCGGTGAATCGTCAGCTCGACGTCGGCGAGCAAGCCGGCCGCGCGCACCTCTGCAAGCGCGGCACCAAGGACCTCGTACTCGGTCGAGTACTCGCCCCGGATGTAGATGAAGACGTGCTTCGACTGGATCGCATGCGCCGCGATGAGACAGCCCTCGATCAGCCGGTGCGGGACGCGCAGCATGATCTCGCGGTCCTTGAACGTCCCCGGCTCGGACTCGTCGGCGTTCACCGTGAGATAGATCGGCTTCGCGACCTTGTCCGGCGTCGGGATGAAGCTCGCCTTGCGCCCTGTCGGGAAGAACGCACCGCCCCGACCGCGCAGATTCGACTGGATGAGCGCCTCCGTCACCTGCTGCGGCGTCATCGCGCGGGCGCGCTCGAGCTGCGCATAGCCACCCACAGCGCGATACGAGTCGAGGTCGCGCAGGGGCTCCTCCAGCGCGCCGTCGAGGATGACGACAGGCGGCTCGGCGCCGATTCTCGTTTCCATCAGGCGCGCAGCTCTCCGACGATGGCCGCGACGTCATCGGGCGTCACCGACTGGCGGTAGCGGCGGTCGACCGCGACGATCGTCGGCGTCGAGCAGCCGCCCAGGCACTCCACTGCGCGGAGCGTTATCTCGCCGTCGGGCGTCGTCTCGCCGGGCGCGACGCCGAGCTCGCGCTCGAATGCCTCGAGCACGGCCTGCGCGTTGACGAGACCACAGCAGACATTCGTGCAGACCTCCACCATGTGCTTGCCCACCGGCTCGAGGTGGAACATGTCGTAGAAGCTCGCGACCGACATGCAGTACGCGGGCGTCAGGTCGAGCGCCTCCGCGACCTGCTCCAACGCCTCGCGCGTGAGCCAGCCGTACTCCTCCTGCGCGAGTCGCAGCGCCGGCAGCACCGCCGAGCGCGACTCGGGGTACTGCTTCGCGACCTTCTGGATCTCCGCGACGAGCGTCACCGGTCGGTGTCCCCCATCACGGCGTCGAGCGAGCCGACGATCGCGATCATGTCGGCGACGAGCGACTCGTGCATGCACGTCGGCGTCGCTTCGAGCGCGACGAACGACGGCGCCCGGAAGTGCACGCGCCACGGCTTCGGCCCGCCGTCGGAGACGAGATAGCAGCCGGACTCGCCGCGGGGCGACTCGATCGCGCTGTAGACCTCGCCCTCGGGGACGCGGAAGCCTTCGGTGACGATCTTGAAGTGGTGGATGAGCGACTCCATCGACGTGTGCAGCTCCTCGCGCGGCGGCAGCACGACCTTGCGGTCGTCGGCGATCCACGGCTGCCCCTCCATGCGCTCGAGCCGGCGGAGGCACTGGTCGACGATGCGCGTCGACTCCGCCATCTCGTCCATGCGCACGCGGTAGCGGTCGTACACGTCGCCGCCGCCGTACACCGGCACGCGGAAGTCGACCTGGTCGTACGCGAGATACGGCTGGTCGCGGCGGAGGTCCCAGTCGACGCCGGACGCGCGCGCGTTCGGGCCCGTCTGTCCCAGCGCGATCGCGTCCTCGCCCGACAGCAGCCCGATGCCCTTCGTGCGCTCGAGCCAGATCGCGTTGCGGTCGAGGAGCGCGAGGTAGTCGTCGAGCGCGTGCGGCATCCACTCGACGAACTTGCGGCACTCGGGGAAGAACCCCTGCGGGATGTCCTCCGCGAGCCCGCCGATCTGGAAGTAGCGCGTGTGCATGCGCGCGCCGGTGACCATCTCGTAGAGGTCGAGGATCTGCTCGCGCTCGCGGAAGCAGTACCAGAACATCGAGATCGCACCCAGCTCGAGCGCGGACGTGCCGAGGAAGATGAGATGCGAGTGGATGCGGTTGAGCTCGCAGAGCAGCGTGCGCATCCAGATCGCCTTCTCGGGCGTCTCGATCTGCAGCAGCTTCTCGACTGCGAGCACGAACGCGAGCTCCGCGTTCTGGTACCCGACGTAGTCGATGCGCTCGGGATACGTGACGCACTTCCACCACGTCTTGTATTCCATCGTCTTCTCGAAGCCCGTGTGCAGGTAGCCGATGACGGCGTTGAGCCCGACGACCTGCTCGCCGTCGAGGTCGATGATCAGCCGCAGCACGCCGTGCGTCGACGGATGGTTCGGCCCGAAGTTGATCTGCATGATGTCGCCGGTCGCAAGGAGCTCCGGCGGCACGTCGAGGATCGTCGGGACGCGCTTCGGGATGCGCGAGCCCTCGTACGGCGGCGGGAACACGACGGGCCAGTCGCGCATGCTGCGCGCGGGCCGTTCCGGGGCCAACGTCATTCGGCCCCCGAGAAGCGCACCGGCTCGCCGCCGAGCGGATAGTCCTTGCGCAGCGGGTGACCGTCCCAGTCGTCGGGCATCAGCAGCCGCACGAGGTTCGGGTGGCCGTCGAACGAGATGCCCATCAGGTCGAACTGCTCGCGCTCGTGCCAGTCCGCGGTCGGCCACACGGAGATCACGCTCGGCACGTGCTCGCCTTCGTCGACCCAGCACTGCAGGCGGACGCGCACCGGCGGGCGCTGCATCGCGAGCAGGTGGTAGCTGACCGAGAAGCGCTTCGGCTTCAGCTGCGGCAGCGCCTGGTAACCCTGCGTCGACGGATGGTTCAGGTCGCGTCCCGACGCGGTGCCGATGTAGCCGGAGACCCCCTTGCCGCCCCAGCCGAGGTAGTCGGTCGCGACGATGTCGGCGAGGAACGTGAAGCCTTCCTCCTTCGCGCGCTCGCACGCCGCGCGGATCTCCGCCGTCTCGATCGTCACGGTCGTCTCGCCGAGCGCTTCCTTCTCGTCGACGAAGCCGGGCAGGTCGCGCCAGTTCGTCACGTCGCGACCTCTCTGCGCTCGTACGCCGCGGGCACGCCGGCGAGGTGCGCCTCGTGCAGGCGGATGATCCCCTCCATCAGCGCCTCGGGACGCGGCGGGCAGAACGGGACGTAGATGTCGACGGGGACGATGCGGTCGACGCCCTGGAGGATCGTGTAGTTGTTGAACATCCCGCCGGAGCTCGCGCACGCACCCATCGCAATCACCCACTTCGGCTCGAGCATCTGGTCGTAGATCTGGCGGAGCGGCGCGGCCATCTTGTGCGCGACGCGCCCCGACACGATCAGCAGGTCGGCCTGGCGCGGCGACGAGCGGAACGCCTCCATCCCGAAGCGCGCGAGGTCGTAGCGGCTCGAGACGATCGACATCATCTCGATCGCGCAGCACGCGAGCCCGAACGTGTCGGGCCACATCGACTTCGTCTGCGCCCAGCGGACGGCCTTCTCGAGCGTCGTCAGGCCGAGCGCCTGCTCGAGCTCGTCGACGCCGAGCTCCTCCTCGAACCGGGACGGGCCCTTCGTCGGCCAGAGCAGCCGCTCCGACTGGAGGCCGTAGTCCTTGAGCCGCTTCTCCGCCATCTAGCTCACCACTCGAGCGCGCCCTTGCGCCAGATGTAGACGTAGGCGACGAGCAGGATGACGATGAAGAAGGCGAACTCGACGAAGCCGAACCAGCCGAGCGCGTGGAGCTGCACGGCGAGCGGGTACAGGAACACGATCTCGATGTCGAAGACGATGAAGAGCATCGCCGTGAGGTAGAAGCTCACGGTGAAGCGCTGCGGCTTCATCCGGCCCTGCGAGACGCCCGACTCGAATGGGATCGAGCGGGCCCGCGTCCGGCGCGCGGGGCGCTGCGCGAAGGCGAACGACATCACGATCATCGAGCTCGGGATCGCGAGGGCCATGAGGCCGTAAATGAGGAATGGGAGCCAGTCCCGCAGCATCAGCGGCGCATCTTCTTCCCACCCGTCGCACGCAGCGAACCGCTCACGAACGGCGGACGTTATCAATGTCGGTGACGCCGCACGATCGGAAGCGCAACGCCCGTTGCCATGCGTGAGGCGGCTGTTACAAAGTCCCCCCTTCCGGGGCACTCGGAACGACCTCCCCGGTTGGTAGCATGGAGCAACGATGGAACTCGAGGAGCGCACCGCCCAGCTCGTGTCGCTGACGCCGTCGGCGGCGGAGAAGATCCGCGTGCTGATGGCCGAGGACGCCGAGGTCTCGGTGCTCCGGGTCGCGATCGAAGGCGGCGGCTGCTCCGGGTTCCAGTACGGCCTCGGCTTCGACCGCGGCGCCCAGGAGGGCGACGTCGAGTTCGAGTGCGAGGGCGTCAAGGTGGTCGTCGATCCGTTCAGCGCCCCGTACCTGAGCGGCGCCCGGGTGGACTACCTCGAGACGATCCAGGAGTCCGGGTTCAAGATCGACAACCCGAACGCGGTCGCCTCGTGCGGCTGCGGGCACTCCTTCACGGTCGCGGACGACGCCGCCCCCGGCGACGCTCCCGCTGCCGGCTGTGGTTCCGGCTGCTCTCACTGAGGCTTAGCCGAGCAGCTTTGCGGCCTTGACCGCGCCCGCGCGCGTCAGCCCGGGCAGCTCGAGCGTCGTCTTGCCGATCCGCAGCTGGCTCTCGAGCGGCTGCGCGACGATCGTGCCGTCGAGCACGAGCGCGAGCGGGTCGGCGATGCCGCGGCGCGAGGCGCGCTGGGCTGCGAGTGTGGCAAAGGCCACGAACCGCGCGCGGCCGCCGTTCGTGAGGGTCAGCACGAGGGTCCAGCCGGCGCGGCTGTGCCGCGCCCTCGCGGAGGCGACGTCCTTCGCGGCGAGGGCCGGGGCGTGTACGAACGCGAGCCAGCCGGCGCCGAAGGTGCAGTCGCCGGCGCAGCGCACGAGAGTCGCGCCGTGAGCCCGGCCCGCGAGGCCGGCCCTGCTCGTCCAGACCTTCACGTCCCCGAACTCGTTGTGGGATGCGGCGGCGAGATTCGTCCGGACGTCGTACACCGCGAAGCGCGGCAGCCCGGCGGCGGCCGAGGAGGCGAGGGCGAGCGCGGCGAGGCAGGCCGCGGCGATGAGGGTCGGCCGCATACACGTGGTATCGGCCTCCTCGTCCGGGCGCATTAGCATCCGTCGCGATGGGCGCGAACGAGACCGGCCGGCCGCTGCGCGTCGCCGTCGTCGGCTCGGGCCCGGCCGGCTTCTACGCCGCGGGCGCGCTCCTCACCACCGACGTCCCCGTCGAGGTCGACCTGATCGAGCGGCTGCCGACGCCGTGGGGTCTCGTCCGGCTCGGCGTCGCGCCCGACCACCCGAAGATCAAGTCCGTGTCGCGCGCGTTCGAGAAGATCGCCGAGCGGCCCGGCTTCCGCTTCCTCGGCAACGTCGAGGTCGGCCGCGACATCGGGCACGACGAGCTCTGCGAGCTCTACGACGCGGTCGTCTACAGCGTCGGCGCGCAGACCGACCGGCGCATGGGGATCCCCGGCGAGGACCTTCCCGGATCGTGGCCCGCCACGGAGTTCGTCGCCTGGTACAACGGCCATCCCGACTTCCAGCACCTCGCGTTCGACCTCTCCGGCGAGCGCGCCGTGGTGATCGGGAACGGCAACGTCGCGGTCGACGTCGCGCGGATGCTCGCGCTGACGCCCGAGGAGCTGGCGCCCACCGACACGACGGACGCGGCGATCGACGCGATCGGCAACTCCGGGATCCGCGAGATCGTGATGGTCGGGCGCCGCGGGCCGGCACAGGCAGCGTTCACGACACCGGAGCTGATCGAGCTGGGCGAGCTCGCCGGCGCGGACGTGATCGTCGATCCGAAGGATCTCGAGGGCGCCGAGCCGCTCGACACGAACGCCGAGCGGAACCTCGAGGTGCTGCGCGAGTACGCGGCGCGCGTCCCGGAAGGGAAGCCGAAGCGGCTCGTCCTGCGCTTCTTCGAGTCGCCGGTCGCGATCCTCGGCGGCGAACGCGTCGAGGCGGTCGAGCTCGTCCGCAACGTCCTCGACGCGGAGCTTCGTGCGGTGCCGACGGACGAGCGCGAGACGCTCGCGGCCGGCGTCGTGTTCCGCAGCGTCGGCTACCGCGGCGTCGCGCTGCCCGGCGTCCCCTTCGACGAGAGCCGCGGCACGATCCCGAACGACCGGGGCCGGGTTGGCCCCGGCGTGTACGTCGCCGGCTGGATCAAGCGCGGCCCCTCGGGCGTGATCGGCACGAACAAGAAGGACGCGACCGAGACGGTCGAGCTCCTGCTCGAGGATCTGCGCGACGCACCGAGGAAGGGGCGGAGCGCCGAGGACGTCGACCGGCTCCTCGCCGAACGCGTGCCACGGCTCGTCCTCTACGCCGGCTGGGGGGCGATCGACCGGCACGAGCAGTCGGCCGGGGAGCAGCTCGGCCGCCCGCGCGTGAAGCTCCGCAGCTGGGACGACCTGCTCGACGCCGCCGAGCGCGCAGGCGCGGAAGCCGCGTCCTGAGGCCCAGCCGCGTCCGTAATCCGCCGAACGGTGCCTCGGCGCCGGCGCGGATGCACCCGCACGGCCCGTCCGTGACAGTGAAAGGCCCACGTCCCGGAGGAGGCCCCGAACCATGCCGCACAGACACACCGCCGTCTCTACACTCGATTCCATGAGCAAAACAGAGGCAAAGCAGGAGCTGTGGGGCGGCGAGACGACGAAGGCGATCGCGAACTTCCCCGTCTCCGGGCAGCCGATCCCGGCGCCCGTCGCTCGCTGGCTCGGCCGCATCAAGGGCGCCGCCGCGCGCGCGAACGCCGATCTCGGCCTCCTCGACCGCGACAAGGCCGACCGCATCGCGGCCGGCGCGGCGCGGATCGCGAGCGGCGAGCTCGACGACCAGTTCCCGATCGACGTCTTCCAGACCGGCTCGGGCACGTCGTCGAACATGAACGCGAACGAGGTGCTCGCGACGCTCGCCGGCGAAGGCGTGCACGCGAACGACGACGTGAACATGGGCCAGTCGTCGAACGACGTCTTTCCGTCCGCGGTCCACCTCGCCGCGCTCGACGAGATCGTCAACGACCTGCTGCCGGCGCTCGACCTGCTCGCCGTCTCGCTGGAGCGCAAGGCCGTCGAGTTCGACGACGTCGTCAAGTCGGGGCGCACGCACTGGATGGACGCGGTCCCCGTCACGCTCGGCCAGGAGTTCGGCGGCTACGCGGCGCAGGTGCGCGAGGGCATCGCGCGCGTGAACGACGCGCTGCCGCGGCTCGGCAAGATCCCGCTCGGCGGCACCGCCGTCGGCACCGGCCTCAACACGCACCCCGAGTTCGCCGCGCGCGTGCGCGCGATCCTCACGGAGGAGACCGGCCTCACGATCTCCGCTCCGGCCGATCCGTTCGAGTCGACGGCCGCCCGCGACGGGATCGTCGAGGCCTCGGGCGCGCTGAAGACGGTCGCCGTCTCGCTCACGAAGATCGCGAACGACCTTCGGTTCCTCGGCTCGGGCCCGCGCGCCGGCCTCGCCGAGATCGCGCTGCCGGAGCTCCAGAAGGGCAGCTCGATCATGCCCGGCAAGGTGAACCCGGTGATCCCCGAGGTCGTGACCCAGGTCGCCGCGCAGGTGATCGGCAACGACACCGCGATCTCGATCGGCGGGATGCAGGGCCACTTCGAGCTCAACGTGTTCGTGCCGCTGCTCGCGCGCAACATCCTCGACTCCGTGAAGCTCCTTGCGAGCGCGTCGCGACTCTTCGCGGAGAAGTGCGTCGACGGCATCGAGGCGCAGCGCGAGAACGCCGAGCACTACGCCGAGCTGACCCTGTCGGCGGCGACGGCGCTCAACCCGTTCATCGGCTACGACCGCGCCGCGGAGATCGTGAAGGAGGCGGCGGCGTCCGGCCGTTCCCTCCGCGAGGTCGCGCGCGAGAAGGGCGTCGAGGACGCGGTGCTCGACGAGGCGCTCGACTACCGCGCCATGGCCAAGCCGCACGGCTAGACCGGACTCGGCATGCACGCGCTCGCCCTTGCTCTCGTCGCCGCCGTCTCGGGCCTCCACGGGATCGTCACGCGCGGGCCGACCCACCCGGTGTGCCAGGTCGGGACGCCGTGCACCGCCCCCGCGGTCGGCACGGTGCTCGTCTTCTCGCGCAGCGGGCATGCTCCCGTGAAAGTGCGCATCGGCGCGGGCGGCCGGTACTCGGCCAGGCTCGCAGCCGGGTACTACGCCGTCTCGACCAGCCCACCGGCGAGGATCGGCGGCATCAAGCCGCGTGAGGTGCGCGTGCGGGCCGGCGTGGACGGCCATCTCGATTTCCGGATCGACACCGGTATTCGCTGATCGAATCACCTCCTCCGGGCCATTGCGCTCCGGCGGGATCGGGCCTATAACGCGAACTGTGGGGAAGGTCTCTGCGGTCCTTTCCGCCATTGCGGCGGCATTGCTCGTCACCTCGGCCGGCTCGGCCGCGACGCTCGGCGCGGGCAGCCAGCCCGGCGTGCTCTACACCGTCGCCTTCACCTCGAACTCGCTTCCGGCCAACGTCGACCAGCTCGTCGCGAACGCCGGCGGCACGATCGTCGTGCGGCTGCCGCAGATCGGCGGCATCGGCGTCGTCTCGTCGAGCGCCGGTTTCCAGGCCGCGATGTCCTCGATCGCGTCGGTCGCCGACGCGAGCCGGTCGGCCGCGACCTCGCTGCAGCGCAACGTCGACACGAACGTCGTCGCCGCGCGCGGCTCGCGCCACGGCGGGAAGGGCGGCAACGGCGGCGTCGGCGTCGATCCCCAGCCGGAGCCCGATCCGCTCGGCAGCCAGCAGTGGGACAAGATGCGCATGAACGTGTCGTCGACCGGCTCGTACGCCGTGTCGACCGGCAATCACTCCGTCAAGGTTGCGCTCACCGACACCGGTGTCGACGTCACCCATCCCGACATCGCGCCGAACCTCGACCTGCTCGAGAGCCGCAACTTCATCACCTTCGGGCCCGACCTCCCGTTGACCTTTCCCGCCGACGAGACGATCCAGGACTACAACGGTCACGGCACGTGGACCGCGAGCGCCGTCGCGGCGCCGATCAACGGCGTCGGGATCTCCGGTGTCGCACCGAACGTCTCGATCGTCGAGCTGAAGACGAACGACGCGAACGGTGAGGGCAACCTGATCGACTGGGACAACGCGGTCGTCTACGCGGGCGACAACCACTTCGACGTGCTGTCGTCGAGCATCTACACCTTCGTTCAGACGTGCCGCAACGACGCGGAGCGGAAGCACGGCTGCGACGATTCCGACTACATCCTCGCGCAGCGCGCCGTCGACTATGCGCGCGCACGAGGTGTCACGGTGGTCGGCGCGACCGGCAACGAGAACGTCGACATCAGCGACCAGCGGTCGATCGGCTCGCCCTTCGGCGTGAAGACCGCGACCGAGGTGCCCGCCGGGCTCGACGGCGTGATCGGCGTCGACGCCACCGGCTACAACAACGAGAAGTCGTTCTACGCGAGCTACGGCCGCGGCATCGTCGACGTCACCGCGCCCGGTGGCGACAGCGTGACCCAGCCGGCGCCTCCGCAGTACCTCTTCGGCGGGCGTGTCGTCGGCGCCTGGTCGAGCACTGCGCTCCCGTCGGTCAACGATACGCGCTCGGTCCAGAGCTGCAATGCGACGCACACGCTGTGCGGCACGTACGCGTGGCTCCAGGGCACGTCGATGTCGACGCCCGACGTCGCGGGAGTCGCGGCACTCATCGTCAGCCGGTTCGGCCTGCACGCACGACCCGACCTCGTCGAGAGCGTGCTCGAGCAGACCGCGAATGCGCAGAACTGCCCCGACCCGCGGCAGGTGGCGTACCCGTTCCCGCCCGAGACGGATCTCTACTCGGCTAGCACCGCCCTCTGTCAGGGCGGCCCGCGGGACAACGGCTTCTTCGGCGCCGGCATCGTCGACGCCTTCGCCGCCCTCGGCGGCGGCGCCCGCCGCTGACGCGCTGCTCGCGCCCTGCGCATTCAGACTTGAAAATCAGACTGAAGTCGCGCACACTGCGTCGGCACCAGTGAGGGGGGCCTAGCCGCAGCTGGGCTCGGAAACTAGGGGAGTGAGGGAGACTTGATGAGGGACACATTGCGCGCGCCACGGCGTGCGTTTCTAGTCGCGTCGCTGGCGGTTGCCGTGGTCGTCGTTGCAGCGGTTGCTGCTTCGGTGACGGCCGGCGCAGCGAAGGCCGGAGGATTCGCGCCGGTGTCGCAGGGAACAGGAGCCGCAGCGCTCTCGGGCTACACGCCGTTCGATCCGACGGCACCGAACACCCCCGAACGGGTCACGTTCGTGCTGAAGGCGCGGAACGTCGATCAGTTGAAGGGCATGGTCTCGGCCGGCATGCCGGGCGGCTTCATGTCCGTCTCCGACTTCGCGCGGGCCTACGGGCAGCCGTCGATCGTCATCGGGCTCATCCGGGCCTACCTGGGCAGCTTCGGGATCCAGTCACAGGCGATGCCGAACAACCTCGTCATCCAGACGACCGGAACGGCGGGCCAGTACAACAACGCGTTCCAGATCGTGCAGCAGAACTTCCGGATTCCGTCGGCGCCGTCGCATGACGGACATCCCGGTCACGGGCCGATGGTCGTGCACGGCTCGACGAGGGACCCGGTCGTGCCTACGGCGCTCTCGCACGTCATCCTGTCGATCCTCGGGCTGTCGAACTACCCGACGCAGCAGAGTGAGTCGATCGGGCTCGCCGACGGCCAGCAGGCCGCACCGTCCTCGGCACCGCCCTACCTGCCGTCGGACTTCGCGTCCCAGTACAACCTGACGCCGGTGCAGCACGCGGGCGGCACGGGTGCGGGGCGCACGATCGGCATCGTCACGCTCGCGAGCGTGAAGCCGGATGTCGTCGCGCAGTTCTGGAGCGGTCTCGCCGGACTCAGCGGCGCCCAGGCGTCGGCCGGACGGATCACGCCGGTGAACGTCGACGGCGGCGCCGGTACCGCAAGCGACGCGGTCGGCTCCGACGAGACGGCCCTCGACGTGGAGCAGTCGGGTGCGCTCGCACCGGACGCGAAGGTTCGCGTCTACCAGGCTCCGAACACCGATGCCGGGTTCGTGGACGGCTTCTTCCAGGCCGCCAGCGAGAACTCGGCGGACACGGTGTCCGCCAGCTGGGGCTCGTCCGAGACGATCCTCAAGGTGCTCGAGGACATCGGCGCGCAGGACGTGAACTACGCGGCGTCGTTCGACGAGGCATTCCTCGAGCTCGCCGCCCAGGGTCAGAGCACGTTCCTCTCCTCGGGCGACTCGGGCGCCTACCCGGCGTCGCGGGACCTCGGCTCGACCGACCGGTCGGCCGGCAATCCCGACGACAGCCCGTGGGTGACCTCGTCGGGCGGGACGACCCTGCCCGGACTGCTCAACGTCCACGGCACGATGATCAACATCCCCGCCGAGCGCACGTGGGGCTGGGACTACCTCTGGGGGCCGCGGAGCGCTGCGAACGGCGTCCCGGAGATCGCCTATGCCGAGTCGCACGTCGTCGGCGGCGGCGGCGGCTACAGCTCGATCGAGCCGATGCCGGACTATCAGCGGCAGGTGCACGCGGACGCGTTCAGCGCCGTCGAGTATCTGACGCCGATCGCCTTCTCGAGCGACTTCGGCGGTGACCCCAATTCGGGCCTGTCGTTCAGCTTCCAGCTGCCGTGGGACTGGGCGTTCAACCCGGCGCCCGCGACGACGACGGGTCACAGCCAGGGTCGTGCAACGCCTGACCTCGCAGCGAACGCCGACCCGGAGACGGGCTACGCGCTCCTGTACACGTTCGGCGACTCGGCCGATCCGAATGCTCCTCCGAGCGTCGAGCAGTTCGGTGGGACGAGCTTCGTCGCACCGCAGCTGAACGGAGCGGCCGCCGTGATCGACTCGGCGCTCGGTCGCCGCGTCGGCCTCTGGAACCCGGCGATCTACCGGTTCGCCACCCAGAGGAACTCGCCGTTCACGCCGCTCGGGGTGAGCGGGACGTCGAACGACAACCTGTACTACACCGGGACTCCCGGCGCGCTCTACAACGCCGGATCGTCGGGTCTCGGCACCCCGGATCTGGCCAAGCTCGCGGCGGACTTCGCTGCGAGCACGAGCCACCACTAGGACAGTGCCGGTACGAGGGGGGAGCCGCAGGTCGCGGCTTCCCCCTCGCCGTACCATCGCCGCCACGGTGAAGGGTGTCCTCGCCAGCGTCTTGGCGGCCGCCGCGCTCGGCTCGTAGGCGTTCACGGTCTCGGCGGTCCCGCCGGCACGTGGCGCGGGAGGATCACCGTCGGCTGAGGCGCGCCTAGTAGGAGACCGCGCCGCGGCCGGTCTCGGCCGCATGCCTCTGCTCGTCCGCGCGGTAGCTCGAGCGCACGAGCGGGCCGGAGAAGACGGAGCCAAACCCCATGGCCTCGCCCTGCTCGCGCAGCCAGCGGAACTCGTCGGGGTGCACCCAGCGGTCGATCGGGGTGTGCTTCGGGCTCGGCTGGAGGTACTGCCCGATCGTGACGACGTCGACGTCGTGCGCGCGCAGGTCGCGCAGCGTGTCCACGACCTCGTCGTTCGTCTCGCCCATGCCGACGATGATCCCCGACTTCGTCAGCACGTTGTACGGCGCGAGCTCCTTGGCGCGCCGCAGCAGCCACAGCGCCTTGTCGTAGTCGGCCTTGCCGCCGCGCATGTGTCGGTGGAGCCGGCGGACGGTCTCGATGTTGTGGTTGAACACCTCGGGCCGCGCCTCGAGCACGGTGCGGAGCGCCTCCTCCTCGACGCCGAGGAAGTCCGGCGTGAGCACCTCCACCGATGCGTGCGGCAGCTTCGCCTTGATCGCGCGGATCGTGGCCGCGTAGTGCGACGCGCCGCGGTCGGCGACGTCGTCGCGGTCGACCGACGTCACGACGACGTGCTTCAGCTCCATCTGCGCCGCGGCCTGTGCGACGCGCAGCGGCTCGAGCGCGTCGGGCGGCGACTCGGGCCGCCCCGAGTGGACGTAGCAGTAGCGGCACGCGCGCGTGCACGTCTCGCCGAGGATCTGGAAGGTGGCAGTGCCGCGCCCCCAGCACTCGGAGATGTTCGGGCACTTCGCCTCCTCGCAGATCGTGTGGAGCGAGAGCCCGTGGATCAGCTTCTGGACGTCGAAGTAGCTGCCGTCGCGGGACGGCGCGCGCACCTTCATCCATTCGGGGCGGCGGGGCCGCTCGGCGACCGGAAGCGAGGTCTCCATACGGCTTCCAGTCTAGTTTGCGCAGCCTTTCGCCCGGCGGCTACCCTAAGCGGACTGACCTGTCCGCTTCTGTTTGGAGATCCCGCATGAACCGCCACTCGACGAACCCCTGGGTCGTCCTCGTCCTCATCTGCTTCGCACAGTTCATGGTCATCCTGGACGCGACCGTCGTGAACGTCGCGCTTCCCTCGATCCAGACCGACCTCCACATGTCCGAGGCGAACCTCCAGTGGATCGTCAACGCGTACACGCTCGTCTTCGGCGGCTTCCTGCTGCTCGGCGGGCGCGCCGGCGACCTGCTCGGCCGCAAGCGCCTCTTCCTCGGCGGCGTGATCGTCTTCACCGCGGCCTCGCTCCTCGACGGGCTCTCGTCGAGCTCGGGGATGCTGATCGGTGCGCGGAGCCTCCAGGGTCTCGGCGCCGCGTTCATCTCGCCGGCGGCGCTCGCGATCATCTCGACGACCTTCAAGGAAGGCTCCGACCGTGCGAAGGCGCTCGGCGTGTGGGCCGCGATCGCGATCGGCGGCAGCGCCGTCGGCCTCGTGCTCGGCGGCGCACTCACGCAGGCGTTCTCGTGGCCGTGGATCTTCTTCATCAACGTGCCGGTCGGTGTCGCCGTGTTCTTCCTCTCGATGCGTCTCGTGCCGGAGTCGAAGGACGAGCACGCGCACCGCAGCTTCGACGTCGCCGGCGCGATCGCGATCACGGGCGGGCTCATGTCGCTCGTCTACGCGATCGTTCAGGCGCAGCAGAAGGGCTGGGGCTCGGCACGGACGATCGAGACGTTCGTCGTCTCCGCGGTGCTGCTCGTCGGCTTCGTCTTCGTCGAGCTGCGTGCGAAGGCGCCGCTCGTGCGGCTCTCGATCTTCCGCGTGCGCTCGCTCAGCGCCGCGAACATCGTCATGTTCCTCGTGGGCTCGGGGCTCTTCGCGATGTTCTTCTTCAACTCGCTCTACATCCAGAAGGTGCTCGGCTACGGGCCCTTGAAGGCCGGGCTCGCGTTCCTGCCGTTCACCGCGGGGATCATGGTGTCGGCCGGCCTCGCGTCGGCGTTCGCGCCGAAGGTCGGCGTACGGCTCGTCGCCGCGATCGGCATGGTCGTCGCGATCGGCGGCCTCGCGCTGCTCACGCAGATCCCCGTGCACGGGAGCTACGTCGCGAACGTCCTGCCGTCGCTGCTGCTCACGTCGCTCGGCATGGGTGCGGTGTTCGTGCCGCTCACGCTCGTCGCGACCACGGGGCTCGCGGACGAGGACCAGGGTCTCGCGTCGGGCCTCTTCAACACATCGCAGCAGGTCGGCGGCGCACTCGGGCTCGCGATCCTGACCACGATCGCTGCCGGCCGCTCCTCCGCCGTCGGCGGCTCGGACGGTGCGAAGCTCGTGCACGGCTTCCACTACGCATTCGCCGGCAGCGCCGTGTTCGTGATCGCGGCGCTCGCGGCGCTGCTCGTGCTCCTGCGGGCGCGGCACGTCGCCCAGATCGAGGCGGAGGCCGTCGCATCGCCGGCGTAGCCCTCCGCGCGGACGCGCAGCGAAACCTCGACCGGCTGCTCGAAGCGGCCGGCGAGTGTTTCGCGGAGAGCGGCGTCGACGCGAGCGTCGACGAGATCGCCCGGCGTGCGGGCGTCGGCCACGGCACGGTGTTCCGGCGCTTCCCGACGAAGGACGCGCTGATCGCCGCGGTGATCGACGCGACGATGCGCGAGCTCGCGTCGGTCGCCGAGGAGGCGCGCAGCGAGGCGGGCGGTTTCGAGCGCTTCGTCCGCGCGGCGGCGGCGGCCTACGCGCAGAACCGCGCGCTGATCGAGGCGATGACGCGCTGCAGCCACACGCCGCAGGTCGAGGCGCTGACGCAGGCGGTGCAGAGGCTCGTGCGCCGCGCGCAGTCGGCGGGTGAGGTGCGCCGCGACGTGAAGGTGGAGGATGTGCTCGCGCTCATCCCGACCGCGAGCCGGTATCCGAACGTGATCCTCGACGGGCTCCGCCCGCCGGTCGCGTCCGCAACCCGGGCGTGACTAGGCGCCCGCGGCCTGTCATTCTCTGCCGGTCCCGACTCCCGAAAGGCAGGCAGCCATGAAGACCTACGTGATCCTCCGCCGCGACGGCTGGCGCTCCCCCGCGGATCTGCAGGAAGCCGCTGCGCGCTCGACGACCGTCGGCGACGACGAGATGCCGTCCGACATCCGTTGGATCCGCTCCTATGTCCTTGCCGAGGAGGCCGGCGGCCTCGGCACCGTGTGCATCTATCAGGCGTCGAGCGCCGAGAAGATCAGGGAGCACGCCGAGCGCGCGGGCCTCCCGGTCGACGAGATCGTCGAGGTCGCCG
>DASYGK010000134.1:0-34912 GCA_035999905.1 Gaiellaceae bacterium | reverse complement strand
TACGTCGGCGAGGACGTCGAGAACATCCTCCTCAAGCTGATCCAGGCCGCGGACTTCGACATCAAGAAGGCCGAGACCGGGATCATCTACATCGACGAGGTCGACAAGATCGCGCGCAAGGCGGACAACCCGTCGATCACGCGCGACGTGTCGGGCGAGGGCGTCCAGCAGGCGCTCCTGAAGATCCTCGAGGGAACCGTCGCGTCGGTGCCGCCGCAGGGCGGCCGCAAGCACCCGCACCAGGAGTTCCTCTCGATCGACACGACGAACATCCTCTTCATCTGCGGCGGCGCGTTCGCCGGGCTCGACAAGATCATCGCGCGGCGCATCGGCAAGAACGCCGTCGGCTTCGCCGCCGACGTGCGCTCGAAGCACTCCGACGAGTCGTCCGAGCTCCTGACGCAGGTGATGCCGGAGGACCTCCTGAACTTCGGGCTCATCCCGGAGTTCATCGGCCGCCTTCCCGTCATCTCTGCGGTGCACCAGTTGCGCCGCGAGGATCTCGTCCAGATCCTCACCGAGCCGAAGAACGCGCTCACGCGCCAGTACCAGCGCTTCTTCGGCTACGACTCGATCGAGCTCGTGTTCACCGAGGACGCGTTGTGGGAGATCTCCGACAAGGCGCTCGACCGCGAGACCGGTGCGCGCGGCCTTCGCTCGATCATCGAGGGCGCGCTGCTCGACGTGATGTTCGAGCTGCCGTCGCGGCGCGACGTGACGAAGTGCGTGATCACGAAGGAGACGATCGCGCAGGGCATCCGCCCGACGCTCGTGACGAGCGCCGGCACGTTCGCCGACGACGAGCCCGACGAGGCCGTCGAGCAGACCGCCTAGCGGGCGGCATGGGCGAGACGCTCACTCCCGGCGCCGAGTACGGCCCCTCCTCGTGGATCGAGGTCACGCAGGAGCGCATCGACGCGTTCGCCGAGGCGACCGGCGATCACCAGTGGATCCACGTCGACCGTGAGCGCGCCGCGGCGGGACCGTTCGGCGGCACGATCGGCCACGGCTATCTCACGCTCTCCCTGCTGCCCGCGATGTCGTACGAGGTCGTGCCGCGCGAGGAAGCGGGAGGCATGGGCGTCAACTACGGGCTCAACAAGGTCCGGTTCCCGGCGCCGGTGCCGTCCGGCTCGCGTGTCCGCGGCACGTTCCGCGTCGTCGCCGTCGAGGAGTTCGACGGGGGCACGCAGGCGACGATGACGGCGACGGTCGAGCTCGACGGCGGCGCGAAGCCCGTCTGCGTCGCCGAGGTCGTGTTCCGCCACTACCGCTAGGGGATCGTCAGCGCCTGCGAGAACGTCGGCGCAGACGTCCGGCCCCAGACATCGACCCACATCGCCTCGAGGCGATACGAGCCCGGCAGGGTGGGGCGCGTGACGACGCAGCTCGCGCGCCCGCTGCAGAGCAGGACCGGCGGGTCGTCGTCGCGCAGCCGGTAGACCACGCGCCCGGCGATCCGCGGATCGACCGGGCGGCCGGTGCGCACGCGAAAGCCGTTCGCGGCGGGCACGCGGCGGATGAACGGGGGCGCCGCCGGCCGTGTGAGGTCGTCGAGCATGTTGCGCACGAGCTGCTGCAGGCCGCCGCTCGGTGACTGCGGATGCCCGTACGGCGCAGTGCCGAACGTGTCGAGCCCCCACGAGAAGCGCTGCGCGCCGCTCGCGAACACGCGCGCGCCGCTCGGGGCGGTGAAGCGCACGGCGTCTGCGTCGCCCGTCGGCGAGTTGAGCGCGTAGTGGAGCAGCACCGTGAGCCCCGGATGGATGCACGCGTCCGGCCACGGGTTGAGCCCGTCCCACTCGTCGCCCACGACGTCGGGGATCACCGAGCCGGGCTGGAGGCCGGTGTTCGCGAGCCACGGGTCGTCGGCCGGCGCCGCGACGGTGTAGTCGTGCGGCCCGCTCTGGTGCGGCGGGAGGTAGCGGTGCTGGACGCCCTCGAGCATGCACTCCGGGCGCGGCGGGTCGAGCTGGCGGAACATGACGGTCTTCAGCGCAGGGTCCGGCTCGGGATCGAGGGCGGCGTCCTTGTAGGCGACGATCGTCCGGCGGTCGTCTTCGTAGCGAACCTGCGAGTAGCCGGTGTTCGAGCCCATGAACGCGAGGTTCGTCCCTGCGGCGAGGGCTGCGTCGAAGCCGTCGCGCATCGCCTTCGTCCAGTACTCGTCGTGACCGGCGGTCATCACGAGCCGGTGCCGGAGCAGCGAACCGGGGTCGGCGTCCGTGTCGACGTCGGTCTGGTACGAGACGTCGTAGCCCTCGCGCTCGAGGAAGCGCACGAGCTGGATCTCGAACCAGAGCGGCGAGTTCGCGTACTTACCCCACGGGCGGTCGAAGCTGACGCGGTGCGCGGCGGGGCTGTCGAAGTTGTAGAGGCTCTTGCCGCCCCACGCGTTGTACGCCTCCCAGGTGTTGACGGGGACCTGGACGAGGATCTGGGAGCCGAGCGCGGCCGGCGGCTCGCGCAGGATCACGTAGGTGATCGTTCCCCTGCCGGCGTCGGGGCCGCTCGTCAGGCGCGCGCGCAGCTCGTAGTAGCCGCTCGGCCAGCTCGGGTCGGTCTGCACGACGTCCGTCACCGGCCAGTCGGCGCGCAGCGGCGGGCCGTCGGTCGCGGCCGTCCAGGCCTGCGTCTGCTCTCGCCCCTGCCGGTCCGTGCTGCAGGAGGGGACGCATGTGATCAGGCGCCCGCCCGCACCGCCGTACCACCCGAGCCGGTAGACCTCGACGCGGTAGCGCGCCGCCGGCCGCGTGTTGACGTGCACGTCGATCTCGTCGCCCGGCGTCGCGCCGATCTGCGAGGTGTACGCCTCGATCAGGCTCGAGCCGGGGCCGTTCCAGGCGGTCGTCCCGGAATTCGCGTTCTCGCGCTGGATCGCATTGTCCGCGAACGCCGCAGGCGAGAACAGCGCGCACCCCAACACGACCCCTGCCGCAGCCAGGGTCGCCCTCGTCACCGGGAAGGGTTCTAGCGGGCGGGCTGTAGCTTGTCGAATCTGCGTCGGACACCGATCCGTCCGGCGCGGGAGGGCCGCTCTCGGATCCCACAAACCGTCCAACGGGGTTTGCGCAGCGTCCGAACGGTAATCTAGGATCCGAAATCACCCGATCCCGCCCGAGGAGACCCCATGACCCCGCAGATTCGGATCCAGGCCGACGCCGACCAGCTCGATGCCAGCTGGCGGAGCGACCCCCGCTGGAACGGGGTCGAGCGCACCTACGGCGCCGCGGACGTCGTGCGGCTCCGCGGCTCCGTCGTGCCCGAGCAGACGCTCGCCCGGAACGGCGCCGAGCGGCTCTGGGAGCTCCTGCAGCGCGAGCAGCCGGTGCGCGCCCTCGGCGCGATCACGGGCGGCCAGGCGGTGCAGATGGTGAAGGCCGGCCTCGAGGCGATCTACCTCTCGGGCTGGCAGGTCGCCGCCGACGCGAACCTCGCCGGCAGCACGTACCCCGACCAGAGCCTCTACCCGGCGAACAGCGTGCCGTCGTTCGTGCGGCGGCTGAACAACGCGCTGCAGCGCGCGGACCAGATCGACTGGTCCGAGGGCCGGAACGGCACGCACTGGTTCGTCCCGATCCTCGCCGACGCGGAAGCCGGCTTCGGCGGCCCGCTCAACGCGTACGAGCTGATGCGCGCGATGATCGAGGCGGGCGCGTCGGGCGTCCACTTCGAGGACCAGCTCGCCTCGGAGAAGAAGTGCGGCCATCTCGGCGGCAAGGTGCTCGTGCCGACGGCGCAGTTCGTGCGCACGCTGAACGCGGCGCGGCTCGCGGCCGACGTGCTCGACGTGCCGACGGTGCTCGTCGCGCGCACCGACGCGCTGTCGGCTGCGCTCCTGACGAGCGACGTGGACGAGTACGACCGCGACTTCGTCACCGGCGAGCGCACCGCGGAGGGCTTCTTCCGCGTGCGCGACGGGATCGACGCGGCGATCTCGCGCGGGCTCGCCTACGCGCCGTACGCCGACCTGATCTGGTGCGAGACCTCGACGCCGGATCTCGGCGAGGCGAAGGCGTTCGCGGACGCGATCCACGAGCGCTTCCCCGGCAAGCTGCTCGCGTACAACTGCTCGCCGTCGTTCAACTGGCGGAAGCACCTCGACGACGCGACGATCGCGCGCTTCCAGGAGCAGCTCGGCGAGTGGGGCTACAAGTTCCAGTTCATCACGCTCGCCGGCTTCCACTCGCTCAACGCCGCGATGTTCGAGCTTGCGCGCGGCTATGCGACGGGCTCGATGAGCGCGTACGTCGAGCTGCAGGAGCACGAGTTCGCACTCGAGGAGTCCGGCTACACGGCAACGCGCCACCAGCGCGAGGTCGGCGCCGGCTACTTCGACCTCGTCACCCAGGCCGTGTCGCCCGACAGCGAGACGCTCGCACTCAAGGGCTCGACGGAGGAAGCGCAGTTCGCGGCGTGAGCACGCTCGCCGGCACGGAGATCCTGACCGAGGAGGCGCGTGCATTCGTCACGCGCCTCCACCGTGAGCTGAATCCGACGCGGCTCGAGCTGCTCGCGCGGCGGGCCGAGCGGCAGCGCGAGCTCGACGCCGGCGTGCTGCCGGGGTTCCTGCCCGAGACGCAGGCGCTCCGCGACGCCGAATGGCGCGTCGCAGCCGCGCCCGCCGACCTGCAGGACCGCCGCTGCGAGATCACCGGGCCGGTCGAGCGGAAGATGATGATCAACGCGCTCAACTCCGGCGCGCGCGTCTTCATGGCGGACTTCGAGGACGCGAACTCGCCGACGTGGGCGAACGTGCTCGACGGCCAGCAGAACGTCCGCGACGCGGTGCGGCGCGAGATCGCGCTCGACACCGGCGAGAAGAGCTACCGGCTGAACGACGAGACGGCGACACTGCTGATCCGCCCGCGCGGGTGGCATCTGCCGGAGCGGCATTTCACGGTCGACGGTGAGCCGATCGCGGCGTCGCTCTTCGACTTCGGGTTGACGTTCTTCCACAACGCACGCGAGCAGCTCGCGCGCGGCAGCGGCCCGTACTACTACCTCCCGAAGCTCGAGTCGCACCTCGAGGCGCGGCTGTGGGCGCAGGCGTTCGCGCTCGCGGAGGACGAGCTCGACGTGCCGCACGGCTCGATCCGCTGCACGGTGCTGATCGAGACGATCCTCGCCGCGTTCGAGATGGAGGAGATCCTCTACGAGCTGCGCGACTACGGCTGCGCGTTGAACGCCGGCCGCTGGGACTACATCTTCAGCGTGATCAAGAAGCTGCGCGCACACGACTGGCTGCTGCCGGACCGCGTGCAGGTGACGATGGCGGTGCCGTTCATGCGTGCGTACACCGAGCTGCTCGTGCGCACGTGCCACCGGCGCGGTGCGCACGCGATCGGCGGGATGGCGGCGTTCATCCCCTCGCGGAAGGACGCCGAGGTGAACCGCGTCGCGCTTGCGAAGGTGCGCGAGGACAAGGAGCGCGAGTCCGCCGCCGGCTTCGACGGCACGTGGGTCGCGCACCCCGATCTCGTCCCGGTCGCGACCGAGGTGTTCGACGCGGTGCTCGGCGACCGGCCGAACCAGCTCGACCGGCTGCGCGAGGACGTCGTCCCGGATGCGGCGGCGCTGCTCTCGATCCCGGACACGCCGGGCGAGATCACCGACGCGGGGCTGCACACGAACGTCTCGGTCGGCGTCCGGTATCTCGACGCGTGGCTGCAGGGCGTCGGCGCGGCCGCGATCGACAACCTGATGGAGGACGCCGCGACGGCGGAGATCTCACGGTCGCAGGTGTGGCAGTGGGTGCGCGCGGGCCGGTTCGACGAGTCGCAGGTGCGGCGGGAGATCGAGGGTGTGGAGGCCGGTGACGAAGCCAAGGCGCTCTTCGCGGAGCTCGCGCTGGCGCCCGATCTGGTCGAGTTTCTCACGCTCCCCGCGTACACTCGGTTGGAGTGACGCTCGACACCACCAAGGCAGACGACATCGCGCTCGTGATCGAGGAGGCGATCGTCTCGGGGGAGCTCGCCCCGGGCACCGTCCTCCGGCAGGAACAGCTTTCCGAGCAGTTCAACGTGTCGCGCACCCCGGTGCGCGAGGCGCTCCGGCGGCTCGCCGCGCTCGGTCTCGTCTCGTTCGTGCCGAACCGCGGCGTGCGCGTGCGGACGATCTCGCGCGACGAGCTGCACGAGGCGTTCATGGTGCGTGCCGAGCTCGAATCGCTTGCGACGGAGGTCGCGGCGACGAAGATCACCGCGGAGGAGCTCGAGGAGCTCGACCAGGTCGAGAAGGCGTTCTCGAAGATCTCACAGGAGCTGCGCGCGCGCGAGCCGGGCGAGGACCGCCGCTCGATCATGGGCGACTGGGTGCGCGGCAACCACGCGTTCCACGACATCATCTACCGCGTCGCCGGCCTGCCTCTCGTCGAGCAGATGGCGAAGAGCGCGCGGCGCACGTTCTCCGGCCCCGCGGTCTGGGCGCCGGGCGACCACTCGCTCGACGGGCTCTACACGAGGAACGCGGAGCAGCACCGCGCGATCAAGCAGGCGCTCGCCGCCGGCAGCGCTACGGGCGCGCGTGCGCTCGCGCGCGAGCACGTGCTCTCCTCGTTCACGCTGCTCGAGACGATCCTCGAGCAGGTCGGCGCGCAGCCGCGCGACTGGCAGCGCGGCCGCGCCGCGCGCCGCTCCTGATCTGCCCGCTGGCTACGATCGGCTTCTGATGGAGATGGAGCCGCTCTACAAGCCGCAGGGCGTCGAGGAACGCTGGCAGCGGGCGTGGGAGGACGCCGGCGACTTCCATGCCGATCCCGACTCCGGCCGGGAGAGCTACGTGATCGCCGTGCCGCCGCCGAACGTGACCGGCGCGCTGCACATGGGCCACGCGCTCAACGGCACGCTGCAGGACACCCTCGTCCGCTGGCATCGCATGCGCGGCTTCAACGCGCTGTGGCAGCCGGGCTACGACCACGCGGGCATCGCGACGCAGGCCGTCGTCGAGCGCGAGCTGCGGAAGGAGGGGACGTCGCGGCTCGACATCGGGCGCGAGGCCTTCGTCGAGCGCGTGTGGGAATGGCTGCGCGAGTACGGCGGCGTGATCATGGGCCAGTTCCGGAGGCTCGGCTGCTCGCTCGACTACAAGCGCGAGCGCTTCACGATGGACGACGCGTACGTGCGCGCGGTGATGCGCTTCTTCGTGCACCTCTACGAGCGCGGCTGGATGTACCGCGACAACCGCATCATCAACTGGTGCAAGGACTGCGAGACGTCGATCTCCGATCTCGAGGTCGAGTACCTCGACGTCGACGACGCGCTGACGTATGCGCGCTATCCGCTCGAGGACGGCAGTGGCTCGATCACGATCGCGACGGTGCGGCCCGCGACGATCCTCGCCGACGTCGCGGTGGCGGTGCATCCCAGCGACGAGCGCTACGCGGCGCTCGTCGGCAAGAGCGTGGTCGTGCCGGTGATCGGGCGCGTCGTGCCGGTGATCGCGGACGAGCGCGTCGAGCCGGAGTTCGGCACCGGCGCGCTGAAGATCACGCCGGGCCACGACCCGACCGACTTCGAGATCGGCCGCGACCACGGGCTCCCCGAGCCGGCGGTGATCGGCTTCGACGGGCGCATGACGGGTGAGCTGCCGGACGGCTACGCCGGGCTCACCGAGGACGAGGCCGCCGAACGCGTCGTCGCGTGGCTGAAGGAGCACGACCAGCTCGAGAAGCGCGAGAGCTACCGGCACTCCGTCGGTCACTGCGAGCGCTCGGGCACGCGCATCCAGCCGCTCGTCTCGCTGCAGTGGTGGTGCGACATGAAGGCGATGGCGGCGCCGGCGATCGAGGCGATCGACTCCGGGCGCGTGCGCTTCCATCCCGCAGTGCACGGCCGCGTCGCGTCCGACTGGCTGAAGGCGATCCGCCCGTGGAACGTGTCGCGCCAGCTCTGGTGGGGGCATCAGCTACCGATCTGGTACTGCGCCGACGGGCACGTCACGTGCGCCGAGACGCCGCCGGACGCATGCGCCGAGTGCGGCTCGCGCGAGCTGACGCGCGACCCCGATGTGCTCGACACGTGGTTCTCGTCCGCACTGTGGCCGTTCGCGACGCTCGGCTGGCCCGACGACACGCCCGAGCTGCGCGCGTTCTACCCCGGTGACGTCAACTCGACGGCGCGCGAGATCATCTTCCTCTGGGTGAACCGGATGCTGATGTCGGGCATCGAGCTGCTCGGCGACATCCCGTTCCACGACGTCGTCATCCACTCGGTGATCCAGGACGCGCAGGGGCGGCGCATGTCGAAGTCCGCCGGCAACGGCATCGACCCGGTAGAGCTGATCGACCAGCACGGCGCGGACGCGACGCGTTACGGGCTGCTGAAGATGTCGTCGACGCAGGACGTGCGCTTCTCGACGGGGCATCTCGAGGAAGGGCGGCGGCTCGCGAACAAGCTCTGGAACGTCTCGCGACTGATCCTGCAGAGCGCCGACGGTGCTGCGCCCGCATTCAGCGCCGAGCTGCCGGAGGAGCACTGGATCACCGCGCGGCTCGACACCGCGCAGGCGCAGGCGGAGGCCGCGCTCGCCGCGTACGAGTTCTCGCACCTGACGGACGTGCTCTACCACGTCACGTTCGACGACTTCTGCGACTGGTACGCGGAGGCGATCAAGCCGCAGCTCTACGCGAAGGACGCGCGCGCGACCGGCATGGCGCTCGCGACGCTCGAGCGGCTGCTGAAGCTCCTCCATCCGGTGATGCCGCACATCACGGAGGAGATCTGGTCGCACCTGCCGGCGCGCGGCACGCGGCTCGTCGTCGCGCCGTGGCCGGAGTCGCACGGCGGTGAGGATGGGATCGAGCGGTGGTTCGAGGAGATCCGCACCGCGGCGGAGGTCTTCCGGCGCGCGGGCGTCGTCACGACGCTCGACGGCGAGCAGCGGCGGATCTTCGACGCCGTCGTGCGCCCGGACCGCGCGAAGGTCGACGGCGACCGGCGCGGCGAGGAGATCGCGCGGCTCGAGGGAGAGATCGCGCGCGCGGAGAAGATGCTGGCGAACGAGCGCTTCGTCGCGAATGCGCCGGCCGACGTCGTCGAGGCCGAGCGCGCGAAGCTCGAGCGGTACCGGCGCGAGCTTGACGCAATCAGCCACTGAGTGGATCGCCTCGCTCAGCCCGTGGCCCACGGAGGGCTTCGGGCTCGAGCGGATGCGCGCGCTGCTCGCCGAGCTCGGCGACCCGCAGCTCGCGTATCCCGCGGTGCACGTCGTGGGTACGAACGGCAAGTCGACGACGACGCGGATGACGGAGGCGCTGCTCGGCGACGCCGGGCTCGCCGCCGGCGCGTACCTCTCCCCGCACGTGCGGGGCTGGGGCGAGCGGATCCGGATCGGCGGCGCCGAGGCCGACGTCGAGCGCCTCCTCGAGGGGGTCAGGCCCCGGGCCACGGCGCTCGGAGCCACGCAGTTCGAAGCCCTGACCGCTGCGGCCCTGCTCGGCTTCGCGGAAGCCGGCGTCGACGTCGCGGTCGTCGAGGCGGGCCTCGGCGGCCGGCACGACGCCACGAACGTCCTCGCAACGCGGGTCGTCGTGCTGACGAACGTCGCGCTCGACCACATGGATGTGCTCGGCGACACGCGCGAGGCGATCGCGGCGGAGAAGCTCGCGGTCGTCCAGACCGGCACGGTGGTCGTCCTCGGCGAGCCTGAGTGGCAGGAGCTCGCGGAGGCGAACGCGCCGGCGCGGGTCGAGGTGACGGCGCGGAGCAACCTCGCGCTCGCCGTCGCGGCGGCCGAGGCGTTCCTCGGGAGACCTGTCGAGGATGCGGCGACGGCGGCCGGCGTCGACCTGCCGGGACGGCTCGAGCGCCGCAGCGAGGAGCCGCTCGAGATCTGGGACGGGGCCCACAACCTCGCGGGCGTCGGCTACCTCCTGCCGCGCCTCCCGGAGCGCGAATACGTCCTGGTTGCGTCGATTCTGGGCGACAAACGGCCGGAGTCGATGCTCGAGGCGCTCTCCGTCCTCGGGGGCACGCTCGTCGCGACGCAGTCCTCGAATGCCCGCTCCCTCAGGGCAGGGGACCTCGCCGTCCGCGCCGAACCGTATTTTCAGCATGTTGAGACCGTTCCCGATCCGGCCGAGGCCCGCGCTCGCGCGCTCGCCCTCGCAGGCCCTGGCGGGGCCGTCCTCGTCACGGGCTCCCTCTATCTTCTCACCGAGCTCAGTGTCAGCAGCGAGAGCCCATAGCGCGACCGAGAAGCTCAGCGTCTTCGCGCTGGCGATCTTCGTGCTGCTCGCCATCGTGGGGGGCGCGTTCGCCGCGGGCTACCTCATAGGCAGAATGTTCTTGTGATCGCGAGCACATTCGCCAGCACCCACGACTTCTTCAGCTCCGGCACCTGGCTCGTCATCCGCAATCTGCTGCTGCTCTTTGCGGTCGTCTTCTGGCTCGCGTTCGCGTACTGGGTCTACAAGGACGCGAAGCGGCGGATCGAGGACCCGTGGCTCGTCGGCATGGCGGCGGTGCTCGGCCTCGTGCCGCCGTACGTCGGGCCGTTCATCTACATGCTGTTCCGGCCGCCGGAGTACCTCGAGGACGTGCGCGAGCGCGAGCTCGAGATCAAGGCGATGGAGGACCGTCTGTCGAAGCGCGACCTCCACTGCCCCGTCTGCCGCAGCGAGGTCGACATGAGCTTCCTCATCTGCCCGATCTGCACGACGAAGCTGAAGCAGGCGTGCACGACCTGCAAGGCGCCGCTCGAGGCGCTCTGGCAGGTGTGCCCGTTCTGTGAGACGCCGATCGAGCCCGCTGCCGTCGCGATGCCGCCGCCGCTCCGCGCGACGCGCAGACGACGCGCCGAGTAGTGCGCGGGTCTGACTACACTGCCGCCCCGTGGCAGTGGAGCAGACACTCATCCTGATCAAGCCGGACGCCGTGCGGCGCCGCCTCGCGGCGGAGATCCTCGGGCGGATCGAGGCGCGCGGGTTCACCGTGCGCGCCGGGAAGCTGCTGACGGCGAGCCGCGAGCTCGGCGGGACGCACTACGCGGAGCACGCCGAGAAGCCGTTCTACGGCGAGCTCGTCGACTTCATCACGTCCGGGCCGACGTGGGCGCTCGTCGTCGAGGGTGAGGGTGCGATCGCGACGATGCGCAAGACGATCGGCGCGACGAACCCGGCGAACGCCGAGCCCGGCACGATCCGCGGCGATCTCGCGATGTCGATGCCGGACAACCTCGTCCACGGCTCCGACTCGCCGGAGTCGGCCGAGCGCGAGCTCGCGCTCTGGTTCTCCGCCGATGAGCTCGGCTGAGCCCGGGTACGTCGCGGTCAACCGCGAGCACTGGACGCGCTCGAACCAGAAGTGGGGCGATGCGAAGGCGCTCGACTCGTGGCGTGCCGACGAGATCTCGTGGGGCGTGTGGGGCGTTCCCGAGTCGGAGGTGCATGCGCTGCCCGACGACCTCGCAGGGCTCGACGTCGTCGAGCTCGGCTGCGGCGTCGGCTACTTCTCGGCGTGGCTCGCGCGCCGAGGCGCGCGCCCGGTCGGCGTCGACCCGACCCCCGCACAGCTCGCTAGCGCGCGCCGCTGCATGGCGGAGACGGGGATCGAGTTCCCGCTCGTCGAGGCGTACGGCGAGGACGTGCCGCTGCCCGATGCGGCATTCGATCTCGTGCTGTCGGAGTACGGCGCGTCGATCTGGGCGGACCCGTATCGCTGGATCCCCGAGGCATCGCGTCTCGTGCGGCCGGGCGGGGTGCTCGTCTTCCTCCGCAACTCGACGCTCGCGATCCTCTGCAGCCCCGACGCCGGGCCGACCGTCGAGAAGCTCGTTCGCCCGCAGTTCGGGATGCACCGCTTCGACTGGAGCGAGGACGGGGATGTTGGCGTCGATTTCCATCTCGCGCACGGAGACTGGGTGCGGCTGCTGCGCGCGAACCGGTTCGAGCTGCTCGACCTGATCGAGCTGCAGGCGCCCGCCGACGCGGTGGCGCACGAGTTCTACGACACCGTCCCCGTCGAGTGGGCGAAGCAGTGGCCGAGCGAGGAGATCTGGGTCGCGCGGAAGGCGCCGCTGCGATGAGCGCGCCGCCGGCGGCGCCGCTTCTGCTCGCGTCGACGTCGCCGCAGCGGCGCGCGATCCTCGAGCAGCTCGGCATCCCGTTCGACGTGGAGGCGCCGCGGTACGTCGAGCACGACCCGCCGGAGGCCGACGCGACGCAGCTCGTCTGCGACCACGCGCGCGGCAAGGCCGAGTCGGTCGCGGGCGACGCGGACGGACGCCCGGTGCTCGGCGTCGACACGACGGTCATGCTCGGCGGGCGTATCTACGCGAAGCCGGCCGACGCTGGAGATGCGGAGCGGATGCTCGAGGAGCTGTCCGGGCAGACGCACGCGGTCGTGTCGGGGCTCTGCCTGATGACGCCGGCGTGGCAGGTGTGCGAGGCGGCCGTGACGCTCGTCACGTTCCGCGCGCTGACGCCGCGCGACCTCGGCGCGTACGTCGCGGGTGGAGAGTGGGAGGGCCGCGCGGGCGGCTATGCGATCCAGGGCCGCGGCGCCGCCCTCGTCGAGCGGGTCGAGGGCGACTACCTCAACGTGGTGGGCCTCCCGGTCGCGCTGCTCGTTCGGCTGCTCGCCGACCGGTTCCCCGGCGCGTACGGCATCGGCTGAGCCCTCACACCCGCGGGGCACGGCCGTTCGGCCCACGACTCCCCGGGTCCCGGCCCGGGGCCTGACCCCGATCTTCGGGCCAGTGTCCGTACGCGGCGACGAATTCGGCGTACGCCGAGCGGGCGCGCTCGGGGTCGCACGCGAACTGGGCCAGCGTCCACCCGACGTCGAGGAACGGCGGTGCGTCCGCGATGCCGAGCACGGCACGGTGGCTGCTCCACTTCCATTCCACCGCATCCTCGACGAGGCCGGCGCGCGTCGGGTTCTGCACCACGTATCGCGTCACCTGCTTCGCGTACGCCTCTTCGTCCACGCGCCTCGCCGCGAAGCGGCGCTCGAACAGGTGCCCCACATGCCCGTACCGGCGGTTGAACGCCTGCGCGTACCAGCCGTGAAGCAGCTGCATCCCGTACGAAAGCGTCCCTGTCGGCACCTCGATCACGAGGTGGACATGATTCGTCATCAGGCAGTACACGACCACGCGCCAGTTCAGCTTCCGGCACACCTTCCCGAGCAGGACGAGATACCGCTCGCGGTCGTAGTCGTCCGCGAAGATCGCCTGTTTGCGGTTCCCGCGGCACCAGATGTGCCGGACGCCCTCCGACTGGTCGCGCAGCTTCCGCACCGACCGAGCGTAGAAACGAGGAAGCCGCGACAGTGTCGCGGCTTCCTCACATCGGGGTGCCCAGATTCGAACTGGGGACCTCTCCGACCCGAACGGAGCGCGCTACCAGGCTGCGCCACACCCCGCAGAGCGCCCTAGGGTACCCGAGGACCGCACCGGGCCGACCCGCCCGGCGCGGGACTATCCTCAGCACATGGCCGACCGGATCCGCGTTGCGTGCGTCCAGATGACGAGCCGCCAGGACAAGGCCGCGAACCTCGAGCGCGCCGCCGCCCTCGTCGCGCGCGCCGCCTCGACCGGCGCGGACATCGTCGTCCTGCCGGAGAAGTGGAACCTCGTCGGCTCGGCCGACGACTACCGCGCCGCCGCGGAGCCCATCGCCGGCGGCGTCTCGACCGGCGCGATGTCGGAGTGGGCGCGCACGCTCGGCATCACGCTCGTCGGCGGCTCGATCACCGAGCGGCGCGACGGGCGCGAGAAGCTCTCGAACACGAGCTGCGTCTTCGACCCCGACGGCGAGCTCGTCGCGGTCTATCGCAAGATCCACCTCTTCGACGTCGAGGTCGGCGGGCACGTCTACCGCGAGTCGGAAGCGGAGGAGCCGGGCGACGAGCCCGTCGTCGCGCACGGTGAGGGTTGGAGCATCGGGCTCACCGTCTGCTACGACGTCCGCTTCCCCGAGCTCTACCGCATCCTCGCGCTGCAAGGCGCCGAGCTCGCGACCGTCCCCGCGCACTTCACGACGCCGACGGGCAAGGACCACTGGCACGTGCTCCTGCGCGCCCGCGCGATCGAGAACCAGTACTACGTCGCGGCCGCCGCGCAGGTCGGGGAGACGATCGCCGGCAAGCCCGCGTACGGACGCTCACTGATCGTCGACCCGTGGGGGATCGTGCTCGCGCAGGCACCCGACGAGGAGACGGTGATCACGGCGGAGATCGACCGCGCGCGACTCCGCGACGTGCGCGCGAAGCTGCCGTCGCTCGCGAACCGCCAGACCGACGCGTACCGGTGGCCGACGACGTCCTCGTAGCGATCGAGCGCTGGCGTGCGGATGCGCCGCGGATCGCAGACGAGATCGCGGAGGAGTGGGGGCTGACCCTCGGGACGCCGTATGTGCCGGGAGCGTGCGGCCACGTCGTCCGCGCAGTGACCGCGGACGGCGCGCCGGTCGTGCTCAAGGTGCTCTGGCCGCATCGCGAAGCGGAGCAGGAAGCGGACGCGCTCGAGCGCTGGGACGGCGACGGCGCCGTGCGACTGCTCGCCCGCGACGACCGTCGTCATGGGCTCCTGCTCGAGCGCTGCGAGCCGGGCGTATTCCTCTCCTCCGCCGGCCCCGAGCGTGCGCTCGACACGCTGATCGGGTTGCTGCCGCGCCTCTGGAAGCCGGCCGACGGGTTCCGCACGCTCGAGGACGAGGTCGCGCACTGGCTCGAGCACGACCTACGGCACGCCGACCTCGCGGCCGGGCTCGCGCGCGAGCTCGCGCCGACGCAGGGAGAGCAGGTGCTCGTCCACCAGGACCTGCACGGCGACAACGTCCTTGCGGCCGGACGCGAGCCCTGGCTCGTGATCGACCCGAAGCCGCTTTCGGCCGAGCGCGAGTTCGCGGTCGCGCCGATCGTCCGCTCGGCCGAGCTCGGCCACTCGAGACGCGACGTGCGCTACCGGCTCGACCGGCTGTGCGCCGAGCTCTCGCTCGACCGCGAGCGCGCACGCGGCTGGACGATCGTGCAGACGCTCGCCTGGGCCGGCGACGCCTGCGAGCCCCTCGGGGAGACGGTCGAATGGTTGCTCTGAAAGCCGTCCTCTTCGACGTCGACTTCACGCTCGCGCGCCCCGGCCCCGAGCTGGGGCCCGAGGGCTACGTCCGCGTCGGTACGCGACACGGGCTCACGCTCGACCCGGCCGTGTTCGACGACGCACGCGACGCCGCACTCGTCGAGCTGAAGAGCCACCCCGAGCTCGACCACGACGACGAGATCTGGTTTGCGTTCACCGAGCGCATCGTCCTCGGCATGGGCGGCACGCAGCCCTCGTCGCATGCGTGCGCCGTCGAGATCACGCGCGGCTGGGAGCGCCACGAGAACTTCGAGCTGTACGAGGACACGCTCCCCGTGCTCGACGAGCTGCACGCGGCCGGGCTGAAGATCGGGCTCATCACGAACTCGGCGCGCGACGTCGAGGCGTTCGCACGGCACCACGCGCTCGACGTCGACGCCGCGATCGGCTCGATCGCGCACGGCAAGTCGAAGCCGCACGCATCGATCTTCACCGCGGTGCTCGACCGTCTCGGTGTCGAGCCCGGGGCCGCCGCTATGGTCGGCGACTCGCTGGAGGACGACATCGACGGCGCCCTCGCGCTCGGCATGCACGCGATCCTCGTCGACCGGCTCGGCCGCCACCCCGGCTTCGAGCCGCGCCTCGAAGACCTCTACGGCCTCCCGGCCGCCCTCGGCCTCCCTCGCCCGGCGTAGACTCCCACTGTGTCTGCGTGGGTCGCGTGGTCGATCGCCGCCGTGCTGCTTGCGGTCGGCGAAGTTCTGACGCCCGGGCTCTTCTTCCTCGGACCGGTCGCGCTCGCAGCCGTCGCAGCCGCGGTCGCGTCGCTCGTCGACGCGCCGCTCTGGCTCCAGCTCGTCGTCTTCGTCGCCGGCTCGTTCGCGTCGCTCGGACTGCTCCGCCCGATTGCCCGCCGCCACCTGCGCATGCCGCACGCGATGCGGACCGGGACGGCGGCACTCGTCGGAGCGCCGGCCGTCGTGGTGCAGCGCGTCGACGGTCAGGGTGGGCGCGTGCGCATCGGCGGCGAGGAGTGGTCAGCCCGCGCCTACATGCCCGACCAGGTGCTCGAGCCGGGAGTGAAGGTCGAAGTCGCAGAGATCGAGGGCGCGACCGCGCTCGTCTACGAATGAAGGAGCCTGAATGATCCCGTTGATCATCGTCGGCATCGTCGCCGTCATCGTGCTGATCGTGCTCGCACGCACGGTCCGCATCGTCCCGCAGGCGCGCGCGGCGGTCGTCGAGCGGCTCGGCCGGTACTCGCGCACGCTCTCGCCGGGGCTCGCGCTCGTCGTTCCGTTCGTCGACCGAATCCGCCCGATGATCGACCTGCGCGAGCAGGTCGTCTCGTTCCCGCCGCAGCCCGTGATCACCGAGGACAACCTCGTCGTCAACATCGACTCCGTCATCTACTTCCAGGTCACCGACGCGAAGTCTGCGACCTACGAGATCGCGAACTACATTCAGGCGATCGAGCAGCTCACCGTGACGACTCTCCGCAACGTGATCGGCGGGCTCGCACTCGAGAAGACGCTCACCTCGCGCGACGAGATCAACGACCGCCTGCGCGGTGTGCTCGACGACGCGACCGGCAAGTGGGGCATCCGCGTCAACCGCGTCGAGCTCAAGGCGATCGACCCGCCCGGATCGATCAAGGACTCGATGGAGAAGCAGATGCGCGCCGACCGTGAGAAGCGCGCGACGATCCTCACCGCCGAAGGCGAGAAGCAGGCGGCGATCCTCACGGCGGAGGGCGAGAAGACCGCCGCGATCCTCCGCGCGGAGGGCCAGCGCCAGGCGGTCATCCTCGCGGCCGAGGGCCAGGCAAAGGCGATCGACACCGTCTTCCAGGCGATCCACGAGGGCAAGCCCGACCCGCAGCTCCTCGCGTACCAGTACCTGCAGATGCTGCCGCAGATCGCGCAGGGCGACTCGAACAAGGTGTGGATCATCCCGAGCGAGTTCCAGCAGGCGATCGGGAAGATCGGCGGCGCGCTCGGGATCACGGAGGGGGAGACGAAGCCCGAGTAGCTAGCAGTGCTCGCGCGCGCACGCGCGCAGCGGCGTGACGCGCGGCGCGGCACGGCGGCCGTCCGGCCATTCGATACGCACGAGCAGCGACGCGGCGTCGTCGCCATAGTGCGACTCGCGCAGGTGGAAGTCCGGGTTCGCGTGATGCACGAGCCAGTAGCGGCCCGCCGGAACCTTCGTGATGTCGAGCGCCTGCCCGTGGAAGAACGCCGGGTACCGGTCGGTGTAGCCGACCGACGCGCCCTCCTCGACGAAGCGCGCCTTCGGGTCGAATTGCGCACAATCGCCGAGGAAACGCGGCGGCCCGTGCGACATCCCGATCGCAATCCCGTAGTGGTCGGCGATGCAGAAGCCGCTCTTGTGGTCGCGCACGAGCAGCGAGAAGGTGCCGGTCGTCCGCAGCTCGTACTCGTCGAAGCCGAGGAAGTGCCAGTGATAGTGCGGCGGCGCGTCGGTGTAGTGCAGCTCGCCCGAGTCCGGCAGCGCGCGGATGCCGCCGCCCGCGAGCTGCACGAGCTGGCGCACCTGCATCACGTGCTCGCTGCCGGTGCGGTTGCCGCGGATCCAGAGGATGCCGGGGCCGCGGTTGTCGACCATCGACGTGAACCCGAGCAGCCACCGGCCGTTCGCGCCCGCCATCACGACGAGACCGCTCGGGGCGCGCTGCACGAGGTTCGGGAGCTTCGGCTTCCCGATCGGCACGACGCGCCAGTCGAGCGGCCGCCCCTCGCCGAGCTCCCGCCGGTCGCTGCCGTCCGCGCCGACGGACTCGAGCGCGTCCGACCCGTCGTCGTACGCGATCCGCGAGCCGGTCGGCGACCAGACCGGGTGCTCGTCCTTCGCCGGCGCCGCGGACAGCGAGACCGATGTCGTTCCGTCGTCGACGACGAGCGCGGTCGTGCCGTCGGCGGCCTCGGCGGTGTACGCGAGGCGCTTCCCGTCGGGCGCCCACGCGAGGTCGCGTATGTCGACCGGCGGGACGGCGGGCGCCGTCGTGTCGAACGCAGCCGCGCCGAAGCCGTTCGCCTGCGCGGTGTACACCGCGGGCGTCCCACCGCGGGTCGATGCGAAGGCGAGCCGGCCGGACGCGGAGAACGCCGGGCTCCACTCCTCGGCGGCGCTTGCGGCGACGCGGACGGAGGGGCCGGTGGGAAGCTGTACGACCCGGATCTGCCGCCGGCCGCCGACCGACGCGGTGTAGGCGAGCGCCGTCCCGCGCGGAGACCACTGCGGGCCCCATTCGACGACGTCGGGCGTGCGCGCGAGTCGCCGCTGGCCGCTCCCGTCGGCGTTGGCCACCCACAGGTCGCCTGCGCGGACGAACGCGAGCATCGTGCCGTCGGGCGAGTAGACCGCGTCCTGACAGTCGGTGAGCAGGGGCTTGCGCACGCCCGCCGGGGTCACGGCGACAATGTTGTTGCCGCTCTCGACGAGGAGTCGTGCGTCGCGCGGCTCCGCTCTCAGTGCGAGCGACGCCGCAACGGTCGCGATCACACGGGCCTCGGCGGGTCGAGCACGAGGACGAGTCTTCCTTTGTCGCCCGGCGAGGAAACACCCCGCATGCGGTCAGCTCCCCGGTTCGGCATCCAGGTCGGCCGCCGCCTCTGCGAGCGTCGCGACCGGGCCGACGCACACGTCCTCGTGCTCGAACAGCTCGAGCCACGCCGCGAGCGGCCGCGTCGCGAAGACGCGTGCGAGCTCGGCCGCGAGCGTCTCCTGCTCCTCGTCGTACTGCCGCTCCGCGAGCCCGGGTAGCCCGATGAGCTCGCAGAGGCGCGCGAAGAACTTCGGCTCGAGCGCGCCGACGGTGAGCCAGCGGCCGTCGGCGGTCGCATAGATCCGGTAGCACGCGAGGTCGCCCGTGAGCAGGCGCGGCCGCGGGTCGCCGGCGAGCCGGAAGCTCGCGAGCCGGTGCGTGCCGTGCGTCATCGAGACGACGAGCTGTGCCCCCTCGCCCGTGCGCTCGCGCGCCAGGAGCGCCGCGAGGATCTCCGTCACGGCGCCCATCCCTCCGGCCGCGAGATCCGCGATCTGCACGGGCGGCCACGCGGGCGCCGTGTCGTCGAGGACGCCCGCCCAGCCCTGATAGTTCAGGTCGTGTCCCGCGCGCTGGGCGTGCCGTCCGCCCTCCCCGAAGCCCGTGATCGAACAGGCCACGGCCCGCGTGGGCACGTCCTGGGGCCTGACCCCCAGGCGCGGGAGGACGCCCGGCCGGAACGTGTCCAGCACGACGTCGGCTTCCGCGAGCAGCTCCCGCAGGGCCGCCGCCTCCCGGGGCAGGTCCAGGCTGACCACCTCCTTGCCCGCGTTCAAGGCCTCGTACCAGCCGGGCGCGGTCGCCCGCATCGGGTCGCCCCCCGGCTGCTCGACCCGCACGACGCGGGCGCCGAGCCGCTGGAGCTCCCGCGTCGCGAACGCTCCCGGCAGGTAGCGGGTCAGGTCGACGACGAGCATCCCCGCGAGCGGCCGTTGCATCCGGGCCGAACCTACCACTACCCTTGAGCCGCCTTGGCGGTGCGTTCCACAGGAGCGGAGGAGAAACGGCGACTCATCCTCGACGCCGCCGTCCGCGTGTTCGCGCACAAGGGCTTCCACACCTCGCGCGTCGGCGACATCGCGGAGGAGGCCGGCGTCGCGCACGGGCTCCTCTACCACTACTTCTCGTCGAAGGACGAGGTGCTCGAGACGATCTTCCGCGAGACGTGGAGCGACCTGCTCTCTGAGATCGACGCGATCGAGACGTCGGATGCGACCGCACGTGCGCAGCTCGAGCGCGTCACCGCACGTCTGCTCGGATCGTGGCGTATCCATCCGGACGTCGTGCGTGTGCTCGTGCGCGAGATCGCGCGCAGCGCCGAGGTGCAGCAGCGCATCGGCGAGCTCGTGAAGCCGATCGAGGCGATCCAGCGGATCATCGCGCGCGGCCAGGAGACGGGCGAGTTCCGCAGCGACTTCGACGCGCGCCTCGCGGGCATCGTGTTCTACGGCGGCATCGAGGAGCTGCTCAGCGGCTGGGTGCTCGGCCAGATCCCGGACGGCGTCGAGGCCGTCGCCGCCGCGGAGCGCACGCTCGTCGACGTGCTCTGCGCCGGCTTCGCGTCCTAGACGCGCCCGAGCAGCTCCGCGAAGCGCGCGACGCCGACGTTCCCGCCGGAGACGATCACGCCGACGCGCGAGCCGCGCGCCAAGTCGATGCGCCCGGACGAGAGCGCCGCGATGCCGATCGCCCCGCTCGGCTCGGTGACGATCTTCAACCGGTCGAAGAGAAGCGCCATCGCGTCGAGGATCTCCGCATCGGTCGCGGTCACGATCTCGTCGACGACGTGGCGGTTCACCTCGAACGTCAGCTCGCCCGGGATCGGCGCCTGCAGGCCGTCCGCGATCGTGCGCGGCACGCCGTTGTGCACCCGCTCGCCGGCAGCCAGTGACCGGCGCGTGTCGTCACCGGTTGCAGGCTCGACGCCGACGACGCGAATCTCGGGTCGAAGCGCCTTCGCGGCGGTCGCGCACCCGGCGATCAGCCCGCCGCCGCCCACGGGAACGACGAGCACGTCGAGGTCGGCGACCTCGTCGAGCAGTTCGAGCGCCGTTGTTCCCTGGCCTGCGATCACCAACGGGTCGTCGTACGGCCGCACGAGCTCGAGGCCGTGCTCCGCGGCGAGCGCGGCGCCGATCTCCTCTCGGTTCTCCGTCCAGCGGTCGTACTCGACGATCGTCGCGCCGTAGCCGCGCGTCGCGTCGACCTTCGCCTGCGGTGCATCGGCCGGCATCAGGATCGTCGCGTGCGTACCGAGCAGCTGCGCCGCGATCGAGACCGCCTGCGCGTGGTTCCCGGACGAGTACGCGAGCACGCCGCGTGCGCGCGCCGCTGCATCGAGCGACGCGATCTTCGTGTACGCGCCGCGGAACTTGAAGGCGCCGCCGCGCTGGAAGCACTCCGCCTTGACGTGTACCGACGCGCCGACCATCCCGTCGAGCGTGCGGGACGTGAGCACGGGCGTGCGGTTTGCGACTCCGTCGAGGCCGCGGGCCGCCTCGCGGATGTCGTCGAGCCCGATCGTCACCGGCACGGGCTCTCGTGCGCGCGCATCAGCCCGAAGCCCCACAGGCTCCCGTTGACGACGTAGTACACCGTGCGCGCGCCCGGGTCGTCGCGCGTGAGCGCGTCGTATCCGCTGCACGTGACCGGGATCAAGGGCCCGGCAGCATTCGTGATCTCGGCCTGCGGCGTACCGAGCTTCAGCCCGCCCGGGGCGCTCCACCCGGCCGGCTGCCACAACGTGTACACCGCGGAGACGCGGCCGCCCGCGAGCTCGATCGCGAGCCCGCGGCGGTCGAAGCGGAGGTACGTGAAGTACCACGTCCGCACTGCGCAGCCGCGGCACACACCGTACGAACGGCCGAGCGCAGCCCGAACCTGCGCGCCCGTCTCTCCGAGGTGGATGCCTGCGAGCGAGCGACCCGGCACGAGCGCGCCCGCGCGCGGGAGGGCCGCAGACGCGACGGTCGCGCTGCAGAGCACGAGTACTGCAGCGCAGGCCAGAGCGCGGCTCATAGGATCGGAGTATGCCTCTCTGGGATTCCCTCGCAGACCTTCAGGTGCGCGTCGACGACTACGCGCTCGAGCGCCGCGAGCTCTCGACCGGCGGCGGCTGGACGCGCGTCACGACGACCGTCGTGCTTCGCGGCGACGGCTGGAGCGGCGAGGGAGAGGACGTGACCTACGTCGCCCCCGACCACGACCGGTTCCCCGCCGAGTTGATGCTCGCCGGCACCTGGACGCTGGCGGAGCTCTCGGAGCGGCTCGACCAGCTCGAGCTCTGGTCGTCCGAGCCGGAGCAGGCGGCGGGAATCGACTACCGGCGCTGGGCGTTCGAGAGCGCCGCGCTCGACCTCGCCTTGCGGCAGAGCGGCCAATCGCTCGCCGCCGCGGTCGGACGCGAGTACCGGCCGGTGCGGTTCGTCGTCTCGACGCGGTCGGAGATCGAGCCGTACCTGGCGCTCGATCCGGCGCTCGAGTTCAAGCTCGACGTGGAGGCCGCCTGGCACCGGGCGACGATGGAGCACCTCGCGTCGACCGACCGCGTGCGCGTCGTCGATCTCAAGGCGTACTACCGCGGCACGTCGGTCGATCTCGCTCCCGACCCCGAGCAGTACCGAAGCGTCGTCGAGTGCCTGCCCGGCGTCGTGATCGAGGATCCGTGGCTCGACGACGGCTGCCGCGAGGCGCTCGCCGGCGCCGAGGACAGGCTGAGCTTCGACGCGCCGATCCACTCGCTCGCCGACCTCGACGCGCTACCGCTCGAGCCGCGCTGGCTCAACATCAAGCCGTCTCGCTTCGGCACGGTGCGCGGTCTCGCCGAGTGCCTCGACGCGTGCGCGGAGCGGGGGATCACGATGTACGGCGGCGGCCAGTTCGAGCTCGGGCCCGGACGGCGCCAGATCCAGCGGCTCGCGAGCCTCTTCTATGCCGACGGGCCGAACGACGTCGCGCCGTCGGAGTACAACGAGGGCGGCGCGAGACCCGGGCTCGCGACGAGCCCGCTGCCGCCGCCGGAAGGCGAAGGCTTCTGAGCGCGAATCTCTTCGACGTCGAGCTCCTGCCGGAGACCACGCGGCCCGGCTACGCGCAGCGAGAGTGTCAGCTCGGGCCGGCACTCGGCGCGCTCGGCTGGGGAGGCACGATCTACGAGCTGCAGCCCGGCGAGCGGATCTGCCCGTATCACTGGCACGTCGCAGAAGAGGAGTGGCTGCTCGTGCTCGAGGGCGAGCCGACGCTGCGCGAGCCCGACGGCGAGCAGCCGCTGCGCGCCTGGGACGTCGCGGTGTTCCGGCGCGGGTCGGGCGGGGCGCACGAGGTGCGCAACGACACGGCGGAGGTCGTGCGCGTGCTGATGCTGTCGTCGATCTCGCCGCTCGAGATCTGCGTCTACCCCGACAGCGGCAAGATCGGCGCGTCGTGGCTCGACGAGGACGGGACCTACAAGGGCCTGCGGAACCGGCCGGAGAACAACCTCGACTACTTCGACGGCGAGACGTGAGCGACGTCTTCAACCTGCACGACGGCGCGCTCGACGACGCGGAGGAGAAGCCCGGCTATGCGCACCGCCGCACGCAGGTCGGCCGCCTGCTCGGCGCCGAGCTGCTCGGCGCGACGATCTACGAGACGCCGCCCGGCGAGAAGCTGTGGCCGTATCACTGGGAGCTCGGCTGCGAGGAGTTCCTCGTCGTCGTCTCGGGCGCGCCGACACTGCGCGCGCCCGACGGCGAGCGCGTGCTCTCCCCCGGCGACATCGTCGCGTTCCCGGAGGGCGAGGCGGGCGCGCACCAGCTGCGCAACGACGGCGATGCGCCGTTCCGCGTGCTGATCGGCTCGACGAAGTCCGGCGTCTACGTCGCGGGCTATCCGGACAGCGGCAAGCTGCTGGTCGACGCTCCCTCGCACGGCAAGCGGGCGATGCTGCGTGACTCGCCGGAGCTCGACTACTGGGACGGCGAGTAGGAGCTAGCGGAAGGCGCTCTCGCCGGTCAGCGCCTGGCCGACGACGAGCGTGTGCACCTCGTGGGTGCCCTCGTAGGTGAGCACCGACTCGAGGTTGTTCATGTGGCGGATCACGGGATACTCGAGCGTGATCCCGTTGCCGCCGAGGATCGTGCGCGCGGTGCGGCAGACCTCGAGCGCGCCGCGGACGTTGCCCATCTTGCCCATGCTGACGTGCTCGGGACGCAACGTCCCGTCGTCCTTCATGCGGCCGATGTGCAAGGCGACGAGCGTGCCGCGGTTGATCTCGAGCGCCATCTCGGCAAGCTTCTGCTGCGTGAGCTGGTAGCCCGCGACCGGCTTGCCGAAGACCATTCGCTCCTTCGCGTAGTCGAGTGCCGCCTCGAAGCTCGCGCGGCCTGCGCCGACCGCGCCCCAGACGATGCCGTAGCGCGCCTCGTTCAGACAGGAGAGCGGCCCGCGCAGCGAGTCGATCTCCGGGAAGCGGCTCGCCTCCGGCACGCGCACGTCGCGCAGCACGAGCTCCGACGTGATCGACGCGCGCAGCGACAGCTTGTGCTTCATCTCGGGCGCCTCGAATCCCGGCATCCCCTTCTCGACGAGGAAGCCGTTGATCTTGCCGTCGTCGGTGCGCGCCCACACGACCGCGACGTCGGCGACGGTGCCGTTCGTGATCCACATCTTCGCGCCGTTCAGGACCCAGTCCGACCCGTCCCGCTTGGCATGCGTGCGCATCGAGCCGGGGTCGGAGCCGGCGTCGGGCTCCGTCAGCCCGAAGCAGCCGATCGCGTCGCCTTCGTGCATCGCGGGCAGCCAGCGCTGCTTCTGCTCCTCGGAGCCCCAGCGCCAGATCGCGAACATCGCGAGCGATCCCTGCACCGACACGAGGCTCCGCACGCCCGAGTCGCCGGCCTCGAGCTCCATGCACGCGAGCCCGTACGCGACGGCGCTCGCGCCCGGCAGCCCGTAGCCCTCCAGATGCATCCCGAAGAGGCCGAGCTGCGCGATCTCCTTCACGAGCTCGCCGGGCAGGATCCCCTGCTCGAACCACTCGCCGACGTTCGGCACGACGCGATCGCGCACGAACTGCCGCACGGTGTCGCGGATCGCGCGCTCCTCGTCGTCGAGCAGCGCGTCGAGCGCGAGGAAGTCGCGCGGGTCGAGCGTCGTCTGCTTCGCGGTCGTGGCCACCGGTGGCAATCGTACTCCGCGCCTCTCAGCCGGCGGCGGTGAGGTGCGCGAGCGCGAGGCGCAGCCACTCCGTCGCGTACCGCTGCCAGAGGCTCTGCTCGTGGCCGCCCGGATAGATCCGGAAGACGTGCGAGACGCCGGCGCGCGAGAGCTCCTGGTTCAGCTGCTGGTTCTCCGGCGCGAAGCGCCAGTCGTCCTGCCCGACGTAGAACGCGATGAACGTCGGCAGCGCCTTCAGGCGCCCGAGGTCGGCCTGCAGCTGGCGGTGGACGTTCGCGTGCGCGTTCGCGAGGGCGGAACCGAGGTCGAGCGGCTTCGTGCCCTCCGGGTCGGTGGGATGGAAGTAGCCGCTCCACGACTCGACGACCGAGAACTCGTCGAGATGCCTGAGCCCGAGGTGCATCGCGCCGTAGCCGCCGGCAGAGAGGCCGATGAGCGCGCGCGCCGCGCGCGAGCGAATCGTGCGGTAGTTCGCGTCGACCGTGCGCACGAGCTCCTGTGTGAGCGCGGTGTCCCAGCGGTCGCCAGGCCCGCGGTCGAGGTACTCCGGATCGGTCTCGCCGTCGCGGGACGCCTGCGGCGCGACGACGATCGCTGCGTCACCGGTGCGGTCGAGTGCCGGCTGCACGAAGCTCATGCCGCGGTAGCCGGTGCCCGTCGCCGGAAGGCCGTGCAGGACATAGAGCACCGGATAGCGCGTCGTCGACGTGTCGTACCCGTCGGGGAGGTAGACGACGTAGTGGAGGTGGCCGCCGATCGCCTGCGACTGGAACTCGACGTCGAGCGATCGCGGCGCAGCGGTCGCGCCCGTCGCGGTGAGAAGCAACGTTGCGACGGAAGACGCCAGGACGATGAGCCCGGCCCGATGAGAGGCGCGCGGCAAGGTGCGATTCAGGGTACCGGGCCTACCCTCCGTAGGTGACCGCAGTGAGGTTGGGTCGATTCCCTGCCCCGGCTGCAGCCGCAGCCGCCGTTGCGTTGGCGGCATTCCTCGTCGTCGGGCTCTCCGGCGTCCGCGGGTACGTCGACAACTTCCTCCAATATCGCGGCTTCCCGCCTCCCGTCGAGCCGAGCTTCGTGCGGCAGCCCGGCACGCTGCAGCGCCTGCTGGTGCAGAGCCCCGCGCTCGGCGGCCGGAAGCAGGAGGCGTACGTGTATCTCCCGTCCGGGTACGCGACGCATCCGCACCGGCGCTACCCCGTCCTCTATCTCCTGCACGGCTTCCCCGGGCGGCCGCTCGCGTTCCTCGAGACCGTCCAGATGGGGATCGTCGACGACACGCTCGCCGCGTCGCATCGTGCGCAGCCGCTGATCCTCGTGATGCCCTTCGGCTCGACCGGCACGTTCACGGACGAGGAGTGGGTCAACGGCGTGTCCGCGCACAACGACTGGGCGACGTTCGTCGCGCGGGACCTCGTGCACGCGATCGACCGGCGCTACCGCACGATCCGCATGCGCGACGCGCGCGCGATCGGCGGCCTGTCGGAGGGCGGGTACGGCGCGATCAACATCGCACTGCAGCACCCCGGCGAGTTCTCGGTGATCGAGAGCTGGTCGGGATACGAGCGGCCGGATCCGATCCGCTCGCTCTTCGGCTCGTCGCTCCAGCGTCTCGCCGCGAACGATCCGCGCCGGCTGCTCCGCGTTGTCGCGCCCGAGCTGCGGGCACGCGGCACGTACTTCTGGTTCTACTCGGGATCGAACGACAAGCTCCAGCGACAGAACGCGAAGTTCGCGCGCGAGCTGACACAGATGGGGCTGCCGCACCGCTACATCGACTTCTACGGCGGCCACAACTGGGCGCTGTGGCGGCGCGAGGCGACGCGCGCGTACGCCGCCGTCGCATCGAGGCTCGGCCAACATGGTTAGGTTCGCGCGCAGCGCGGCCGCGGCCTTGCTCTCCCTCGGCGTCGTGCTCGCAACGACCGGCTGGCTGTACGTCCTGCGCCCGCACGTCACCCTGCCGGGCCCGGTCGTGCGCGACGCGCTGGCGCTCGACGAGCTGCCGCAGCACTCCGGCGTCCCGATGCTGCTGTTCGTCGGCGCGTGGCTCGCGGCCGCCGTGCTCCTCGGACTGCTCGCGCGGTGGGCGCGTGCCGAGCGGCTCACGGCGGGTCTCCTGCTCGCCACGCTCCTGGCGGGCTGGCTGTACGCGGTGAACGGCGTCTCGATTCTCGTCGTCCGCCAGATCTCCGCGCACGACGCGTTTCACGCGGCGGCCGCGCAGCAGGCCGTCGTGATCCCGGCCGCGCTCGCCGGGCTCGCCGGCGCGGTGCTCGGACGGCGCGGCGCGAGCGGAGTGCGCTCCCGGACGGTCTTCGCCCTCCTCGTCGCTGCGGTGGGCGTCCTGGCGCTTGCCGATGCCCTGTTCCCCGAGCACAGGCAGTCGCTCGTCACCGCGGTCGACGCGGCGCACGTCCACGGCCTGTCGAAGGCGCTCGTCGCGCCGCTCGCCGGTGCGCTCCTGCTCACCGGGCGCGGGCTCGCGCGCGGGAACCGCCGTGCGTGGCAGATCGCTGTCGCCGTGCTCGCGTTCCTGCTCGTGCTGCACATCGAACGTCGTTTCGACGACGGCGCGATCGTTACCGGGATCACGCTCGTCGCGCTCGTCGCCCGGCGTGCCGACTTCCGGCTGCGCGGAGACCCCTCGTCGCGCCCGCGCCTGCTCGTGCATGCCGCGGTGCTCGCGGCCGGGATCGTCGGCTACGGCTTCGTGACGCTGTGGGTGAATCGCCTGATGGCCGACGTGCCGTTCTCGACGAGCTTCGCGCTCGAGTCCGTCGGTCGCGCGCTCGCCGGGTTGAGCTTTCGCGGAGCGGAGCATCTGAACGGGCCGGTCGCGGACTGGTTCCCGATCTCGACGTTCCTGCTCGGCGTCGGCTCGCTCGGCTACGTCCTCGTGCAGTGGCTGGCGCCGTGGCGCTATCGCCTGCGGCACGAGGAGCACGAGCACGATCTGGTGCGATCGCTCGTCTCGCGTTTCGGCGACGACACGCTCGCTCCGTTCGCGTTGCGCGCCGACAAGTCCTATTTCTTCTCCGAGGACCGCTCCGCGTTTCTCGCGTATCGCGTCGTGAACGGCGTCGCGATCGTCGCCGGCGATCCGATCGGCGACGCGGCCGAGCACGAGACGCTCGTGCGCAACTTCCTCGACTTCGCGCACGAGCGTGGGTGGCGTGTCGCCGTGCTCGGCGTGTCGGAGGACAGCCTCGGGCTCTATCGCGCGCTCGGTCTCCGCTCGCTGTATCACGGCGACGAGGCGGTCGTGGAGACTGCGTCGTTCTCGCTCGAGGGCCGGCCGATCAGGAAGGTGCGGCAGTCGGTTCACCGGCTCCAGAAGCTCGCCTTCGAGGCGCGTGTGCTGCGGCCGAGCGAGGTCGGTCCCGAGTTGCGAGCCGAGCTCGAGGCGATCGCCCGCACGTGGCGCGGGGACGCACCGGAGCGCGGCTTCGTGATGGCGCTCGACGCGCTGTTCCGGCTCGGCGACGAGGATGCGCTGTTCGTCGTCGGCTTCGACGTCGCGGGTCGCGCGCAGGGATTCCTCCACTTCGGCATCGCGCATCCGTGCCGCGCGCTCTCACTCTCGTCGATGCCGCGGCTGCCGGGGGCGCCGAACGGGCTCACCGAATGGCTGATCTGCGAGTCGATCGCGTGGGCACGCGAGCACGGCTTTGCGCGCGTGTCGTTGAACTTCGCGCCGTTCGCTGCGCTCCTGGCCCCCGATGCGACCCTGCAGACGCTGCAGCGTGTTCAAGCGGCCACGCTGCGCCGCCTGAAAGGCCACTTCCAGCTCGACAACCTGCTCCTGTTCAACCGGAAGTTCTTCCCGTCCTGGCAGCGGAGGTTCCTCGTGTACGAGCGCCGGCGCGATCTGGTGCGCGTCGGCGTCGCGGCGCTTGCCGCCGAGGCGTACCTTCCGTTTCAGTGACCGCACTCGGTCTCGTCCTCGCTGTCGCATCGGCGGTGGCGATCAACGGCGGCTACGCGCTCCAGCACACGGCCGCGTCGGCTCTGCCTGCGCTGTCGCTGCGGCGCCCGGCGGCGTCGCTCGTTGCGCTCTTTCGCAACCGGCGGTGGATGGTCGGGTTCGTCGGCGGCATCGGCGGCTGGGGGTTCTACGTCGCCGCGCTCGCGCTCGCACCGCTCTCGCTCGTGCAGGCGGCGGCCGCGGGCGGGATCGCGGTGCTCGCGATCGGCGGGCCGCGCCTCACGAGCGCGGAGCGCGTCGGGGTCGCGGCGGCCCTCTGCGGTCTCGCGCTGCTCGGCCTCTCGCTGCGCGCGCATCCGCCGACGAGTCACGGCGCGGCGTCGTCGGCCGCCGTCTGGATGGTCGCGTCGCTGGTCGCGGCGGCGCTCGTCTCGCGCGCGCTCCCACCCGCCGCGGGCCTCGGCACGGCTGCGGGGATCCTCTACGCGGCCGGCGACGTCGGCACGAAGGCTGCGCTCGCAGGAGGGATGCGACTTCTCTTCATCCCGGCGCTGCTCGCGTGCCACGGTCTCGCGTTCGTCTGCATGCAGCTCGCGTTCCAGCGCGGCGGCCGGCTCGCGTCGGCGGGCCTCGCCGTGCTCTGGACGAACGCGCTGCCGATCGCGGCGGGGATGCTCCTCTTCGGCGAGGCGCTCCCGGGGGGCCTGCGCGGCGCCGCGCGCATCGCGGCCTTCGCGCTCGTCGTCGTCGGCGCCGTCGCGCTCAGCCGCCGCGAGCCGGGTGCGGACGCCTCCCTGGCTCTGTCTTCCGGGGGCTAGACGAGGCCGCACATGTGCGCGGTCTCGGGCCACGGATGGAAGCCGCGGCCGCTCGCCCACGCACGCTCCGCGACCCACATCTGCTCGAGCGGCGTCCAGCGGTCGGCCGTGCCCTTCGCCGCGTAGAGCTCCGGCGCGTAGCCGCGCATGAAGTCGAAGCTCATCTGCAGCCCGCCGTAGTGGCCGTTGTGGCCCGTGTCGTGGTTCGTCCAGCCCGCCTCGTGCGAATGGATGCACATCCAGTCGTCGAAGTGCGCCGGGTGGCTCGCCTGGAGCCGCGCCGCCGCCGCGCGGCTGCGCCAGAGCACGAGCTCGGCGAGCGTTCCCGAGGGCGCGGCGGACGGCGTTCGCGGAACGCGCATCAGCTGCTGCAGCGCCCATGTCTGCGCGCGGAAGTCGAGCGTCTTCGCCACGAGCGTCTGCAGGTCTGCGGACTGGCCCGCCCCGACGACGATCTGCACGCTCACCTGTGATACCGCTCCGCCGACCGCGACGCCCCAGATCGTGAGGCGGTGCGGCCCGGCCGTCTCGAGCGCCGTGTTCCAGTCGAACGCGTACGGCAGCCTCGTCAGCGTCGCGCGGAGCTCGCCGTCCACGAGCACCTCGAGCCACTGCGCGCCGAGCCCGGTGACCTGCGGCGTCACGTGCACCGTTCCCTGCAGCTGCTGCCCGTCGGCGATGCCGTCGAGAGCGAGCTGGAACGTGTTCGAGACGACGACGGTGATCTCGGCGCTCGCCACCGTGCCGTCCGCTGCGACGGCCCACAGCTCGATCGTGTGCGGGCCGTTCAGCTCCTGCGACGTGTCCCACGCGAACGCGAACGGCGCCGACTGCGCGACCGCACGGAGCCTGCCGTCGATCGAGAACTCGACACGCTGCGCCGGCGCACCGTCGAGCGCGGCCTGGATCTGCACGACTCCCGACACCGTCTGCCCGTCGGTCAGCCCGGCCGGTGCGACGGTGAACGTCGTCCCGGCGGAGGCCGCGGGCACTGCGGCGAGCGCGAAAGCCGCGGCGGTCACGAGCGCGCGCACGCTCACGGATTCGCGACGGTGACCTGGATCGACGCGCTGACGCTCGTGCCGTCCGATCCCACGGCTCGTGCCGTGAACGTATACGTGCCGTTTCGGAGCTGGGTCGTGTCGAGGGTCCCGCCGTACGGCCCGTTGCGGAAGCTGCCGACACGCCCTCCGTCGATCAGGAGCTCGACGCGCCGCACGTTGCCGGTGACCGTCGCGAACCACGAAACGGTGCCCGACAGCGTCTGGCCGTCGCCGAGCGTCTGCGACACCACGGCTAACCCGGGCGTGGAAGGCGGAGTGGGAGCCGGAGCCGGTGCAGGTGCGGGAGCGGGAGCCGGAGAGGGAGACGGCGCCGGTGGTGCCGGAGCGGTCGCGTTCCTGACCGTCACCGAGATCGTGACGGACGCCGTCTGGTCGCCGGCCACCGCCTTCACGCGGAGCTGATGCGCGCCGTCGGCCTCCTTCGTCGTGTCCCACGTCGCGCCGTCGCCGTCGAAGACATACGGCGACTGCTGCTCCGTCCAGCGCAGCGTGCCGTCGATCCAGAACTCGACACGGGTCGGCGTGGGCCCGCTCGTCACCGTCTGCCACGAGACGGAGCCGGAGAGGGTCTGCCCGTCGTGCAGGGTCTCGGATGCGATCGCGAGCGCTGCCGGCGCCGGCGGCGCGACGGTGTTCTCGACCGTCACGTTGAGCGTCTGCCGCACGACGCGGCTGCCGGCGTAGGCGACGGCGACGAGCCGGTGCACGCCGTCGGCATCGGCGGTCGTGTCCCACGCGAATTCGTAGGGTGCGGCCTGCTCGGTGTGCCGGAGCGTGCCGTCGATCCAGTACTCGACACGGTCCGGCGTCGCGCCACTCGTCACCACAGTCCACGTGAGCGCGCCCGAGACCGTCTGCCCGTCCGCGAGCGACTGCGACGCGATTGCGAGGTCGGCGCTCGGCGGCGGCGCGTTCGAGACGAGCACGGTCTCCGTCGTCTGCGTCGTCGTGCCGTCCCGTGCCACTGCGCGCACGACGAGCGTGTGCGCACCGTTCGTCTCCTTCGTCGTGTCCCAGGTGCCGAACTCGTACGGCGCGGAGTGCTCGACGTGGCGAACGGTGCCGTCGATCATGAAGTCGACGTGATCCGGTGCCGATCCGCCGACCGTCGCCGTCCACGCGACGCTCCCGTGCACGGTCGCCCCGTCGGGGATCGACGAGGCGACGGACATGGACGTCGGTGCGGGGGTCGCAGTGGCCGCGACGCGGCTCTGCACGATCACCGTGAACGTCTGCGCGTCGAGGATGAGACCGTCGCGGCGGAGGGCGCGCACCGTCAGCACGTGGGCGCCGGCCTGTTCCTTCGTCGTGTCCCAGCTCCCGTCGTCGCCGTTGAAGACGTACGGAGCCGAGCGCTCCGTCCAGCGCCAGCGGCCGTCGATCCAGAACTCGACCCTGTCCGGCGGCGGGCCGCCGACCGCGCCTTCCCAGTGCACGAGCCCGCTCACCTGCTGCCCGTCGCTCACGCCCTTCATCACGATGCTCGTCAGCGAGCCCTGCGTCTTCGGCGGGGGCGGTGCCGGGTTCGCGACGACCACCGTGACGGTCGACTCGGCGATACGGCCGTCGACGGCGACCGCGCGGAGCCCGAGCGTGTGCGGCCCGTTCGGCAGCGACGTCGTGTCCCACGTCGAGCCGTCGCCGTTGAAGACGTACGGCGCGCTGCTCTCCGTGTGCACGACCTTGCCGTCGACGAGGAAGTCGACGTGGTCGGCCTTCGCGCCCTCCGGGACCGCCTCCCAATCGACCTTGCCCCGCACGGTCTGGCCGTTCGCCACTCCGGCGGCGGCGATCGCGAACGGGCTGTTCACCACGTTCACGCGGAAGCTCTGACCCGCAGTCGCGCCCTTCGCCGTGACGACGCGCAGCGTGAGCACGTGCACGCCGTTCGTCTCACCGGTCGTGTCCCAACTGCCGTTGTCGCCGCCGAACCGGAACGGCTGCTGCTTCTCGGTCCAGCGCACGCGTCCATCGACGAGAAAGTCGACGCGCGTCACGTTGCCGGACGAGACGTTCGCCTGCCACCGAACGTAGCCCGAGACGGTCTGGCCGTCCGCGAGGCCGGCCGACGACACGGAGACCTTGCCGGACGCCGCCACCTTGCCGGTGATCGACGGAGCCGCGCGCGGCGCCGCCGCGGCCGTCGGCTGCTCGAACGTCGGCGCCGGCGCGCTACCGTGGGCGAACGACGCGACGTAGCGCATGTATCGCGACCAGTCCCAGTACTTCCCCGGGTCGGTGTGGTGCGCGAAGCCGCCGAAGAGCCCTGCGTGGTTCGGGTCGGGCACCTCGTTGTGGCCGATCACGTGGCGGCGGTCGATCGGCAGCAGGTGCGAGCGCAGCTCGAAGCCGACGAGCCGCGCGGAGGCGCGGTACTCGGCATCGGTGAACGACCCGGGCCGGTACGTGTAGCCCTCGTGCTCGATGCCGATCGACTCGCGGTTGATCGCCCAGTTGCCCGCCTGCCACGCGATGTCGCTGTCGGGGACCATCTGGGTGATCGAGCCGCTGCCGGAGACGACGTAGTTCGCGGACGCCTTCGCGCGCGGGTTCTCGAACCAGCTGATCGCGCTCGGCGCCGAGCTCTCGGTCACGTGGATGACGACGAGCCGGATCGCGGAGGGCGGCCGGTTGGCGACGGTGTAGTTCGCACTGGAGGCCGCGACGAACCGGATCGCGGGCGCGATCGCATGGCCGCGTGCGAGCGCGGGGGAGGCGGCGGCAAGCATCGAGATCCCTGCGGCCGCAGCGGCAGCAAAACGGCGGTGGTGGATTGTTCAGACCCCTCTGACAGACCCGGTCGGGCGGTCGATCCATCCATCGGACGCCGCCGCGCCGTCCTTGAGGATGAACCTTTGGTTTGACGGGTTCAAGAGGGGGTCATACACTTTGACTGACTAGTCAATCGACGGCCCGGAAGGAGACGCATGGCGACGATCGAGCAGGGCACGGCCGCGGGGGTCTCCTTCGCGCTGACCGACGAGCAGAAGGCGCTGCGGGAGCTCGCGCGCGACTTCGCCGCGAAGGAGATGCGGCCGAAGGAGCACGAATACGACGAGAAGATGCAGCACCCGGCCGACGTGATCGCGAAGGCGCACGAGGTCGGGCTGATGAACCTCCACGTGCCCGAGGAGCACGGCGGCCTCGGCCTCTCGTGCTTCGACGGGATGCTCGTCGGCGAGGAGCTGTACTGGGGCTGCTCCGGCATCGGCACCTCGGTGTCCGCGAACGGCCTCGGCGCGGGCCCGGTCGTCCTGTTCGGCAGCGAGGAGCAGAAGGAGCAGTGGCTGCGCCCGCTCGTCGAGTCGCCGATCCTCTGCTCGTTCGGGCTCTCCGAGCCCGGCGCCGGCTCCGACGTCGCCTCGCTCAAGACCACCGCCGTGCGCGAGGGCGACGAGTACGTCCTCAACGGCTCGAAGACCTTCATCACGAACGCCGGCTACGCCGACTGGACGGTCGTCTTCGCGAAGACCGACCCGCGCGGCGGCGGCAAGGGCATGTCCGCGTTCATCGTCCCGATGAGCGCGCCCGGCGTCTCGATCGAGTCGCACCTCGACAAGATGGGGCAGCGCTCGACCGACACGTCGGCGTTCGCGCTCCAGGACGTCCGCATCCCTGCCGCGAATCGCATCGGCGAGGAAGGCGACGGCTTCAAGATCGCGATGGCGACGCTCGACTTCACGCGTCCCGGCACGGCGATCGGCGCCGTCGGCGTCGCGCAGGCGGCGTACGAGCACGCCGTCGCCTACGCGAAGGAGCGCGTCACGTTCGACGTGCCGATCGCGATGCACCAGGGCGTCAACTTCATGATCGCCGACATGGCGACGGAGATCGAGGCTGCGCGCCTGCTGACGTGGCAGGCGGCGTGGATGCTCGACCGCGGCGATCGCGCCACGCTGTACTCCTCGTTCGCGAAGCGCTTCGCCGCCGACACGGCGATGAAGGTGACGACGGACGCGGTGCAGGTCTTCGGCGGCTACGGCTACATGAAGGAGTACCCCGTCGAGAAGCTGATGCGCGACGCGAAGCTGTTCCAGATCTACGAGGGCACCTCCCAGATCCAGCGGCTCGTGATCGCCAAGGAGCTCTTCATCCCGCGCGGCTGACGAGCGGGAGGCGTAGGGTCAGGGCGTGGCGATCGAGATCGACCTCTCCGGGCGGGTCGCCTTCGTCACCGGCGGCTCGCGCGGCCTCGGGCGCGCAGACGCACTGACCCTCGCGCGTGCCGGCGCCGACGTCGTGATCGCCGACCTGCTCGTCGAGTCGCAGCTGACGGAGGCGACGGACGCCTACGGCCCGCTCGCGCAGGTGGCGCGCACCCAGGGCCTCGTCCAGACCGAGTCGGCCGCGGAGGAGA